>DATCTT010000059.1:0-43041 GCA_036567845.1 Candidatus Ozemibacteraceae bacterium | reverse complement strand
AAAGACTAGTCGGCGAACGTCGTTTCCCGGAGATCCGCGAGATTCGGTCCGACCGCCGCGTCACAAACGAGCGGCACCCGAAGCTCGACGACCCGCTCCATCACCTCGCGCAGCTTTGGCCCGATGGCCGACACCTCGCCGGCCGGAACCGTGAACACGATTTCATCGTGAATCTGGAGAATCAGGCGCGCCTGGAACCCCCCTTCACGGATGACGCGGTCGGCATCCAGCATGGCCTTCTTGACCAGATCGGCAGCGGTTCCCTGGAGCGGGGTGTTCCGGGCAACGCGCTCCCCGAACGACCTGGTGGTATGGCTCCGTTCGCGCAGCTCCGGCAGGGGTCTGACGCGGCCGAACAGCGTTCCGACCCGGCCCTCGGCTTGCGCCTTTTCGAGATTCCCGGCAAAGAAGGCCAGAACGTCGGGATACCCTGAAAAAAAGTTATCGATATACTTTTGGGCTTCCGGGCGGGATATGCCAAGCTGGGCCGCGAGCCCATGGGCGGAAATCCCGTAAATGATGCCGAAGTTCACGGTCTTGCCGATCTTCCGCCGGGCTTCATCCACCTCGGAAACGGGAATCCCGAACAGCCGTCCCGCGGTGATGGCGTGGATGTCGAGCCGATTGCGGAAGGCATCGACCAGGGCGGCATCGTTGGAAAAGTGCGCCAGGAGCCGCAGTTCGATCTGGGAGTAATCGATCGAGAGCAGCAGATCCCCCTGCCGGGGCGGGATGAAGGCCCTGCGAACGCTGCGTCCAAGCTCGGTCTTGACGGGAATGTTCTGGAGGTTCGGATTCGAGCTGGAAAGCCGGCCGGTCGCGGTGACGGTCTGGTTGAAACTCGTGTGGATCAGTCCGGTTTTCGGGTCTGCAAGCGCGCCGAGAGAGTCGACATACGTGCTTTCCAGCTTGGCGAGTTCACGGTAAGCGAGCAGGTCGTGGCAGATCGGATGCACGTCGGCGAGCTCGGACAGCACCTCGCTGTCGGTCGAGAAGCCGGTCTTTGTCCGCTTTGGGGGTGTGAGGCCGAGTTTGACGAAGAGGATCTCCTGGAGCTGCTTTCCCGAGTTGACGTTGAACACCGTTCCGGCGTGGGCATGGATCGAAGCCTCGAGATTCTTCATCCGCTCGCGGAGCTCCTGACCGAGCTCGCGGAGATACGGCCGATTGATGCCGATGCCCGTGGCCTCCATTTCAAGCAGGAGGGGCAGCAGGGGAAGCTCGAGTTCCTCATACAGCTTCTCCAGGCCCGTCCCGCCCAGCTCTGCCCGGAACCGGTCATACAGCCGCATCGTCAGGATGGCATCCTGCCCCGCATAGGCAGCCGCCTCCTCGATCGCAACCTCGGAGAACGGGCGTTTTCCGGCAACGTTCGCATACTCGATGGTTTCGACACCGAGCAGCCGCTCGGAAAGAGGCTTGAGCCCGTTGGGCATGGTCGGGTCGATCACATAGGCGGCGAGCATGGTATCGAAAATGCGTTTGGGAAGCGGGATATCCCGCTCCCGCAGGAAGGCGAGATCGAACTTGAGATGGTGGCCGGCGACGGTCCGGTTTTCCCAGGCGCCCGTCAGTAATGCCCAGACCTCCCCCTCCGGGGGCTGCATCGCAGGATCGAGACCCAGATACGCATGGCGCAGGGGGATGTACCCCGCTCTGCTGCCATCGATGGCAACCGATACGCCGACGATCTCGTTGGTGCGCGGATCGAATCCGCTCGTTTCTATATCAAACGCTATCACAGGACCCGCCTTTGCGAGGAATCCGGCGATTTTTTCGGGCGTCGTGAGGAGGATTCTCTCACCATCGAGGGGTTTCAGGGCCGGCAGGATCGGCCCGGCGGAATCCCCGGCGGGAGCCGGGCCGCTAATGGTGGGCGGGGGGGAGGCCGGGGCTTCCGTTCCGGCCAGGCCGGATGCGAGACTGGTGAACTCGAGCTCGTGCAGAAGGCCGATCAGCCCGGGAGCGGTCAGGCACGACGGATTCCAGGCATAGCTGGCCGGCTCGGCGATTTCCGGAACGGTGCGGCAGATCGTGGCGAGTTCAAACGAAAGCCGAGCCGAAGCTTCTCCGGCGGCCAGCTGTTGCCGCATGCGGGGGTTGCCGATGTTCTCAAGGTTTTGGTAGACCCCGTCGAGCGAGCCGTATTCACGGATCAGCCCGAGCGCCTTTTTCTCGCCAATTCCGTCGACCCCCGGAATGTTGTCGGAGCTGTCTCCCCAAAGGGCCTTCATGTCAACGATGCGGGGAGGCGCGAAGCCGTATTCCGACGCGAACAGCGCGGGCCCCATCGTGACGGTCTCGGTGATTCCCTTCACGCAGAGCTCGACGACGACACGCTCATCGATGAGCTGCAGGAGATCACGGTCTCCGGTGACGATGGTCACCTCGGTGTCAGTCTTGAACCGTTCCGCCAGCGTGCCGATCATGTCGTCGGCCTCGTATTCCCTGCTGGCCGCGATCCGGATTCCCATCGCTTCAACAATTTTATGAGCGAGAGGGAACTGGGGCAGGAGATCCGGCGGCGTCGGGCGCCGGTGGGCCTTGTATTCCGGATACCGTCGATGGCGGAAGGTTTCGCGGGCCACGTCGAAGGCGACCACGGCAAATTCCGGACGACGGTCACGGAGAAGGCGCAGGAGCATGCGGGTGAATCCGAAGAGGGCCCCGGTCGGCAGCCCGGCCCGGGTGCGAAGATTCTTGCCGTCGAAGGCGTAGAAGGCGCGAAAAAGGATGTTGTTCCCGTCGATCAGCAGGCAACCGGGCATGATTCGTCTCCAGGGCGCAGCGGCGCCGGGCCAAGTATACCCCAGCCGTCATCGCCATGCGATCTCTCCGGAGTGGAAATGCAGCCGGAAACAGGCTATAAAGGAAGCGGCAGGTCCGCCAGCCCCGCCAAGGAGGAATTCACATGACCGCGTTCGGCCGCCGCATTCTGGGCGATCTGCCCCGCGCTTCCCAGCTGGAATGGCTGGTGACGAACGGTCTCGGCGGCTTCGCCAGCTCGACCCTCATTGGCCTGAACACCCGGCGGTATCACGGTATTCTCGTCGCAGCCCGCCGGCCCCCCGTGGAGCGGATTGTGCTGGTGTCACGCCTGACCGAAACGCTTCTGATCGACGGTTCGGAATACCCGCTGTTCACAGCCCGCCCCGGCGGCGGCGCCCATCCGCTCGGCCATCTGTTTCTCGAACGGTTCCAGGCGACTCCCGTCCCCACCTGGACCTGGCAGATCGGTGATGTGCTGCTGATCAAGAGCCTGTTCATGATTCACGGCCAGAACACGACGGTCATCACCTACAAGGTGCTGAACGGCGGCCACGAGATCGAGCTGCGGCTGCGGCCCCACATGCCGTTCCGCGACTTTCACGGCACGACGTACCGGAATGCCGGCTTCGTCGATGACACGGCCGTGACCGAGAACACGTTTTGCCTGCGCCCCTTCGCAAACGCCCCCACCCTCCATGCCGCCTGGGATCGCGGCTGCTTCGTGCGGGACGGCCGCTGGGAAACCGCGAACTTTCTTTCGGAAGAGGCGGCGCGCGGCCTCGAGGCCCACGAGGATGACTATTCCAACGGATATCTCCGCCTGCAGAACATGCACGGCTCGGCGACGCTCGTGTTTTCCGATGAGCCTGTCCCGGCCTTTAACCCGGTCGAACTGCGAAAGCGTGAGGATCAGCGCCAGGAGGCGATTCTCGAGACCTTTCCGACCGAGGATCCCCTGGTCCGGCGGCTGCTTCTGGCGGCCGACCAGTTTATCGTCGAGCGGTACAGCACCGGCTGCCGCACGATCATCGCCGGGTATCCCTGGTTTTCGGACTGGGGAAGGGACAGCCTGATCGCGCTTCCCGGCCTGACCCTCGTGCCCGGCCGGTTCGACGATGCCCGCTCGATTCTCCGGACCTTCGCCCTTGCCGTGCGTGACGGGCTGGTTCCGAACTGTTTTGCCGACCAGGGCTCAGAAGCCCTCTATAACAGCGTCGACGCCTCGCTGTGGTTTTTCCATGCGGTTCACCGGTTCCTTGAATATACTGAAGACTATGATTTCGTCCGGAAGCATCTCCTCGATCCGATGCGGGGCATCATCGAGGCCTTCATGGCGGGCACCCGGTATGAGATCGGCATGGATCCGAACGACGGGCTGATTCGCGCCGGGAACGAACTCGTACAGCTCACCTGGATGGACGCGAAGATTGACGAGTTCGTCGTCACGCCGCGGCACGGCAAGGCCGTCGAGGTGAATGCCCTGTGGTACAACGCCCTCCGGTTCCTGTCGCACCTGCTGGACTGCTACGGCATGCCGACGCACGATCTCGCGGCGCTCGCCCGGAAAGTGCGCGCCTCGTTCCGGCGCCGGTTCTGGAATCCCGAGACAGGCTCGCTGCACGACGTGATCGCCAACGACGGCACCCCCGACCGGTCGCTGCGGCCCAACCAGATCTTCGCCGTCTTCCTCCCCTTCCGGATTCTGGAGCAGGAGGAGGAACACAGCGTCGTCGACACGGTGTATCGCCATCTGTATACATCCCATGGACTGCGCAGCCTGGCCCCGTTCGAGCACGCCTACTGCCCCCGGTTCGGCGGCGACCGGCTGACCCGCGACAAGGCCTATCACCAGGGAACCGTGTGGGGGTATCTGATCGGGCCGTTCATCACGGCGTATCTCAAGGCGCACAACGCCTCGATGGAAGCCCAGCTGCGCGCGTCCCACATGATCGAGCCGTTCCGGCTGCATCTGGAACAGGAGGGCTGCGTCGGCAGCATCTCGGAGGTATTCGACGCGAATCCGCCCCACGCGGCTGCCGGCTGTTTTGCGCAGGCATGGAGTGTCGCGGAGCTGCTGCGGTGCTACGTCGAAGACATCAAGGGACACCGCCCCACCCTCGGGGTTGAGAACTGACGTTCTGTTGCGGCACCCCCGGTGCGGCGTTTGACTTGACGAAAGGCTTGTGATATAGGGATGCATCCTGCCGGAAACGGCCGGTCTGGCGCCACCTGGAGACAGCAACTCGCCGAGCTGGGTCCCGTTCTCACCCTGGGACTGCAGATCGGGGTCTCGCTGGCTTTGGGAATCGCCGTCGGGTATGTGGCTGACCTGCGTCTGCAAACCGATCCCTGGGGCCTTTGCCTGGGAACTGCATGGGGTTTGGCCGCCGCGTTCCGCAACACGTGGCGGGTCCTGCGAAGGAGCATACACACTCATGGCCGATGAACATCTCCCTTCCCAGCAATTGATCGCAGGCTTCCAGCGATCCGTTTACCTCATCGGTATCGGTCTTTGCATCCTGCTGCTGACTATCGGTATCCTGGGCTGGAAAAAGCTTTGGTGGGGCATCCTAATCGGGATGGGGCTCGGTCTGGGGAGTTTTCACATCCTCATCGTCACCATGGCAAACCTCAGGCCCAGCTCGAACAAGGTTCTGATGGCGAAGGGCCTGTTTCTTTCGATGTTCAAGATCGCCGGCCTGTTTCTGATCATTTGGGCGCTGTACGGCCTCGGTCTCGATCTTCTGCAGGTTCTCGGCGGGCTTCTGTCGAGCCAGCTCGCCGTCGTTGGTGCCGCCGCTTTCGCCATGGGGTCCAGATACGCATCCGCCGGAGGAAGTCAGAATGCATGAATTAGAACAAAAGATCTTTTATTTGTTCTCATTCATCCCGCTTGCCCCGGGCGCGCTGCTTCCGGTGCTGGTGACCCTGTTTTTCTGCGGCTTCGCCCTTCTCGCGACCCGGCACCTCCACCTCGTCCCGACTCCCCTCCAGAACCTCGCGGAGTGGATCTACGAGCAGTTGGAGGGGTTCGTGAAAACGATCGTCGGCCCCGAGCTGACAGCCGAGTTTCTGCCTTTTTTCGCGACCCTGTTCGTGTTCATCCTGTGCGAAAACCTTCTCGGCATCATTCCGGGACTCAAATCGCCCACCGGCACCTTTTCCAACTGCGTCGCCATGGCCATTGTCATCTTCCTCATGACGCACTATATCGGCTTTTCGCGGCAGGGGCTCGGCTACCTGAAGCATTTCTGGGGTGACGTCTGGTGGATGGGCCCCCTGATGTTCCCGATCCACCTCATCGGGGAAATCGCCCGCCCGATCAGCCTCACCCTCCGCCTGTTCGGCAACATCATGGGGGAGGATGTCGTGATCCTCGTCCTGACCCTGTATCTCTTTCCGCTTCTCGTCCCGCTCCCCATGATGTTCATGGCCCTGTTCACGAGCGTGATCCAGGCCATGGTCTTCACAATCCTGTCGGGTATCTACATTTCCGGAGCGGCGGCTCATGCCGAACCCCACGGCGGCGAAGCGGCCACATCCCATGGTTCAAACCATTCCCAGGAGGCAAACTAATGGATTCGACTTCTCTGATTCGCATTGCCGAGGCATTGAGCGCCGCCTTCGCGGTCGGTATCGGGTGCAGCGCCGCCGCCATCGCCCAGGCGAAGGCCATCCAGCAGACCTGCGACAGCATGGCCCGACAGCCCGATCTCGTCGGAGAGCTCCGGTTCACCATGATCATCGGCCTCGCCATGATCGAATCTCTGGCGATCTACTGTCTTCTGATCGCCCTCATCCTGCTCTTCGTCCGCTGGTGACGGAACCCTCACGACGATTCCGCGCGCTGCCCCGACGGCCGCAAACCGGCTGTTCGTGCCTGATTGCGGAAATCGTTCGGTATGCTTCTGGAGGAACTCTATGACCCGGCGTTTCCCATGGATGATCTGTCTTCTGCTCGTTGCCATGAGCCTTGCAAGGTTCGCCTCGTTTGCGATGCCAGCGGCGGAGGCGGCCCCTGCGCCACGACTGACGGCCGAAACGCCGGCGGAACAGACCCACTCCGGCAGCCACGAGGAAGCCAGCCTGTTCACCTTCGATCCGGCCATTCTCGTTTCCCAGATCGTGAACTTTTTCATTCTGCTTTTCGTTCTCCGACGGTTTCTGTTCATCCCGGTGCAGGGAATTCTCGAAGAGCGCCGGAAGCGGATCCGCGAGTCGATGGACGCCGCCGAGGGGAAGAACCGCGAGGCCGCCGAGATCAAGGCGCGGTATGAGAAGAAGCTGGCCGATGTCGACCAGGAAGCTTATCAGATCCGACAGAAAGCGATCTCCGAGGCCCAGGCAGCCCGCGACGAGATCGTCGCCGAGGCCAAGCGGAAAGCCGAAGAGCTGTTCATGAAAACCCAGAAGGATATCTCGATCGAACGCCAGAAATCCTGGATTCAGCTTCGAGAAGACGTCGTGAAACTCACCATGACCGCAGCCGAACGGGTCGTCGAGGCATCGCTTGACGACGAGAAGCATCATGCCTTGATCCGTCGCACGATCGAGCAGCTCGAGCGGGAAGCCGGCAGCACAGATGGAGGAGCCGCATGAAAGCCCTCGTCGTCGCACGGCGGTATGCCGAGGCGTTTCTGAAAGCCCTTGGAGAATCGCAGCTGGATGCCGGCGTTGCCGGCTTCCGCGCCTTCATTGAAGCTGGGAAGATCGACCCTCGGCTCCCCGAGCTGATGTGCAGGCCCGACGTGGCAATCGGGCGCAAGGTGGAGCTGGTCAATGCGCTTTTTCCCCCTGGAACAGCGCCCCTCACAGCCGAGTTTCTCGGCACTCTCCTCCGGCGTCACCGGTTCGACCTTCTGCCCAGTATCGCCGAGGAGGTCGACCGGCAATATAATATCATAAAGAATATAACATGCGTCCACGTTCGCTCTGCCGTCACCCTAACTCCCGCAGAGCGCGAAAGACTCACGAAGGCGCTTTCCCGCCGTGTGCGCGGCACGGTTATTCTCCATGAAACCGTCGAGCCATCGATGATGGGCGGCCTGATCCTGCGTTTCGAGGACCGCGTGCTCGACACCTCGCTCCGAACCAGCCTCAAGAATCTGCGCGAGCGGCTTGCCGCCCTCGGTCATACCCTGCTGAACCCCGATGCTCCGGCGGCACCGGCCGCCTGAGGAGGAATCATGCCTATCAAACCAGAAGAGATCGTCTCCGTTCTCCAGAAAGAAATCGGTTCGTTCGCCCGGGATGCGAAAACCATCGATGCCGGCCTCGTTCTCCAGGTCGGCGATGGCATTGCCCGTATCCACGGCCTTCAGAATGTCATGTCCGGCGAGCTCGTCGAGTTCGCGAATGGCGTGCGTGGATACGTGATGAACCTCGAGGAGGACAACGTCGGGTGTTTCATCATGGGCCCCGACACCGGGATCCGCGAAGGCGATCTCGTCAAGGCAACCGGGAAAATCGTTTCAATGCCTGTCGGGGATGCCTTGCTCGGTCGGGTCGTCGACCCCCTCGGCCAGCCGATCGACGGCCAGGGGCCGATCGCAGCGACTGAGACGCGGGCGATGGAAATGAACGCTCCAAACGTCGTACAGCGCCAGCCGGTGAAGGAGCCGCTCCAGACGGGCATCCAGGCGATCGACTCGCTGATTCCGATTGGTCGCGGCCAGCGCGAGCTGATCATCGGTGACCGCCAGACGGGGAAAACCGCCATCGCCATCGACACGATCCTCAACCAGAAGGACAGCGGCGTCCTCTGCATCTACGTGGCGATCGGCCAAAAGTCCTCGACAGTCACACGCATCATCGAGACGCTTCGGCGCCACGACGCACTCAAATACACGATCGTCGTCAGCGCCTCGGCGGCGGACCCGGCCCCTCTCCAGTTCATCGCCCCATATGCCGGCTGCACGATGGGCGAGTATTTCCGCGACCAGGGCAAGCATGTGCTGTGCATCTACGATGACCTCTCCAAGCATGCCCAGGCCTACCGCCAGGTGTCCCTCCTGCTCCGCCGCCCGCCAGGCCGCGAAGCCTACCCGTCGGATATCTTCTACCTGCACGCCCGGCTGCTGGAACGAGCCGCGAAGCTGAGCGAGGATCTTGGCGGTGGCTCGCTGACCGCGCTTCCCGTGATCGAGACGCAGGCGGGGGATTTTTCGGCGTATATTCCCACGAATGTCATTTCGATCACCGACGGCCAGATCATCCTCGAGAGCAGCCTCTTCAACAGCGGCGTGCGCCCGGCCATCAACGCAGGGCTATCCGTCTCCCGCGTTGGCGGGAACGCCCAGATCAAAGCCATGAAACAAGTGGCCGGCCCCCTGCGGCTCGAGCTCGCCCAGTATCGTGAGCTCGCGGCCTTCGCCCAGTTTTCGAAGGATCTCGACAAGGCCACCCAGGCACAGCTCGCACGCGGGGAGCGGCTCGTCGAGCTGCTGAAACAGCCCCAATATGCACCGCTCGAAGTCGAGGACCAGATCGTCACGATTTTCGCCGCTTCCCGCGGATATCTCGACGGCTTCGACAAAAAGTATGTCTCGGCCTTCAAGAGCCAGCTCTGTTCCTTCATCCGCGAGCGGCACCCCGAGATCGGGTTCAAACTCCACAAGAGCAAGACGATCGATTCCGAGCTCGACGCGTCGATGCATGCGGCCATCAAGGAGTTCCTCGAACAGATCTTCCTGCCCAGTCTCGCCGACGGTCCGGCGAAGGATGCCGGCAAATCAGGCACCCAGGAAGCGTAACAGATGCCCACCCAGAAAGACATTCGGCACAAGATCGCCGGGGTGAAAAGCACCCAGCAGATCACCCGCGCCATGAAAATGATGTCGACGGCGAAGCTCCGCCGGGCGATGGACCGTCTCAACGCGATGCGGTTCTACCTCGAAAAGCTCGAGCAGATGGTCGGTGCCCTGTGTGGAGCCATCGACCGGCCCGAGAAGCATCCCATTCTCTGCCCGCACGCCGAGCTGCGAAGCTCCGGCATCATCCTGGTCACCGGTGACCGTGGCCTGTGCGGAAGTTTCAACCACGACCTGATCAAGCAGGCCCTTCAGCTTCTCCGGGAACGCACCGGGAAGAAGTGCAGGCTTTTCCTGATCGGCCGGAAGGGATACGAGTATTTCCGACGCCGCGAGTCCGCCAGCCTGGGAGTCGACTTTTTCCCGGGGCTTCTGGCGCGCCCCGATCCCGAGCCGATCCGGCTCGTCGCGAAGAATTTCCTCAGTTTCTACCGGACCGGCGCGATCGACGAGCTCCTTCTGGTCTACACCGGCTCCATCTCGGCCCTCGAGCGCCGCATCTTCGTGAAGCGGGTGCTCCCCTTCGACACGGGGGCCATGAGCCACGGAGCTCATCACAGCAAAAGCCACCGGTTCGAGTTCGACCCCTCCCCCGAAACAATACTTAATTCTTTAATACCAAGATATATTGAAGGCATGTTCTACCGGGGCATCCTCGAGTCCTCCTCTGCCGAACAAAGCGCGCGCATGATCGCGATGGGCGCCGCGACGGATCGCGCCGAGGAGATGATCACGGATATGACCCTGCTGTACAACCGCATACGCCAGGCCGCGATCACGACCGAACTGTCGGAAGTCATCGGCGGCGCCGACGCCCAGGCCGACTGAGCGCCGAGAGAGCACACAGGAGCTGTCTATGAATACCGGCCGGATTCTGCAAGTCATGGGCCCCGCAGTCGATGTCAAGTTCGAGGCGGGTTCCCTTCCGAGCATCGCGAATGCTCTCGAGCTGACCAACCCCGTCACGAAGCAACGGCTCGTGCTCGAGGTCGCGATCCACCTCGGGAACGACGTCGTGCGAACGGTGGCCATGGGTCCGACCGAAGGCCTCGTCCGTGGTATCGAGGTACGCGACACGGGAAATCCCATCAGTGTCCCGGTAGGCCACCATGTGCTTGGGCGCCTGTTCAATCTGCTCGGCGAAACCCTCGATGGCAAGGAGCCGCTCAAGGGGAGCGAGCACTGGCCCATTCACCGGCCGCCGCCCAGCTTCGCCCAACAGGGCAAGACAACGGAGATTTTCGAAACGGGCCTGAAGGTAATCGACCTGCTGATTCCCTACGCACGCGGAGGCAAGATTGGCCTGTTCGGGGGCGCCGGGGTCGGCAAGACCGTTCTGATCATGGAGCTTATCAACAACATCGCGAAACAGCATGGCGGTGTCTCGGTATTCGGCGGCGTCGGCGAGCGCACCCGCGAGGGAAACGACCTGTATCTCGAGATGAAGGAGTCGGGGGTCATCGAGAAAACCTGTCTCGTGTTCGGACAGATGAACGAGCCGCCCGGCGCCCGTCTGCGTGTAGCGCTTTCGGCCCTGACAATGGCCGAATACTTCCGCGACCGGGAAGGTCAGGACGTGCTTCTCTTCATCGACAACATCTTCCGGTTCGTGCAGGCAGGCTCGGAAGTCTCGGCCCTTCTCGGCCGCATGCCCTCGGCCGTCGGCTATCAGCCGACGCTCGCGACCGAAATGGGCGCGCTTCAGGAACGAATCACGACCACAACCCGCGGCTCGATCACGTCCGTACAGGCGATCTACGTGCCAGCCGACGACATCACGGATCCAGCCCCGGCCACCACATTCACCCACCTCGATGCGACGACGGTGCTTTCGCGCAAGATCGTCGAACTGGGTATCTATCCCGCCGTCGATCCTCTCGCCTCAACCTCGCGCCTGCTATCGGCCGAGATTCTTGGCGAGGAGCATTACCAGACGGCCCGGCGAGTTCAGGAAATCCTCCAGCGGTATGAGGATCTTCATGACATCATTGCCATCCTCGGGATGGAAGAGTTGTCCGAGGATGACCGGCTGATCGTCAACCGCGCCCGGCGGATCCAGAAGTTTCTCTCCCAGCCGTTCCATGTCGCCGAACAGTTCACGGGATACAAGGGGAAATACGTGCCGCTTCAGGAAACGGTTGCAAGTTTCAAGGCGATCGTCGACGGAAAGTATGACGAGTATCCAGAGCAGGCTTTCTATATGGTGGGAAATATCCGCGAGGTCGAGGCAAAGGCGGAGCAGCTGCGCGCAAACGGAGAAGCATGATGGCCAGTTTTCACCTCATTGTCGTCGCGCCATCCCGGAGCATGCTCGAGTTCGATGCGCTGAGCATCAGCGTACCCGGAGCGGCGGGTCATATCGGCGTCAGGGCCCATCGCGAACCCCTCCTCGTCAGCCTGAAGGTAGGCCTGGTGCACATCCGCCAGGCTGACGGGAGCGAGACGTGGTTCGGCGTCACCGGCGGATTTCTCGAAATGATCGACAATGAGGCGACCCTGCTCGCCGACCAGCTGATTCGCCCCGAAGAATCCGCCATCGCAAGCCATCTCGAAGGAAAGCCGCTCACGTTCCCCCAAGAGTTCGCCAGCGAGGTTCAGAAGTCCGATCTTGCCTCGGCCCTTCTTCACCGCCGTCTCCAGCAGCGCGACCATCAGTAACCCCGCACGCCCCATCCCCGCTGAAATCGGGTGGAGAAACTCGGGCATTTGCGTTACACTGGTGAGGAATTCTGTACCGTGGAGGAGTATCGAGCATGCGGCACCTTTCGCTTTTCGTCCTCGTTTTCACCCTGATCGCCCTCACGATTCCGGCCTTCGCCCTCAGCGGCGATGTCAAAGCCGATTTCGACGAGTTCGTGCGGAACATCCGCGAAGAAAAGCGTATCGACCAGATCGGGTATCTCGTCCTGGCAAAGCTGGCCCCGTCCAGACTCAGCGAGGAACAGATCCTGCGCGCCGCCGGCAAGTTCTTTTATGCCTCCAGCGAGGGCTATCTGACGCATGTGAACTTCGTGCGCCTCGAACGGCTCCGCAAGGCGAACGTGAAATATTCGATCCTCGATAAAAAGCGCCTCGACGACCGGGACGAGAACTGGTACATGGTCTGGGTCGAGACCCCGGCTCAGGAAGCCCGCCTGCGAAGCGAGTTCGAGCCGGTGTATGTGCATGACAAGACGTTCATCATCCGCATCCGGCCCGAGGACGAGGAGCTTCTCAACGCGCTGGAACTGCGGTACAGCGTTCTCGACGAAACCCTCGCCCCGCTGCGCGTTCCGGCATGGCCTTCGCGGATGAAAGCCCCGAAGTTCGATCCGGCCATCGCCGAGCAGCTTCCGGGAATCACGGTTTCCGAGATGGTCTCGACGGTCGAGACGCTCGAGAACTTCAAGAGCCGCCATATCAAGCAGCCCGGAAATGCCGCGGCGATCAAATGGCTCGCCGAGCAGTTCAATGCAATCGGCGGCCTCGAAGTCACGACCCCCGAGTTCACCACCAGCTCAGGCAAACTCCAGAACGTCGTGGCCGTGCAGAAAGGCACCGAGGATCCGAACACCGTGTTTGTCGTCTGCGGCCACATGGATTCGACGGTTTCGAACTACAACTTCGCCGTCGCTCCCGGCGCGGATGACAACGGTACCGGCGCGGCGGGCGTGCTGCATGTGGCGCGGGTGGCCGGGAAACTGCCCCTTCCCTATACCGTGATCTATGCTGCGTTCAACGCCGAGGAAGCCGGGCTGCTCGGCAGCAAGGCGCTGGCCAAGACCCTGGCGGCGCAGAGCGGCATCCAGTTCAAGGCCGTGCTGAACATGGATATGATCGCCGATCGCGATGACAACGAGGTCGCGGTGATCGGCAACACGCGCAGCAACTGGCTGATCGACGTGTTCAAGGACACCGCCCTGGCTTACACCGGCCTCAAGAGCAAGACCCTCTACGATTCGAACATCTGGTATTCGGACCACTCGTCGTTCTGGAATATCGGCGCATCGGCCATCCTGACGATCGAAGGGTATCCCGAGATGTCGAAGCATTACCACAAGGCGACCGACCTCGTTTCTAATTTCGAGCCGACCCTGATGGAAAAAATCGCGCGCAGCCAGCTCGCCGTGCTGCTCACGCTGAACAGGGCGACCAACTTCAACTGATGACGGCTCCCCTCCTCGCCACGTTCTTCACCGGCAACGGCAGCCGGCCATTCGATCGTCTGCCCGCGGAGCGGTGCGGGAAAGTCTACGTTGATCTTCCCCACCGCTTTTTCGCCGACACGGCTTCGATGTTCGAGTATCTGCGCTCCGTGCGCGACATCGGGGCGAATGTCATGCTGCTGCTGCCGCACTTTCTGCCCAGTTTCTCGGAGTATGTCGTCAAGGATTACGAGCGGCCGTGCCCCCTGTTCGGCTCCTGGGAAACGTTCGGCGCGTTCATGGCCGCCGTCCGCGACCTGGGCATGGACCGGATGATCGACATTCCGTTCAACCATGCCGACCGCCAGGCAGAGCATCTCCAGCCGCACTGGTATCAGGCCCACGAGGCGGGCGGCATCGAGGCCGGCGCCGACGATGTCGATGCCGACGGGAACCGCGTCCGCATCAACTGGGGGGCGTATGTTCTCGACAACGGCAGCCCCGAGCTGATCCGTTACTGGCTCGACAAGGTGATCAGGCCGCATGTGCGTCACCTGAACGTGAATGCGATCCGTATCGACGCCGCCTGGGGGCTCGACCGGGATGGTCTCGCCGAGATCGTGCACGGGACGAAGGCGCTCGCCCCGGACGTCTGGTTCGTCGCGGAGAACCTCGGCATGGCACGCCTGATCGAGCTCGCCGAGTCCGGCCTCGCGGCCGGCGCCGAGCGGTATTTCAACAACATGTACTGGTATGATGGCGGAAGATATATTCCTTCCGATATCTACAGGTTCCACAAGCGGTCGAAGGGCCGGCCAAGCTGCGCCATCTGGTCGAGCCACGACGTCCTGATGCCTGCCATGAAGGTGCTGCCAGCGGCCGACCCCGCACGATACGGCGGTTTCACGAACGACAAGGCCCTCCATCGCCAGGTCGTCGAGTATGACGGCATCCGGAGCCTCGCGCAGTTCACAGCCACGGTCAGGGACCGCGTCCTCCGCTTGATGAAACTGGATCTGCTGCTTGCCTGCTTCCAGTCATCGGATCTGATGTTCACGGCAGGAAGCGAACGCGGTCTGATTGAGCGGATCGACGTTCTGCGCACCGGCCCCGCCGAATGGTCACGCGGGGCCGAAAGCGATATTCCGGCCTTCTTCAAGCAGCTGTTGCGCGTCCGCGGCGGCGACGAGCTGTTCAACCGCGATGGCGTGCTGATCCCGTTCGGAACCTGGAAGCGCGGCACGACGGGGATCCGTGGCTATGTGAAGCGCGTTCCCGGCCGCGACCTGCTGGTCGCGGCGAACATGGACCTCGACACCCCGCGTCCTCTGGCGGTTCCAGCCTGTCTGAGATCCGCCCAAGGGGTTCGCGAAATCAGCGGCGACCATTTCCGGCAGGGTGACGGCCGGAGTCTAGCCGCCGAGGTGATGCTCGCCCCCGGCCAGGGCTGTATCATGTATAGCATTTAAAATTCTTCAGAGGAAGATCCGATTTTCTGACGAGGGGAGAAGCGATGTTCATTGAAGAGACGATCAAGACCCAGCATCCACAGACGATGGTCGACGTCACCCAGCTGGTCCGGAACGCCGTGAAGAAATCCGGGCTGAAGGAGGCGCACCTTCTTGTTTCGGTACCCCACACGACCGCGGCGCTGACCGTGAACGAAAACGCCGATCCCGACGTCGTGAACGATCTTCTCCGGCGCATCGAGCATCTCGTTCCGACAACCGATCACTCCGACAGGCACGCCGAAGGGAACAGCCACGCGCATCTCAAGTCGAGCCTGTTCGGCTCCTGCCACCCTTTCATCGTGAAAGACGGGGATCTGGTGCTGGGCACCTGGCAGGGCATCTACCTGTGCGAATTCGACGGCCCCCGGAGCCGCCGTCTTCTGATCAGTATTCTCGCCTCCTGACCCCGGATCGCGGGGGCGGTCATTCCCCCTTCGGGCAAACGAGCCACAGAAAATGCAGGGGCGCACATGATGCGTCCCTGCATTTTCGTTCATCCCCGGAGGCGCATGCCGTGCGCCCCTGGATATGCATCAATATTTATAACAGCTGCCGCCGATGTACTCGCGGATGAGCGCGTTTTTCGGAATGACCGACTCGTCCTCCCAGACCGTGATCGATTCGAGCAGGTCATGGACGCGCTTCGCCCGGATATAGGCGTCCTGGCGCTTCGGCTCGTTCCGGTATGCCTCGAGAAACTCGGGGAACCATTTGAAGAGGTGCTTCTTGTAGACCGGCAACTCGTAGGCCAGTGATCCGTCGATGACGTGGTCGACCGTTCCAAGGAACGGGATGATGTGCTGGATCTCGGAGCGGCGCACATAGTGCCAGTGCTCGAGCGTCTGCTTCGGGCCGTAACTCCGGTGCCAGGAGTCGCGAACCATCCGGCGCAGCAGTCGGATGTCCGTCCAGCGCAGGAATTCGCCATCCTTGTCCTTGATCTGGCACAGAGTCTCGATATACAGTTTGAACTTTTTTTCGGCCGGCACGCTGTCCGTCATGGGGCCATACAGGCCATGCAGGCTGTCAAGCAGCAGGATCTGATGCTTCTCGAGCTTGAGGGGGTCGGTCTCGGCCTCCCGCTTGCCGGTCTTGAAGTTGTAGCGCGGCATCTGGATCGTCTTGCCCTCCATCAGCTCGGCAAGATGGCGGTTGATCAGCTCCAGATCGAGGGCCTGCGGAGTCTCGAAATCATAGTCTCCGAACTCGTCGCGCGGATGGTGCGACAGATCGAAGAAGTAATTGTCGAGATTCATCGCGACCAGCTCGAACCCATACTCCGACAGGAATTCGCCGATCTTGATCGTGGTCGTCGTCTTTCCGGAGCTCGAAGGCCCTGCGATGATCGCGATGCGCACCTGGTCCTTGCGGGCGATGATCTTGTCGACGGCGCTCTTCAGGTCGGCCTCGTATTTCTCGGTGGCCTCCTGGATGAGCTGGGGATACGTGCCATTCGCGATCCGCTGGTTGATGCGGGCGATACTATAGCAATCGTGATCGATCGCCCAGTTCAGCACCTGCCAGATCTTCTTGTAGGGGATGTTCCCCGATGTGGCGGTGTACTGTTCCCGCCCCTGGCGGAGTTTGGCATGCTCATGCCGGTAGAGGATGAACGCTTTCGCGGTTTTGGCGTGGCCGTCCTCGATCAGTTCCTTTTCGATCAGGTCCTGGACTTCCTCGACACTGGGCAGAGCCGGAGGCTGTTTCGTCAGTTCGAGATGATGCACGATCTTGTCGGCAAGAATCTCGGCAAGCCGCCGGTCTTCGCCCCCGACCTCCGTCGCGGCGCGGAATATCGCCTGGACGATTTTTTCCTTGTCGAACGGCACCACGAGGCCATTGCGCTTGACGATCTGCCGGACGGGTTCCCGTTGTGGACTCATACTCTCTTCTCCTCGCTCGAGTTCTTAATTGTTGGCATCAAGCGCCACTTTGTACACCACGGCCAGGTTGCCGAGAATCTGGGCGATCTGGCTGCTTTCCTGGAGTTTGTTGCGCCGAACCAGCCTCGGCTTTGGCGGCACGAGCACGATATCGCCCCGCCGGATCGCACCGACGCGCCGCAACGGCAGAACTTCGCCATTGGCTCGAACGACGATCGTCTTTCCGTGGTTCGAGTGTTCGGCAAAGCCACCCACGCTGTTGATGTAGCTGCGAGCACTCATTCCTTCGCGATAAATCAGGGTCGAGGGGTTCACGACGGCACCCACGACCGAAACGGTGTCGGGAATCGGCGGAATCGTGATCTCGTCGCCATTACGCAGAACGATGTCATCCCCTTTTCCACGGCCGCGCGCCCGGTCCTTCAGCCCCTTCAGCCGGATGGGTATCCGGAGGGCATCCTGGCGGAGGGAGCGCGAGGAAAGCTCCATCGAACCATACCGTGTTGTCTGCTTGTCCGTAGACAGGCTCTGGATGAATTCCTCGCGACGGGTCGTCGACTTGCGGCCGAGCAAGTCCGCCTTCAGGTTCTCATCGAGCTTCGGATCCCCCGAAGGCATATCGAGGATTTCGTTGCGCGACTGCTGATCTGCAACATCCGAGAGTTTCGCCCCGGCGCGCAGCAGCTCGGCACGCATATCGATATTGGCCTGCCGGAATAGCTCCTCCCGAACCTGCTCGGCAGCATTGAGCTGCTCTTCGTCGGCGATATTTGAGACCTTCCGCATAAAGATCGCCCCTTCGGGAAACGCATCATCCGTGAGTCCGCCGGCACGCTCGATCAGATCCTCCAGCGTCTCGTTGCGACTCCTCAGGGCATACGGGCCGGGGCGTTTCACTTCCCCTTTCAGGATGACGACTTCGGACTCGAGAAGGGCATCTCCCCGGGCGAGAATGTTGACCTTGTCGAGAGGTAGAATCGTCACATTCTCGGGGTCTTTGGGATTATCGAGAATTTTCTTCAGATTGATGCGCTTCGTTTCACTCGTGCGCCCCTTGGCGACACGCGCCACTTCCGCCTCGCCCGCGGCATCCGGCGTGAGTCCTCGTGCCCGAAGCACGAGATCCCGGATAGTCATTCCATCCCGGTAGATATATTCCCCCGGTCTCCGCACGGCCCCGGAAATGGTCACGAAACGCGTATCCGCCTCAATCTCCTGCTTCGAGAAAATGCGAATCACGTCATTTCCCTGGAGCGCAAGCTCGCCGTCCTTCCCTCCCGCGAGGGCCTTGATGGGATCGAACGAAACGATGCTCTCACGCCCGCCCGGAAGTTTCCTGACCAGCTGGCCGCTTGCAGCAACGTCTTCGTTCTTCAGACCGCCGGCGCGCTTCAGAACCTCAGCAAGCTTCACGCCGTCCGCCGCAGCGTATTCGCCGGGCCGCCACACCGCACCTTCGACCAGAACGCCGTTGGCGATCTCCTCAAGTGCTTTTTCGACCTCGATCTCGTCTCCACCGGCAACCACGAACGAGGCAAGTGCCCCGGCATCCTCGGACATGCCGACATCCAGCATCTTGCGCCGCTGATCCCCCTGCCATCGGTAGACCTTGATCCGGAGGGAGCTGGCGGAAGGCTGAACCCCTCCGGCAAGCGCCAGGATGTCCGCAAGGCTTTTCTCGTCATTCAGTTCGAACCGGGCAGGACGGACGACTTCGCCGCGCACCAGCACCCTGGGGCCTGTCGGTGGAACGAAAATCGTGTCGCCGCTCTCGAGATGGACATCCTGCGACTTGTCTCCGGTCATCAGATATTTATAGAGATCAATATTCGAAACGACGTCTTTCCCCCGCATCACACGGATCTTCCGCATCGATCCGCGGGCGTTCGGGCCGCCAGCCCGGTACAGGGCATGAAACGCCGTCGACAGGGCGGAAATGATCATCGCGCCGGGCTGGGCGACTTCCCCCGTCACGAACACCTGCAGCGTGCGCACCTTGGTCAGTGTCACCTGCCCCTTGAAATGGGCGAACTTTCCCGAGAGATTGCCGATCACGGTCTGCTCGAGCTGCCCGACAGTCGAACCGGCGACGCCAAGCAGGCCGATGATGGGAATATACACCTGGCCTTCGGGATTCACCGTCACATCGTAGACGGTCTCATCCCCCATTTCCGACCAGAGGATGATCTTCAGGTTGTCTCCGGCCCCGAGAACATAGGTGGAGGGAACCGTGACATTTTCGGGCATGGCCGCGACATCCTTCGCCGAGGTGAAGAAGTCGGTGCCATAGGGTTTGTCGGCGATCTCGCGGCCGAGGGTTTCGTCGGTTTTCCGGCGAATCATTGCGTCATCCACGAGCGGTTTGTCGCTGATGTCGATATCCGATTTTTTCTCACGGTAGATCGCCCCGGTTTTCAAGAGGATGCTCTCGTTCTCGAGCACTTCCTTTCGGATCTTGTCGCGCTCCTCCTCGGCCAGCTCCTGCTCGATCCGCCGCCGGAGCACATCCTCGAGGACTTCGATCCGCTTTTTCAGCTGGACTGGATCTTCTCTGTTTTCTTCCGGCTTCCCGACGATCGAAAGCTCTTCCCGGGCGCCAAGCTCCGCATCCGTCTGCACCGCATCCGTCTTTCCATCGAACCGACCGGGTTTCATGCGCTCTCCCGGGACGGCCGGACTCTGCTGATACGATCGCAGACCGGCCAGGGACTCGGGAGTCGGGCGGGTCTGGGCTACGGCGCCCCCCCCCGCAATCATGCAAGCGACAAAGCCAGCGACAACGAACGAACGAAACCTGGTCATAACATTACACCTTCTGCGATTTATGTAGAATACTTTATATATACGCAACCGGATATCAACGAACGAGAACCCGCTTCGGCAAACCGAAACGGGTTCTCGGAACTTCAGAATAGAAACCGGGTCATCCCTTGGTTTTTCCCGCGGGAGGGGTATTGGGCGCGGGTTTCGGGGTCTCGCCGGCGACGGCGGAGGCCACCCCCTTCACCTTGCCGAGCATCTCGCGCATGTCGACGCCGGTCACGGCTTCGAGCATCGGAGGCACCTGGGTGACCACGTCGATGATCTCCTTGGTGATCTTCGAGGCACCAACCCCGTCTCCACCGTTGCTGATCATGACGATCTTCTCGGTCTTGCTCAGGGGCTCGGAGACAGCCCGCACGATCTCGGGCAGCTTCTCGATGAACATCTGACTGATGGCGGCCTCGTTATAGGATTTCCAGGCTGCCGCCTTCTTCTCCATCGCCTCGGCTTCTGCCAGACCGACCGCACGGCGGGTTTCGGCCTCCGCAAGGCCCATCGCCTTGACGCCTTCGGCCTGGGACATCGCCTTCGCCCTGATGATGTCGGCATCGGCGAGACCCTGGCTCTTCTTGACCTCGGCCTCGGTGATACCCTTGATCTTTGCGACATCGGCCGCGGCCGTTCCTTCGGCGCGCTCGACATCGGCCCGGGCAAGACCGCGCAGTCTAGCGGACTCAGCCTCGCCTTCGGCGGTGGTCTTCAGTTTGAACTGCTCAGCCTGAGACAGCGTCTCGACCTTTTTGCGTTCGGCCTCGGCCGGCCGCTCGACGGTCGCAATCAGTTCGAGCTCACGCCGCTTGATTTCCTGCTGCTGAATCTCGATCTCTTTCTGCTTCGCGATGACGGTGACCTGCAGTTCTTCGGCCCGGACGAGCTGGTCGACCTTGAACTTCTGCAGATCGTAGGCCTTGTCGGCGTCGGCCTTCTTCTGGTTGACCGCGCCCTCGTATTCGGCAACCTTGATGCGGTTGTTGCGGTGCGCCTCGGCCACGACGGTCTCGTTGGCCAGCTTGGTCACCTGGGCCTGTTTGTTGAACTTACTCGACTCCTCGACAGCCTTGGCCGTCGCCTCGGAGCGCTTGATCTCGGCATCGCGCTGCGCCTCGGCCTGACCGATCGCGGCATCGCGCTGGCGTTCGGCGATGGCCTTCTTGCCCAGCGATTCCAGGTAGCCCTGCTTGTCGCGGATATCCTTGATCGTGAACGACACGATCACGAGGCCCATGCGGGCCAGGTCGGGGGCCGAAACCTCCTGGACGTTCGAGGCGAACTTGTCACGGTTCTTGATGATCTCCTCGACTTCCATCGTGCCGAGAATGGCGCGCAGGTGGCCTTCCAGCGTCTGATGCGCGATTCCCATGATCTCGGATTTCGACTTCCCGAGGAACTGCTCGGCGGCGGTGTGGATCGCGAACTCCTCGCTCTTGACCTTGATCTGGGCGACACCGTCGACCATGACGGGAACGCCGGAGTTGGTCATGACTTCGGGGGTCTGGATCTCGAGCGTCATCAGCTCGAGGGAAAGCCGCTCGGCGCGTTCGATGATCGGCCAGACGAAGGCGCGACCGCCCTTGACGACCTTGAAGCCAAGCGTGTGCTTGTTGCCGTTCGGATCGACGACGGTGTGAGATCCACCGGAAATGATCAGCACCTCGTTGGGGCCAACGGTCTGCACTCGACCGGCCCACAGAAGAATGATCAGGAATACGAAAACCAGAATACCGAGCACACCCAGGGCAATCATCGAAGTCATTTCCATGGATTTTCTCTCCTCTCGCTGGGGGATGAAGAACGGCGTCAGGGCATCTTAGCGCAGCATGCCGGCACCGTCAAGCATTACCGGGCATCGGATCAGCGTTTTCCCGCGATCTCACGGCGCCGGGGGCGCCTCGACCGGCTTCACATACATGATGTTGTCCTTGATCGATACGATTTCGACGCACTGGCCCCTCTTCACGGCCGCCGATCCCTCGACCAGCATCGCCATGCCGTTCTGACGGCTCCCGCCGTGCAGATAGGTCACTTCCCCCATTTTGCCCGGGGTCAGGTCGAGGCTGGCCTCGGCTTCGCAGCCGATCAGGCGGCTCGTCGAGGTCATGCCGCCGGTTTCCGTCTTGACGAACAGCTTCACCAGGAAAAACGAAAAATAGCTCGAGAGAATGACGGCCAGCGCCGCCGAAAGCAGGATGCTGACACCGTTCGACACCACCTGCGGCATCAGCGGAATCGAGCCGAAAATGCCGAGCGTGATGAATCCAAGGCCGCCGAACAGCGTCGCGAAGGTCGCGATCATCAGCGGACTGAACGGAGACAGGCCCACATCGCCCCCCGAGCCGCCGTCCCCGTCTCCGGAATCGCCGTGCGCAATATCGTGGCTGCCACCAGCATCGTGCGCCACATCGACATGCCCAGCCCCGCCGGCATCGCCGTCGCCTCCGTGATCGCCCCCGAGATTGCCGAGAAGCGTCACCATCACGGCATACCCGACGCCGAACAGCAGAAAACCGCCGTATACATGCACCAGCCCGAGTCCCATCATGTTCATCACCCCCGCCAATCCTTCAGCATGTTTTGTACCTACCCACCAAATCAGCTTCTACAGCGAAAAACAGACAAGCACCCCTGCGTCAGCTCCTGCACAGCGGGCAGAAAGCTGCGTCATTTGCGACACACTCAGGATATCACGTTTCGCAGATGTTCGATGCTGCAGGCCGTTTCGGGTGTTCCGACAACGGCCACGGCATCGAACCGGCACGTAACCCCGCTCCCCAGGCTGCGCGCCTGGAGATACCACCGCGCCATTCCTTGCAGTTTGTGAATCTTTCGCCGATCGATCGTCTCGAACGGGTGGCCGAATACCGTATGGGATTTCGTCCGCACCTCGACGAACACCAGCACATCCCCGTCCCGGGCCACGAGATCCAGCTCGCCATACCGGGTGCGCACGTTCCGCTCGAGAATCACGAATCCCTTCTCCTCCAGGAACCGTGCCGCGGCAGCCTCACCCCAGGCGCCAAGAAGATGCCTGCCGTCAGTCATTCCGCCGGCTTCCATCCAGGGCATAGACCTGCGCAAGCACTTCGGCCATCGCCTCCCACAGTTCCGGCGGGATCTCGAGCCCCACCGGAATCCGCGCCAGGAAATCGGCCAGCGCGGGTGACTCGTGCAGCGGCACATCGTTCTCCCGCGCGAGCTCGACAATGCGCCGGGCAAGAAGGCCACGCCCCGAGGCGACGACCTGTGGCGCCTCTCCGGCTTTTCCGAACTGGTATTTGACGGCAACAGCAATCTCGTCGAATTTCTGACGCTTCATGTCCGCCATCGTTTTGCCTCCTTCGCGCATTCCCGCCCGGTCAGGCCCGGATGTCCAGCGGCCGGCGCGGCTCTTCCGGGGCGGGTTCCCCACGCTCAACCGGGGAACCCGGCTCGGTCGGGCCCAGGAAGGTCTTCCGGACAGGGAGCAGCCCGAGCGTCAGTTTCACGGAAGCCCAGGAGAGCTCTTTCAGCCGCGCCTGCAGAGCCGGGAAGATGCTCCCCAGCGCCTTCCTCGATTCGGCCGAGGCCGAGGAGAAGTGGATCCAGAGCTGGGATTCGAGACGATGGACCGCGACCTCGAGACTTCCCAGGGTGGGCGGGTGAACGAGGATACGCAGGCTGTATCCCTGCTCCTCCTGGCCTTTCGGTGGCACGAAGGCCTCGCCTTCGAGGGTGTCCGGCGCATCCTGGCCATCCCAGAACAGGGGCCACTGGAAATAGACACGACCTTCCTCGCCCGCCTGCGGTGGCTGGGACAACAGCTCCTGGAGAGCGAGGTTGTCCGCCATCGCGGCCGGCAGCTCCGGAGCCGATGTGCCCTGGTCACGGGGTTGCGTGACAAGCTCGAGAAGGCGGCCGACGAGCCGTCCCGCGCCCCATCCCTGACGGAGCAGTTCGATGTCGGCCCGGCCCAGAGCCTCAAACAGGGCGCCAAACCGGAGATTGCCGTTCACATACTCTTTCAGCAGCGGAAACCCGGATTCGGCGGACCTGAACCGCATCAGCAAAACGAGAGCGTCGAGACCGGCCTTGTCACCGGCCCCCACGCCGAGCCTGAGCATCATCTCCCGTGCCCGCCGGAACCAGTCCTCCGTCAGCGGGATTCCATGCTTCCGGAGCGTCTGGGTGAGCGCCATGCTCTCGGCATCCGGGGGAGAACCGATCGATGTGAGAAAGGCCGTGGCAGCGCCTTCTTCGGGGAGCGCCACCTCGCCCGAGAAGTTCAGAACCGCCTGCCCCGCCGCGTTGCGCTCGATCTTCCCTTCGAGGTTCCTCCCAGCTTCGAGCCGTTCGGGCACCCGCGTTGGAACGCCATTCAGCAGGATATCGCTGCCCTTCTCGTCGCTGCTGACGACTTCGGCCCGCACCGATTGTCCGGATGTGAGCGGAAGCGACGGCAGGTTAAAAGAGAGTCGCATGCCGGGGCTCGGTGTCGGGCAGCAGGGCCTTGATGGGCTTGAAGGAGCGCCGGTGGATCGGGCACGGACCAAGCCGCTGGAGCGCCTCCTGATGCTGCGGCGTGCCGTATCCCATGTGTTTCGCGAACCCGTAGCCCGGGAAACGACCGTCGAGCTCCTCCATGACGCGGTCCCGGGCTTCCTTTGCGAGAATCGATGCCGCGGCAATCGAGGCGCTCAGAGAGTCGCCCTTTGCGAAAGCCCGGTGGGGCACCCGCATCCAGGGAAGTTTGATGTAATCGAGCAGCGCGAAATCGGGAGCCGGATCGAGGGCCTCGAATGCGCGGCGGAACGCAAGTCTGGTCGCCTCGAGAATATTATAGCGATCGATTTCTTCAGGCTCGGCCCGGCCGATGCCCCAGGCTACGGCTTCCGCCCGGATGATTTCATACAACCGGCGACGCTCCTCGCGCGTCAACTGTTTCGAGTCATTCAAACCCGTGATCGCACAGGGGTGTGGCAGGATCGCGAACGCGGCAAATACAGGGCCGGCCCAGGGGCCACGGCCCGCCTCGTCCCCGCCGGCGATCCTGGTATAGCCTTCGCCGCGCGCTTCGCGCTCGAAGGCGAACAGATCGATCTCAGCCATGCTTCACCGCCTCCCCGAGAAGTTCGAGCAGGGTCTTCACGCGCACCCCCGCCGTCCCGGCCCGCTCCAGAAAAAATCCCCGGCACCGGTCACAATGGGTCACCACCGTGTCCGCGCCGGCAGCCCGCAGCTCGTCGAGCCGGTCATCGGCAATGCGTCGGGCCATCTCCGGCTCATCATACACCAGCCCCCCGCACGCACCACAACAGGTGCCCTCGCGGAAGGAACGAACCGGCTTCTCCGCTGCGATCCGCTCAAGAAGCCGCCGCGGAGCCTGCCGGTCCCCGCCACCGCGCGCATACAGACAGGCCTCGTGCAAGGCAAGCCGCCCCCCGATCCGGGCATCCGGCTCCCAGCCCGATGCGGCCAGGGCGGCATGGAAATCGGCTCCCATGCTCCAGATCCTCTGCTCCTCAGGCGTGAGATCACACAGGTCGGGCGCCAGATGCCAGGCATACCAGCACTCCGGACACAGGAACAGGATGCTCCGGGGCTGTCGCCCGAGAATTGCGTCCATCAGTCGGGATACCGCTTCGGCATACCCTTCGAGGTCCCCCGCTGCCAGAGCGGGCAGACCGCAGCACCCGCCATCGAGAATTCCGGCCGGTCCCATCGGCCGCGCAAGCATCAGAGCGGTCCTGCACGCGCGCCCGTCAGCCGCGAGGCGGCAGCCAGGTATCAGAGCCACGCCCCCGGCCGGCACCGCGCCACCATCATTTATATATTTATTGTTACATATTTTTTTAAATTTATATTCCCGGGTGATTTTCAGCAGGCTGCGGAGGGTCGAAGCAGGTGACAGGCCCGAACTCCGTCGTTCCTCCACCAGCATCAGAAACCGCCGGCCGGCCGGATACCGCCGGAGAAACCGTGCGGCGCGAAGCAGGAGCCTGCCGGCCAGTCCCGGAGGCGCGTGCAGCCATTTTCCGAGGATCGTTGCGAGTCCGGTGTCCACCTTGTTCGGACACGTCACGCGACATGTCTGACACCCGACGCAACGGGAAAGGGTTTTCCGCACGGCCCCGGGCGGAATCGGCCATCCGGCTTCGATCGACTGGAGCAGGGCCAGCTTGCCCCGCATGCTCGATGACTCGGTCCGGTCGAGGCGATATACGGGGCAGTATGCCATGCAGGCGCCGCATTTCACGCAGTTCGCCAACTCTCGGCGCAGCCTCCCGTGCAGTTCGTGACGCGCTTTCAGCCGAGCCATACGTCAGTAGAACATCTTGCCCGGGTTCAGGATGCCGTGCGGGTCGAACAGGCGCTTGATTGAACGCATCAGATCGTAACTGACGGGATCGAGATTGGCGGGCAGATACCGTTTCTTGGCGATGCCGATCCCATGCTCGCCCGAGACGGCGCCGCCATACCGGTTCACGATCGCGAACAACTCTTTCAGGCCATGCTCGACCCGCAGGCGTTCGGCCTCGTTCGTTCCATCGTACATGATATTGACATGAATGTTGCCGTCCCCGATGTGACCAAAGCTGATGATGTTCAGCCCCTCCCGCTGGGCGAGATCACGCAGATCGCGGATACAGGCGGGAACATTGCGGCGCGGCACCACGATATCCTCGTTTGCCTTCTTGTTGCCGAAGGCCCGCATCGCCGGGCTGGCCTTGCGGCGGACCTCCCAGAGGGCTTCCTGTTCCCGTTTGTCGGTTGCGACCTGGATGTCGGCGGCGGTGCGGGCGAGGCACTCCTGGGTGATGCGCCTGAGGTGAGGCATTTCATCGGCCCGGCCGTCGATCTCGACGATCAGGACAGCTTCGTGCGACGTGTTGATGCCCAGCTTGGCATACGACTCGACCGCCTGAAGGGCGGATCGGTCCATGAACTCCATGGATGACGGGGCGATCCCCCGCTTCAGCAGTGTGTTCACCATGGCCGTCGCGTCATCGAGGTCGTGAAAATATGCCGTGAACAGGAGCCGGTCCTCGGGCTTCGGCACGAGACGCAGAAGGATCCCCGTGAAGACGGCCAGCGTCCCTTCGCTGCCGATGAACAGATGCTTCAGATCATACCCGGCCCGGTCCTTGAGCGTGCCCTTGCCCGCGCCGAACGGCCGCCCGTCGGCCGTGAAGCCGTCGAGCGAAAGAACGTAATCGCGTGTCACGCCATACTTGAGACAGTGCGGCCCCCCCGCATTCTCGGCGACGTTTCCGCCGATCGTGCAGATCTTCAGAGACGCCGGATCCGGCGGATAATACAATCCGTACGCTTCAACGGCCTCCTGGAGATGCAGCGTCACAACCCCAGGTTCGACACGGGCCGTCATGCTTTCCTCGTCGATCTCGAGAATGCGATTCATCCCCAGAAAATCGATCACCACGCCCCCGTCCACCGGCAGGGCGCCCCCGGAAAATCCCGTGCCGGCACCGCGCGGAAACAGGCTCACCCGGCTCTCGTTCGCCGCCCGCAGGATCGCACCGACATCCGCGGCATTGCGGGGGCGAACCACACCGGCCGGGTAATGAAACTCGTTCGTCGCATCGTAGGCATGGGCGGTGACCGTCACCGGGTCAGCCGAAAAGATCGCGCGGTCGATCCCGGCAAGGAACCGGTCGATTTTCGGTGACGTTCCAGACATGGGGGCATGGTAACACAAGACTCAGCCCGGGAGAACCTCGACGTCACACTCCTTCCCTCCGATCTGTTCGATCAGATGGGGTTCGGGCCAGTGAAGGATATGCATCGTGATATCACAATCGCCGCGGCGAAGCCGGATCAGTGATATCCCGCATTTTTTTGCCTGCCCGGCCTGAATTTCCCAGTGCAGCACGTCACCCCGCCAGAGCTTCTGATGCTTGTATCGGTATTTCGCGAGCATCGCATCGATGCGCTTCGCCATCTCCGCCTCACGGTCGCTCCGCGCCCCATGAAGGGTCAGAACCAGCGGCCGGGCATCTTCGGAAAGGGGCCTGGCAACGGGCTTCATAGACAGGATCCGAAGCTGGTCCTCCCCCATCCCATCCTGCTTCGCGCCAGGGGGAAACCGGATGCCGGCCGGCAGAGGCCTGTCCGGGCGGAACAGGACATCCGCAAGACAGAATCCGTACCCGCGCCTCCGCTCCATGACGGCATCGACGCAGAGGAACGGCTCGACGAGGGCGGGAACCCCACCCATCAGAAATCGGCCCAGAGCCGCCGCGATGAATGCGTTTCCCGTATCGGCCCACCTCCGGGGAATCTCGAATTCCAGGCGGTATCGCACGGGCTTCCCCGGTTGCGGAAGAGCGGCTCCGACCTGGGTCCTCCCGATATCCTGCGGGCCCAGCCCCGTCGTCCGTTTCCGTTCCTCCTCGCCCCGGCATGCCCCGCATCCGCCGCAGACGCCGCTGCCCCACGGCGGGCTGATGCAGGAGGACATCTCCCGCCCCTCCGCGAGCATCTTCCAGTTCGCGAAGAGAAAGGCATTCGAGACACCGGTTTCCACGTCCCCCCAGGGAAGGACTTCTCCCGCGGTTCCCCGTGGAAACAGGCGGTTCTCGAGGCCCGCGTTCCGGATCTCGGCGGTCCAGAACGCCGCGCATTCGGGCTTCACCTCGCCGCGATATCTGAATCCCCGGCCGATCGATGCGTCGACAAGGATCCGCGTGCACCGGCGGTCGCCATAGGCGAGGAACTCGGACACGACGGCATCGGATGCCCCGGCGCTGATCCTGGTTTCGAAGCCGGCTTTCTTCACCAGACCTGCGATCTCCCGTTCGAGCCGCTCGATCTCGGCCGGCGCCGGCCGCGGGAAGGCGTATTGCAGAGGCGTATGGGGCGGCCGGAAGAGAGCAGCGAAGGAGAAGGTGATGACGGGCCGTCCCTTCAGCCCTTCGAGCTTTTTCCGGAGCTTCGAAAGCAAGGCGGAAAACTCTTCGAGATCAGGCTTCGTCTCGAACCCTGTCACGATGACGAACACCTTCATCTGTCGCACGTTACGCCGGAACAGCTCGTCGAACCCGGCGAGAAGTTGCGCTTCGCTCAGCCCCTTCTGGAGAAACGTCCGCAGCCGATTGCTGATCCCTTCCATGGCGCAGGTGTAACTGCGTTTCCCGGCGGCAAGCTGGCGCTCGAGCAGGGCCGGCGCCTTTGCAATCGCGTCGAACCGCTGGCTCTTGATCGCGACCCGCTCGAACAGCTGATCCAGTCTGTCGAGCAGCGGCATCAGCCCGGTGTAGGTGTTCGCGTTGAATGTATAGAGAGCGATTTCTTTCAATCCGAGCGTGCGCTTGAGTTCGAGGGCGTCGCGCACGACATCCTCGACAGCCCGCTCCCGATAAGGTTTCTGTTCCCAGGACTCCTTGCAGAACGAGCAGAAGGCGGGACATCCCGCCGTCACGACGACGTGGGAGGCACCAGCCGCATCCTCGTCATACCAGATCGGGCTGCTCCCGTGCGCACGCGTCAGCCGCCGCACATCGGTCCTGTTCGCACGAACCGGGAGTGGGGCTCCTCCCTCGGCCTCGATGCGCTCGAGCCTGCCCGCATCTGAATATATGCATCTATATTTCGCCGGCTCGTAGAAACCGGGAACTCCAGCGCGAAGTATGTCGAGCCGCGCCGCTCGCGAAACGGTCCGCTGCCCCGCGAGAAGCCGGAGCAGGAGCGGGAACGCTTCGTCGCCATCACCCACCACGACCCCGTCCACCAAGCCTTCGCCGCACGGGCTCTCCCCGGTCGGACCGTGCAGGATCGCCGTCGCAGCCGAGTTGCTGCCGCCAAGCAGGACCAGGGGCGATCCCAAGGCATCCCGCGCCTGGCGGGAAAGCGGGATGCCCGAGTATGCCAACAAGGCGGGCAAATTGAGCAGTTCCTGCACAACCGAGTTGCTGACAGCGATCACGTCGAATGCCGCGGCGGGCCGTTTCGACGTCGTTCCCGTCAACAGCGGGATGCCGTCACGGCGCATCAGCAGCTCATCGTTCTGGGGCGGCAGAAACGCGAGATCCGCATACACCCCTTCGATCTCACGAGCCATCTGGTACAGATACCCGTGCGTGATGCCGGTTGCCACGTCATGATATCCCGACAAGCGGACGATCAGGACACGAAGCCCCGCCCCATCCCACGCGGTGGGCGGCTGCGTTCCCGGCTCACCGCCAAGAAACCAGAGTCCCCGATTCGTCAGGGACGATCTGTTCTCCTGAAACCAGCGCTCGATGTCTGCAGCTTCGGTTTTCATGGGGGAAACCGCCGGCAGAGGAGAAGTCATCGCGCCATCCTTTCCTCGCGCTCGTCTTCCGGGGCGGCGCGAGTGGCCAGGAGCAGCCTGGCAAAACCGGCCGGGCGGGCCCGGGCAGCTCCGATCGGCTGCCAGTGAAGATCGAGCGTGACCAGCCACAGATCCCCGACGGTGACCGAAGGGAACTCCGGCCCTGTCCCCGTGCGGCGCGGGCTGCGCAGGACGAAGGCCCAGCCGTCTCCCGCGGCGCCGCGGACGAGATACCCGCATCGCCCGTCGGTGTTCACCGAGATCACCCCATCCGCGCCAACCTGCATGGGAAAAGCCAGCCAGGCCTGCCGGTCGTCTGGCGCCCGGAGATACAGGAATCGGTGGTCAGCCGAAACGCGCATCGGAAGCAGATCGCCATTCCAGGGCAGAGTTCCGGATACCTGCGCAACCGAACCCAGCTTTGAAAGAGCCAGCCTTCCTGTGGGGGCCATATCCGGTCCCGGGATGCGGCCAACCCGCTCCAGGCGGCACTCGTCGGCCGGCAGGCCCCCCACCGAGGTCTGCCCTGTGAACACGGGATTGCCATTCCCGACAGAACCCTGAAACAGGAGATCACGCCAAGACGCCGGAGGCCGAGGCACCCCCCAGACCGGCTCGATGACGAACCGGCCATCGCGCATCCGCCACCGCCCACCGATCGGACAGAGCACGGCTTCGCCCGCTTCCTGTCCGGGTGCCGGCGCAAGCATCCCCCCGATCAGCGTTCCATCGCCGCCGAGCGCGAGCACGGCCTGTCCGGAACGGTCCCGGCCTGCGCAACGTGGGAGGCGGGCCGGCGAGGTGGACGCGAAGGCATCGCAAAGGTAGATCCCTGCGCCCCTTCCTGAAGATTCCCGTGAGGCTTCCACCGGCCATCCATCCCCTGGTTCGACGGCCGGAGCCCGCAGCATCATCCGGAACGCCTGCGTCTCGAAGGGCTTGGGCGAGAATTTCAGGAACAGCTCCTTCCCTTCGCGCCGCCCTTCCAGAGTTCCAGAGAGATCATCGCACCGGAAGGAAAGATCCGTGCCGGTATCATTCCCACCGGCATCCCGCCAGGTGCCGCGCGTCCAGAGGAAATTCCCGCCCGGCATGGCCGCCGCCAGCCGGAACCGGCCGTCCCGTGACAGCACACACTCGGCCACCTCACCCGGCACGAGTTTCGGGTCGCCCATCTCCTCAACGATCCGCACGGCCGTTCCGGCAAACACGCCGGCTATCGTCCCGTCGGGCTCCGCAGGGCAGATTCCGCCGGCAAGCAGCCGGAAAAACACGAACATCGCCACGGCAAACCGCAGCGATGCGGGGGATCTGATGAATCGGGGCTCAGGGCCCCGTACGGCTACTTGCGGGCGTATCCGCTTTTGCAGCGGAGAATGCGCAGAAGGGTGACGGCGGACTCTTTCTGGGACGAAAATTTCCAGCTCGTGATCGGAGACGTGCAGACGGTGCGATCCGGGCAGCTTTTGCAGTTCATGCCGGACTCCTGTTGGCTGTGAGATGAGAAGGAGGGTTTCATACTCAGGATATCGGCACGGAAGCGGAAAAGATGGAGCAGACATGGCTATTTCCCGGTTTTCGCCGGGGGAAGCGCCCGTTCGAGCAGCCCGATGACCATCTGAAGCCTGTTCAGCAGCGGCGGCAGATCGGTCTTGATACGGTCGGGGTTCTGACGGAGCCACAGCGAGATCGAGTAGACAAGCTGCCGGAGCTGGTCGGTCACGCCCAGTGCCTGTTGAATCCAGTCTTCATGGCCTTTCCAGGTCATCCGCTCGAGTTCGCGCAGCCGGTCGATGAGGCGCAGGTTTTCCTCCTGGAGCACCATGACGCGGCGATGGAACACCGTGAATGCCATCGCCGTGTGCCAGAGCTCCTCGTTCTGCCGGATCAGCGTTGTCATGCCGTTCAGCCACAGAGTCGCCGAGGCGTGCTCGGGATCGACCGTCGCTCCTTCGGAGGCGATGGTTTCACCCCTGCGCCCATCCGTTTCCGGAAGAACGATCGGAGGAATGAACTCGGCATCCGGCACATCAAGGGCCCCCGACAAAGAGCGCTTGCCCGCCGGACGGGCGGAGCCGATCGTTTCGATCCGGACCGTCGAGCGCCGGTCGGTCGGCACCTTGTCGAGGCGGTCGACGACGACGACGCGGCCGTCGGCTTCGAGATACCGGTACAACGTCAGCCCTGACACGGTCAGCGCCAGCACGACCGCCAGCATCAGGCCCAGCCCTGCCGCCCGCAGTGCGGTTTTCGTCATTCTCTCCCCCGCGTCTTCGCGATCCGGACTTCGCAGAGATGGTAACCGATCCCCTCGCTCTCCGGCAAGGCCGGGGCGTCTCGGGGTTGCCGCCGCCGGCCGGGGATGGTATTCTGCGTGCCGCATGGAAGACATTCAGAACCAGAAGGATCTGCGCGACATCCCGATCGACCGCGTCGGGATCAAGCGCCTGTCGTATCCGATCACGGTGCACGACCGGCAGAACCGCGCGCAGCAGACCGTCGCCGAGATCGAGATGACCGTCGATCTGCCCCGCCATTTCCGCGGCACCCACATGAGCCGGTTCATCGAGATCCTCGACGCCCATCGCGGCGAGATCACGATGACAACGATGTCGAGCATCCTGCGCGACGTGCGCTGGAAGCTGTCGGCCGAACGCGCCGTCATGTCGGCCGCGTTCCCGTATTTCATCGAGAAGACGGCCCCGGTTTCGGAAGCGCGCAGCCTGATGCGGTATGACTGCCGCTTTCTGGCGATGTACGACGGGAGCGACGATTTCGTCCTGACCGTAACGGTCCCGGTGACGACCCTCTGCCCGTGCAGCAAGGCCATCAGCCGTGAATCGGCGCACAACCAGCGGAGCATGGTCACGGTCAGCGCCCGGTTCGACGCCTTCCTCTGGATCGAGGATCTGGTGCGGTGCGTCGAGGAGTCGGCCAGCGCCGAGGTCTACGCGCTGCTCAAGCGGTCCGACGAAAAGTATCTGACCGAGCGGGCCTACGAACACCCCCGGTTTGCCGAGGATCTGGTGCGGGAAGTCGCGATCCGGCTCGATGCCATTTCGGCCATCACCTGGTACACCGTCGAAACCGAGAACTTCGAGAGCATCCACGCGCATAGCGCCTACGCCTTTCTGAAACGGGAGCGGGCCGGCTCCGTCATCGGAACCGGCCCTGCAGAAGCGCCTCAAAAGCCCGTCAGAACACCAGCGAGCCGCCGAATGTAACGTTCCTCATCCGCTTGTGCGCGATCGCGCCGGGCAGGCGCTCGTAATCGCCATCCGAGATGTAGGACGCATCGAAATACACGATCTTCTGGTAGTTGAACCGGAAGCCCAAACTGAACCGGTCGCCGTTGAAGTCGTAGATGAAGTGCGCGGCATCGCTGATCGGGACCGCGCCGCCGACCATGAAAAACACCGGGTCGGCATACCCCTTTCCGGAATTATAGTCGTAGTTATATCCGCCGTATTTCGAGCGTTTGATCTTGTCCCAGCCGTTGTAGCTGAAGTGATACTCGCCCGGCCCGAAGTTGGCGCCGACCCCGACCCAGGCGACCGGCACGCCGGCATTCACCCACACCGAATGGTAGGCGCTCTGGGAGTCGGTGCAGAAACTGCCGCCCAGCGTCAGGTTGCCAGGCACCTGGTATTTCATGTTCACGAATACCGGCTCGTTGATATCGTATTTGTCCTGGTTACCGAAGCTCTTGTCGATACCGAACTCGAACCCATCCATCACGCCGTAGGTGAGGGCGAGGCTGGTGTCCATGTAGCTCTCGTCGCTGATCGTCTCGTCGTTGATGCCTTTGAGATCGAACGGCAGCACATGAACGGCCACGGCGCTCTTGCCGGGCTCGAGAACGCCTGGCGAGGGCACGAGCTGGGCGCCAGTGCTTCCCGAGACGCCGACCCCCTGCCGTGGCGTCTTGCGGTCTGTCAGGAGGGGCCGCAGCCCTTCCGGAATCCTCGTCTCGGGTGGCAGCGACAGGGAGCCCTGCGGCCCCTGGCGGGAGTTCCCGAGAGTGACGAGCTGATTCTGCTGCTGGTAGGAGGCATCCGCATCCCCGACCATGCGAACGGGCTCGAGCTTCGCGGCCTGCAGGGTCGCCGGTCGCGAGCGCGCTGGGGCGCCCGGAGGTGTTCTCATGAAACCCTGGAACGACGACAGGTCGACACCGAACCCGCTGCCCGCACCCCACAGCAACAGGGCCGACATTCCAAGGCATGCACGTCTGATAAGGCGATTCATACGGCAACGTATCGACAGAGTTTCGGGATTTCCGAAGAGGGGAACACGCCAGCATGCGTGAGGGGTCCGGCAGAACCGCGCCATCCGGGCGCCGCCGGCCCACTTCCCGCGCCGTGCGGGTCGGGGCCTACCACAGGCTGCTCAACCCAGGCATTGTTTCTTGACAAGGGTTCCCTCCCTCCCTATAATGGGCCGGTGATCAGCATCCCCAACGGATCGGAGAGGTGATGGACCAGCTCGCCTTCGAGGCGCTGCTCTACACGGAAGGCCGCCTGTCGCTCAGCAAGGCGGCGATGCTGTGTTGCATGATCTCCAACGATCTCGACGGGGCCCTCGTCGCCTGGCTCGCCCAGCGCAAGGTCCGGGCCGTGATCACCCGGGCGGGGGGAAGCGGTGACAATCTGAAGAACAAGCTGCTGCGCAACGCGTTCGGCGCGGCGGAAAACAGCGGCCTGCTGGCCGTTTCCCCGCGGAACCGGTATGCGATCACCCGGCTGGTCGAGGACGTGATGCGCTCGATCGACAGCCCGCTCCTCGACGTGGCCGGCGGCGGCGTCAAGATCGGCCTGGTCGCCTGCGATCACGATCTGGCGCTCGGCGTGCATGGCAGCTTCGGCATCCCGGGCATGGATGTCGATTATGAAGTGTCCCTTGCCCGAACCCTCAACCATTACCTGGAGGCCTGACGTGATCGGAATCGTGCTCATCACCCACGGAACCCTGTCGCAGATCCTCGTCGAAACCGTGAGCATGATCATGGGACCACAGCCAGACCTGGTCGCCATCACATTCTCCGCCCGCGAATCGGTCGAGACCCTGCGGCAGAAAGCGTTCGACGCAATCGCCCCGTATCGCGAGAACGGGTGCCTGATCCTGACGGACGTCCTCGGCGGCAGCGCCACGAACATCTGCGTCGAGCTGCTGAAAACCGACGGCGTCCGCGTCCTGACCGGCGTCAACCTGCCGATGGTCATGGAAGCGGCGAACCACCGGAACACCGGCGACCTCGCGGCCCTGGCCCAGCGGGTCCGGGACGGCGCGATCCGCGGCATCATCGACCTGAAAGCGTTCTACGAGGAGCGCGCCGCGAAGAAAAAGGCGCAGCAGCCATGACCGGAAGCATCCAGTTTCTCCGGATCGACGACCGGCTGATTCATGGCCAGGTCATCGTCGGGTGGCTTCCGACGCTGGGTTCGACCCATATTCTGGTCGTCAACGACCGTATCGCCGCCGACGGCATGCGCCAGGAGATGATGGGCCTGAGCGTGCCGCAGACCGTCACGCTCCAGTTCTGCTCCACGAGTGATGCCGCCGCCTTCCGGGGGGTCGTCCCGGAAACCCTCGCCCTGGTGGCCTCGCCCCGCGACGCATGGCTCTGCATGCAGGCGGGGCTCGAGCCCGCCGTCGTCAACATCGGGGGTCTTCACGCCCGCGCCGGCAAGACCGAGCTGCGCGAGGCGCTCCACCTCGACGAGGATGACCGCAAACACTTCGACCTGATCATGAAGAACGGCGTGATGCCGGTCTTCCAGCCCACCCCCCAGAACGAGCCCCTGCCGCTGGGTGAAATCCTGTAAAGCGAGGAACTTCATGGCTTCCGTCACCTTCAAGAAAATCGTGAAAACCTACGAGGGAGCGCCGTCGCCGACCGTCAAAGGCATCGATCTGCACATCCGTGACCGGGAATTCGTCGTTCTCGTCGGCCCGTCCGGCTGCGGCAAATCAACCAGTCTGCGGATGATCGCCGGCCTCGAGGACATCACGGACGGGGAACTCCTGATCGGCGACGTCGTGGTCAACAATCTGCCGCCGAAGGACCGCGACATCGCGATGGTGTTCCAGAACTACGCCCTCTACCCGCACATGAACGTCGCGGACAACATGGCGTTCGGCCTGCGGCTGCGCAACCTGCCCGAAGCCGAGATCTCCAAGCGTGTCAATGAGGCCGCCACGATTCTCGGTCTCGAAACCTATCTCGAGCGTCTGCCCAAGCAGCTCTCCGGCGGCCAGCGCCAGCGCGTCGCTCTCGGCCGCGCGATCGTGCGCGAGCCCAAGGTGTTCCTCATGGACGAGCCGCTTTCGAACCTCGATGCCAAGCTGCGCGTCCAGATGCGCGCCGAGATCAAGAAGCTGCACCAGCGGCTCATGACGACCTTCGTCTACGTCACCCACGACCAGGTCGAGGCCATGACGATGGCCGACCGCATCGTGCTGCTGCACAACGGCATCATCCAGCAGTATGACGTTCCCGACGTCATCTACAGCCGGCCGGCGAACACGTTCGTCGCCACCTTCATCGGTTCGCCGCCGATGAACCTGCTCAAGGTCGGCCGCACCCCGAAGGGGCTCGACCTGCTGGCAAAGGAAGGCAACGGCACCACCTCGTGGGAATTGAATATCGCCGCGAATTTCAAATCCGGCGGCGACGCCGACGCGCTGACGATGGGCATCCGGCCCGAGCACATCCTGATCGGGGACAAGGCCGCCGGCATCCCCACCCTGCCGGTTCAGGCCCGTGTCGATCTGATCGAGCCGATGGGCGCCGAAACCTACCTGTATCTCCAGGCCGCCGGCCACAGCCTCATCGCGCGCGTCGACCCCTCGACCCGCGCCGAGGTCGGCCAGACCGTGACGGCCCACATCCCGCAGGCACGGCTCCACCTCTTCGACGAGAAGAGCACGGAGCGCATCCCCCGCCTGAACGAGGCATGATGTGAGGCGTTTTCCGCGCCGGATGCCCTGTTCCGGCCTCATCGCCGCCGCCGGCCGTCGAGGCCCGGCGGCGGTGTTGTCGTTTCTCCTCGTGTTGCTCGTCATCCTGGTCCAGACCGGCTGCGGTGGCTCGAAACCCGCATCATTCGGCCCGGCACCCGCCACGAATCTCGGAAAGGCCCGTCTGAAGTTCTGGAACACGATGACCCCGACCGAGTCCGAAGCCTTCGCCCCGGTGCTGACCGAGTTCAAGCTCGCCTACCCGGACATCGCGATCGATGTCGAGAACATCCCGTTCGGCCAGGCCCGGGCGAAATACGAACAGGCGGTGAAGACGGGAACCACCCCCGACGTCTTCCGCTGCGACCGCTTTTGGCTGAAGGATTTCGCGACGCAGGGGCTGCTCGAGCCGTTCGACACGGCCGGCATGCAGACCGAGCTCGACGATCTCCTTCCCCTCGCCCGCGACGTCGTCACGGTCGAAGGCAGCCTCTGGGGCCTTCCACACACCCTCGACTGCCTCGGATTGTTTTATAACAAGGCATATTTCAAAGAGGCGGGCATCGACCACCCGCCCGAGGATTTCGACAGTTTCCGGGAAACGGCCCGCAAGCTCACTGATCCAGGCCGTGCCCGATACGGCTTTTTCATCCACCCCGAAGGCTGGTGGTTTGAGCCCTTCCTGTTCGGCTTCGGGGGCCGGTATTACACCCCTTCCGGAGAGCTCAACATCACCTCGGACCAGACCCTCAAGGCGCTGCACTTCCTGACCGACCTCAAGGAGGCCGACCGCTCGGTGCCCCCCGTCAACGTCCGCAACGATGCCTATACGATCATGATGCAGAGCTTCAAGTCGGGCCAGGTCGGGATGATCCTCAACGGCCCCTGGGCAATCCGCGACGTTCTCGCAGGCCAGGCGTTCCGCGACGACTCGTCGAAACTCGGCGTGGCCCCGCTTCCCCGCGGCCCCGTGGACCGGCACAGTCCGGTCGGCTGCCAGAGCCTGGTGATCGGCAAGGGCTGCCGGCACCGACCCGAGGCCCAGGCCTTCATCCGTTACGTCTGTTCCCCCGCAGCCCTTGCGCTTCTCGTGAAGCGCACCTACGGCCTGCCGGCCCGCAAAAGCCTGTTCAACGATCCCGAGATCAAGAACGATCCGTTCCTCTCCCCCTTCGTCCTTCAGCTCCAGACACTCAAGGGATCGGGCGACCAGCCGCGCGACGGAAGCCTGTACGGACCGATCGGCGACCATCTCGCCCTGGTCATCAACGGCGACGTCTCCCCGGAAGACGCGATGCGGGACATGGACGCCGCCATCCGAAAGCACCGCTGACACTATGATGGACGACCATCTGACCTCCTCCCTGCTGATCGGGCTCATCGGTGGCATCGTCGATCTCGACTCGACCGCGACCTGGCAGTTCATGATCTCCCAGCCGATCGTCGCCGCCCCGCTCACAGGACTTTTCCTGGGCGCCCTCGTCGGGCAGGAAGCGGCAGGCCTGAAGCTCGGCCTGATGATCGGGACAATCCTTCAGCTGCTCTGGATCGAACAGCTTCCGCTCGGCATGAACGTGCCGCCCGACGCGGCGCTCGCCTCGGTGCTCTCGGTGGCGCTGGGATTCCTCGCCGGCCGCGAGTTTGATACCTACGTCGAGCGCGAGGTGTGCAACACCGTCGCGCTGCTGGTCGCCGTCGCCCTCGGCCTGTTTGGTCGCGCCCTGGACCGCGGCATCCGGCGCCTCAACACTCGTCTCGAGGGCTGGACAATGCTCCGGCTTCGGTCCGGCAACACGGCCTGGCCGCTGGCCGTCGGCCACACGCTGGGTGGCTTTCTGACGTTCGGGAAGGCGTTCCTGTTCTGCTTCATCGTCACCTGGCTCGGTGTCGACCCCCTCCGGGCCTTCACCCGCTCCCTCAGCTTCGGCCAGAACACCGGGTTCATCGTCATCCAGGGGCTTCTCCCGGCCGTCGGCTTCGCTGTACTCGCCGGCATGTGCATCAAGGACCGGCGCGAGCTGCGCTGGTTCATCGCGGGCATAGCCCTGTTCGCCGTGCTGCCGGCCTCACTCTGGTTCGGCTGGGTCGCCGCCGGCATTGCCGCGGCGCGCGTCATCACCACCGATCATGGCACCTGAATCCACCCCCGCCGCCGCCCCGGTCGCCGCCCTCGGCACCCTCCGCCTCCTCCAGGTGGCCTTCCGGAGCTTCTTTCTCCAGGCCTCCTGGAACTACCGAGGCATGATGAACATGGGCTTCCTCTACGCCCTCCAGCCCTGCCTCGACCTGATCCATCCCCCGGGGCCGGCCCGCCAGGCCGCGTATGCCCGGCACCTGGAGTATTTCAATACCAATCCATATTTTTCTTCCCTCGTGATGGGCGTCGTTCTTGCCCTCGAGGAGCGGCACAGCCGGGGGGAAATCGAAGCCGACATCATCCACGATGCCAAGGAGGGGCTGATGACGGCCTGCGCCGCCGTCGGGGACGGCTTCTTCTGGGACTCGTGGCGGCCTTTCGTTGCCGCAGCCGCCCTGACCCTCGCGTTCGGCAATTTTTTACTCACCCCAATCCTGTTCCTCCTCGTGTATAATACCCCCCACCTGTATTTCAGATTCCGTGGAGTATTCTGGGGGTACCATCTCGGGACCGACGTCATCAAGCTGCTCAAAACGTTCCAGATCCAGCGGGCGCGGCTGGCGCTGCGGTATGCAACCATCGCCCTGCTCTGTTACCTGATTCCCAACCATGTCAACCTGCACACTCCCTTCCTGCTCTCGAACCTGCCGCTCGAGTTCTTCTACATCGGAGAAAAGCTCGTCCAGGGCTTCGGAGCCGCTCTTCTTGTGGGGGCCGCGGCGGCGGGATATCGCGCCAAGGTCGATGTGCTGATGATTTCGTTTTTACTGATGGTCATAGCCCTGGTGCTCTACCACTGGGGAATTCTCATCTGAAGGGTCCGAGATGAAGCGCAAGGAAGTCGAGATAAAGAACAAGTTCGGACTGCACGCTCGGCCGGCCTCACTGCTGGTCAAGCTCGCATCGACGTTCGATTCGGAAGTGCAGCTGGTGAAGGATGACACCGAGGTCAACGCCAAGAGCATTCTTGGTGTCATGATGCTCGCAGCCGGACCGGGTCACACCGTCACGATCATCGCCGACGGGCACGACGAAGAAGCGGCCGTCGAGGCCATCAGGGCCCTGATCGACAGCCGGTTCGGCGAGGAAGAGGCGAGCTAAGCGGCCTCCCATGAGCGAACCCCGATCCCCCATCCAGCTTTTTGGCATCGCCGGCTCCGTCGGCGTCTGCCACGCCCGGGCCTACGTGTACCGTCGCCGGATCGATGTCGTCAAAACCCTCGTCCCACCCGAGCACCTCGACCGCGAGCTCGAGCGCCTCGAGGCCGCCGTCGCCCTGACCCGCCAGGATATTCTCGCGGCCCAGAAGGAAGCTCTCGAGAAGCACGGCGAAAAATATGCCGCGATATTTGAATCCCACCTCCTGATGCTCACCGACCCCCAGTTCAAACCACAGATGATCCGTCGTTTGAAGGCCGAGAAGGTGAACGTGGAGAGCATTGTCCGGGAAACCGTCGACGCGCTTCAGGCGGCCTTCTCGGCAATCGAGGATCCGTATCTGCGGGAACGCGCCATCGACATCAAGGACGTCGGCGACCGGCTTCTGCGACACCTGATGGGCCTCGAGGGCCCGGCAAAGGAGATCGGGGATGAGCCGTTCGTGCTGCTCGCAAACGAGGTCACCCCCTCGGAACTCCTCGACTTCGCAAAGGGGAAACTGCGCGGCGTCTGTCTCGAGTCGGGCGGCGTGACATCCCATGCCGCGATCCTCGCCGGAGCACTGGGAATCCCCTCGGTGTTCGGCTTGGTCGACCTCGCCCGCGTCGCCCACACTGGTGATTTTATTCTGGTCGATACACGACAGGGCGGCCGGGTGGTCCTCCACCCCGACACCTCCCAGATCGCATCCGTCTCTGCCTCGAAGGAACCCGCGGTCGCCGATGAGCCCGGTGGGGAGACGACTCGGGACGGCGTGCATCTCGCGCTCGGGGCGAACATCGCCCGCGTTGAGGAGCTGAAGCTGATGACCGGTCGCGGCATCCGCCGCATCGGCCTCTTCCGAAGCGAGTTTCTCTTCATGGAAAGCATGGATCTCCCGTCGGAACAGTTCCAGGAGTCGGTCTACCGGCAGGTCGTCGAGGCCGCGCCCGACATGACGGTCCTGCGCACCATGGACATCGGCTCGGACAAACCGGTGAAGTACATCCCGTTCTCGCACGAAGTGAATCCCGCCATGGGCTTCCGTTCGATCCGGTTCCTGCTTGCCCGTCCCGACGTGCTCGAACCTCAGCTGCGCGCGATGATCCGGGCCGGGGACGGCCGCAACTGCCGCATCATTTTCCCGATGGTCTCGACCCCCGAGGAGCTTGAAGCGATCGCTTCCGTCTGGAAGCGCGTCCTGGATCAGGTTGCACCATCGAAGCCGCCCGAGTGGGGCATCATGGTCGAGGTCCCCTCGGCCATGTTCATGATGGAACAGATCGCCCGCCACACCCGCTACATCAGCATCGGCACGAACGATCTGCTCCAGTTCTTCTACGGCATCGACCGCACCAACGAGCGGCTGACCGATCTCGCACACCCTCTCTGCATCCCCTTCCTCCGGCTGCTGTTCTACTGCGTCGCCGCGGCACGGGGCGAGGGGATCAGGGTCGGCCTGTGCGGGGAAATGGCCGCGGATCCCGCAGGATTCCTCACCCTTGCTGGCATCGGCATTGAGGAGATGAGTATGCGTCCCTCTGCCGTGACGGCGATGCGCCGGCTGATACCGAAAATTATATTGCGAGATATTGTCATTTGTGTACAGGAGATGCTTGCCGACGGTCGGCCGATGGATCCCGCCGCGGAATACGCGCGTCTGTTTCCGGATCTCGCGGGCGATCTAAAGCCCGTCTGAATGGAAATCCCCACTGGCGTTCACGGAAAGTTTCCGGTAAACTGCCGGATGTTCGAATGCTCTGGATCCTGTCGGTCCTTGATGAAGCTGCGTGAAATATCCCCTCGAACCGGAAAAACGGGGGCCATGAAAATCGGAGGTCGCTATGCAGTGTCCCGGCTGCGGGTTTGAAAACGAGAACGACAACAAATTCTGCAACATGTGCGGAATGGCGCTGCCCGCATCGGGCGGCGGTGCCCCAACCCCGCTCGAACGGGCGCCTCTCGACCTCGATCTCTCGCTCGACTTGTCGGACGCAGGCTCGGCACAGGCTCCCGCTTCGGGCGGGACCCCGGCCGGCAGTCTCGAACTGGGCGGCTTCGATCTCACTCCGCCCTCCCCCGGCAGCGTGCCGGATCTGTCCCTCGACCTCGGCTCCACCCCCGGCGGGTCCGCCGGAGCCTCGCTCGATCTGAACCTCGATGCAGGCGCCGATGCCAAGACCGGCTTCGACCTCTCGTTTGACTCGAACGCCACGCCCTCGGGCCTCGAGCTCGACACCCCCTCGCCCCAGATGCCGAACCTCGACCTCGGCACCCCCATCGACGCGGGCGGTCTGAAGCTCGATCTCGGTGAAACTCCCGCGGAACCTTCGGGCAACCTCGATCTCGGAGCCTTCGACACCCCGGCCCCCGCCGCCGAGCCCGCCGCCCCCGACCTGAACATCGATTTCAATCTTGGCTCCGACACCCTCTCTGTCGATCCCGCCTCCTCCCCCCAAGCCGCGCCCAAGCCGCCGGCGGTCGAGCCCTTCGCTCCCGCCGCGGAAACGCCTGCTGAACCCCCGGCCGCCGTCGAGGAGATGACGTTCGAGATCAGTGGCGGCAGCTCCGAAACGACCTCATTCGATTTCGGAGACCTCGAT
>DATCTT010000058.1:0-18786 GCA_036567845.1 Candidatus Ozemibacteraceae bacterium | reverse complement strand
CCTGCGGGGTGGCCGGGACGCCCGCCGTGCGGCTGCGCAACGCCTCGAACTGGAGTTTCGTGAACTGCAGGAACTCGGGAATATCGTCGGCGTCGAACCGGATATAGTTGAGTTGCCAGGGGCCGTCGCTCGTGGCGCGGTAGAAGGTGAGTTCCCAGGCGACGGGCATGCGCGGGTGAAACGTCATAAAATAGGTGACGAAATACCGGTCGGTCCGGGCCACGGGCCGGTGACCGACGAACTCGTGGCTGGCGGGAGTGCCCAGCTTCGTTTTCAGATTCGTCACATCCGAAATGAAGGCATCCTGGGCCTCGACCTTGAGGGGAAAGATCTCGAACAGGCGCTTCATGGCGGTCTGGGTATCGGCGGTCTCGAGCTTGCCGAAAAAGTCGTTGGCGATCGCCAGCACCTCTTTGAGGGCGGGTGTGGAATCGAGGGTGAGTGGGTTCTGGGCGAAGGCGGGGGCGAGGGTGGCGAAAGCGAGAAGGAGAGCCGAGAGCAGGGAATGTCGGATCATATTCTTTCCTCTCATGATGCGGGTTTCGACTCTTCGCCTGCGACGAAGGTTCGCTTGACGCGGAGCTGTCTCAGGGTATGGGGCGGGACGACGAACGGATCGGCGTCGATGCAGACAAAATCTGCATGGAAACCTGGTGCGAGAGAGCCGCGTTCGGGGGCAGGATCGGCAAAGCGATGCGGCTCGACGATGAAGGCATGCAAAGCCTCGTTGAGGGTGATGCGTTCAGACGGGGTGGGGTGGTTGACAAAGCCGTGGATGCCGAGGAACGGGTCGACGGGGGTCACGGGGCTGTCCGAACCGCCGGCGATGCGGAGCCCGGCCCCAAGCACCGTCCGGAAGGGGTTCGTGCGGGCGGCGCGCTTTCCAAGCCGGAGGGCATACATACCGGCATCCCCGCCCCAGAACACTTCGAAAGCGGGCTGCATCGATATCAGGAGGTTTGCTTCCGTTGCCCGGCGGATCGAATCGGGGGTGGGCAGCTCGAAGTGCTCGATGCGATGCGCCACAGGGGCCGTGAACAGCCCCCGGTGACGCAGGTGCGCGTCGACAAGCGAGGCTATCGCGCGGTCACCGATGGCATGCATGGCGAGCTGCAGCCGGTGTTCAGCACAGAGGCGGATCAAACGCTCAATGTTGGCGGTGTCACGGTAGATGACCCCTGTCGAAAGAGGGTCGTCGACATAAGGCTCGGAAAGAGCCGCCGTCCGGGAACCGAACGATCCGTCGATGAACAGACAGCCGCCAAGGCGTGGCCATCCGCTTGCCCGGGCGAGTCCCGGATCATCGGATTGGTGGTAGACGATGCCGCCGAATCCCGGGCGGGAGAGAAATCCGGCAATCATCGTCACATCCTCGTTTGAGGCACTCCAACCACCCTCAAGGGCGTGCACCCGGGTAACCCCGGCGTCAAGACAGAACCGGCGGGCTTTTTCGAGGGCCAGCTCCTTCATTTCACGCGGCAGATCGGCGATCGCCCGTGAAGCCAGGCCATTGTAGGCGTCCTTGATGAAACGGCCGTTTTCCGGCTTCCAGTCAGGATTCTGGCAGGCCGCCCAGCGCACCGTCGCGGTGCTCGGAATCGCCGAGTGGAGATCGATGCGCGAGAGCCAGAGTTTGCGCGGTCCGACAACCGCGTCGAGTTCCTCGATGGTAGGGAGGCGCCTTTCCCGGAGCTGCGTCTCGTCAAGATTCCAGCCAAGTATCCAGTCGTAGGCATGGGTCCGTGCGAAAGCATCGAGGGTTGCGAATACGTCCGCGAGCGATCTGCACTGGTCGAAACAGCAGCCAACAAGGGTCAGACCGGTCTGCATGAAATGCACGTGGGCGTCGGCGAAAGCTGGCAGCACCACGGAGCGGTGCAGATCGATCCGCTCGAGGCCCGCGTATTCCGGATGACGGTCGAGTGCGGCACCCCTGGCGGCGATGCGCCCGTTGTCAACGACGAACGAATCGAACGCGGAATGCCCGTAATCGGGGCCGTCACGGCCGTCGGCGTTGAAGAAGAGGCGGGGCTGGCAGGACATCAGGGTCAGGGAAATACTTCGTCCCAGGCGGTTTTGAGGCGCCAGAGCGACGCGGCGGCCCACTTGAGGGGGGGCCAGATGAGGCCGGTCACGAGATCGAGCAGTCGCGATAGCCGGGTGAGCCGCAACATCCACCAGAGAACCACGAACGCGGCGGCGGCGCTTCCAGCGATGGCCGTGTAGAAGAACCAGACCCCATGCGCTCCGGCGGGGCGGCAGACCGGGTCGAGCCGGCACGGGAACGCTTCGTTCCCGAGAACGCGGCAGGCAACCTGAGCGGGCGCCGCATGCGAGACGGGGCGACCGGAGCACTCCCGGTTGAGACGATCAAGCCTGACCATGCCGCTACTATACCAAGAACCTTCTCTCGAAACAAGCCAACCACGAGAGGCCCTTGTGCAGGAATGTCATGACGGGTGACAGGTTGGGGAATTCAGCTGATCGATTCGCCCTTTCGCCTGCCTGCCCCCCAAGCAGCACGCCAAGGCATGTCGTGATGTCCCCGGGATCATGTCGTGAGAACCATGAACGTGACCGTTTCCCTTTGCTCATCGGCGGATCTTCTGCCAGGACGGAAATTTTTGGATGTAGGGATCGCAGGGCGTGGTATACTCGCACGGAAAAGCGTGGCCCCTTTTCGAGGCACACGAAAACCACGAGGCAACATGCCCCTTGCGTTGGCTCAGGGAGGAAGGGAACCGTCATCCTATGGATACCATTCACGAGAAAAAGCTGACCCCCGAAGAGATCGAGATGAACTGGTACAAAAATGTGTATCAGGGCGATCAAATGCCGCAGCTGACGCTCCGGGCCATTCTCATGGGCTCGCTGCTGGGTGGCTTCATGTCGCTCTCGAATCTGTATGTCGGCCTCAAGACAGGGTGGGGGTTGGGCGTGGCGATCACGGCCTGCATCCTCAGTTTCGCGATCTACAAGACACTGATGGCCGTATTCCCGAAGTGGTTCCCGACCGACATGACGATTCTCGAGAACAACTGCATGCAGTCGACGGCCAGCTCGGCCGGTTACTCGACGGGCGGCACGATGGTCTCGGCGATTGCCGCGTATCTGCTCGTCACGGGGCACCATATGCCCTGGACGGTTCTCGCGCTGTGGACCTTCTTCCTCGCCGCGCTGGGCGTCTTCATGGCGATTCCGATGAAGCGGCAGATGATCAACATTGAGCAGCTCAAGTTCCCCAGCGGCATCGCCGCCGCCGAAACGCTAAAAAGCTTGCACGCAGCCGGCCAGGATGCCGTTGACAAAGCCCGTTCTCTCGGTCTTGCGGCCACGTTTGGCGCAATCATCGCCTGGCTTCGAGATGCCGCCCTGCCGGCCGCGCTGGCGATTCCAGCGCATGCACAGATTCCCGGAAGAATGCTCGGGCTGCCGTTGCTGAAATGGACGATCGGGTTCGAGATGAGCGCGATCATGATCGCCGCAGGCTCGATCATGGGCTTCAAGATCGCGTGGTCGCTGCTTCTGGGTGCAGCGATCAACTACGGATTCCTGGCGCCCGCGATGGTGAACACCGGGGCGATCGACACGATCAACACGAGTCTTCCGGTTCTGATGCCCGCCCTGCTCGGGAAGGGGTGGCAGATCGTCGCCACGCTGCCCGTCATTGGGGATGCCATCAACACGGGCATCGGCTTTTTCTGGGAGCCCTTCCAGCAGCTTCACGGCATCTGCCAGCTCGATCAGGCTGGGTTCAAGGGCGTTCTCAACCAGACATTGCTGCCAATCCTCACCTCGACCGACGGCGGCGAGACCGCGATCAAGCTCGGATATCGCAGCATCGTGAGCTGGAGCACCTGGGCCGGCGCGTCGATCATGGTTGCCTCGGGCCTTCTGGCCTTCGCGCTCCAGTGGCGCACCGTCATCCGCGCCTTCAGCGGCCTGCTAGACATTTTCTCGGCAAAGACGAAGTCGGGCGACGACCCGCTTGCCGCGATCGAGGTTCCCTCCTCGTGGTTCGTGACCGGCATTCTGGTCTCGGGCCTTGGGTGTATGTTGGTGCTGCACTACTTTTTCCAGACCACGTTCTTCATGGGCTTCATCGCCGTCATGTGCACGTTCTTCCTCGCGATCGTCGCCTGCCGCGCGACGGGCGAATCCGACATCACGCCGGTCGGCGCAATGGGCAAGATCACGCAGCTCGTGTTTGGCGTGCTCGCCCCGTCGAACCTGGTGACAAATCTGATGACGGCCAGCGTCACCGCCGGCGCCGCGGGCTCATCCGCCGACCTTCTCACCGACCTCAAGAGCGGATATCTGCTCGGAGCAAATCCGCGCCGCCAGTTCATCGCGCAGTTTCTGGGCATCTTCGCCGGAACGCTCGTCGTGGTGCCCGCCTTCTACCTGCTCGTCCCCGACGCATCGGTCCTGGGAACGGATCGCTGGCCAGCCCCATCGGCACAGGTATGGGCAGCCGTTGCCCGGCTTCTGGGAAGTGGCCTCGGTGCCCTTCACGAGACGGCTCGGTGGGGAATCCTGATCGGCTGTCTGATCGGAATCGGCCTCGTGCTGCTCGGAGAATACGCTCCTAAGAAGCTCCGGCCCTACATCCCCTCAGCGACGGGCATCGGTCTCGCGATGGTCATCCCGTTCTACAACTCACTGTCGATGTTCATCGGCGCCGTCCTGGCCATGATCATCGAACGGCGCTCCCAGAGCTTCGCCGATAAATACATCATCCCGGTCGCCTCGGGCGTGATTGCCGGCGAATCGATCATGGGCATCGTTGTCGCTCTTCTGACCGCCGCAGGAATCATCGGCGGATAAATACGATAGATAGATATATATATCAAGGAGATGAAAGATGCGCCTCTGGATCACCATCGCTCTGTTTGTCGCACCGCTGGCCGTGTTCGCGGCTGAGCCGTCGTTCGACCCGCTCCCGGGCACAGCCCGAACCAGCTATCGGTTCGATCTGAAGCAGTATTTCTCCAACGAGGCCGCCTGGAAAGCCGAGATGGAGAAGGCACGCACCGCGGCGGCGAAGCTCGAGAGCTTTAAAGGCAAGGTCCTCGCCGATGCGAAGACGCTGTATCAGACGATGGAGGCGAAACGCGCCCTCCAGGACATCCAGGACCGCCTGTATGCCTACGCGAGCTTCAAGCGCGCGATCAACACGAACGACCGTGCCGTCTACGAAGCCCAGGAAAAACTTGATGCCGAGATCTCCGCACGCACGAGCTTTCTGAAAGTCGAGCTGAAGAGCCTCACAGAGGAGAAGCTGAAGGAGTTCCGCGCCGCCGAAAAGGGCCTCGACCTGTACGGCTACTACCTCGAGGACATCGCGCGTTTCGCGCCGCATCTGCTTTCCGAGGAGAAGGAAAGCGTCCTCTCCGTGCTGACCCCCGATCTGACGAGCTGGCAGTCTGACCTGTTCCAGCGCGTGTTCGACCGGTTCCCCTTCCCCCAGGTTATCTCGGAAGGCAAGAAGCTGAATGTCCACATCGACTTCGAGGGGCTGATGCGCTCGCCCGACCGCAAGGCCCGGGAACGCGCCTTCCGGTTGTATTATGACTTCTTCCGCCGACATGCGGATATGCTCGCGTTCGCGCTGCGCCGGGAGATGAAGACCCTGAATACCATTTCCGGCATGCGCGGCTTCCCAACGTATTACCATCAGGCCCTGTTCGGGATGTACATGAGCCGCCCTGAAATCGATGCGATGTATGCTCAGCTTGAAAAATATCTGCCACTTTATCACAAGTATCAGAACTGGCGCATCGCAAGCCTCGAACGCGAACTCGGCGGCGGCGAGGTCGGGATCTGGGACATCGAGCTGACCCCGGCCGCTGCGAAGCCGGCCCGGCTCACGATCGACCAGGGCTGCGCCCATCTGAACGCGGCTCTCGAAAAGCTCGGCACCGAGTATTCCACCGAGCTGAAGAAGCTGCTTGAACCCAAGAACGGCCGCCTCGATGTGGTCGGCGGGCCGAACCGTGACCAGGGCGCCTTCTGCGTCGGGAACTTCGGGTATTTCATGGACAATTTCCAGGGTTTCCTCAACGACGTCTCAACCCTGGCCCACGAGTCTGGCCATGCCATCCATTACCAGCTCGTCAAGAACAAGCGCGGCTCTCTGATGTTCGCTGAAGGCCCCGCATTCATGACCGAGTCGTTCGCTATGTTCAACGAGTGGATGCTGCGCGACCACCTCGTTTCCACCCTGAAGGACCCCGCCGTCATTGCCGGGATCCGGTGGGACATGGTCAACGAGATGATGTATCTGTGGGAACTCGCGCGCCGGGCCAAGTTCGAGATGATCTCCTACGACCGGATCGCCAGCGGCGAGATCGTCGACGAGAACGGGTTTAACAAAGCCTGCACCGATGTCGGCAAGCAGTATGACATCTTTTTCGCCAAGCACCCCGAGCTTGAGTATCACTGGATGCGCAAGCACCATTACTGGTCCGTTCCGGGGTATTACGTGAACTATGTCGTGGCGCACATGCTCGCGCTCAAATACTACTCGATGTATAAAGCAGACCCGGCCGGCTTCGCCCCGAAGTATGTGGCCATGGTCTCGAACGGGTTTGATCGGCCCGCAACGGCCCTGCTCAAAGATTTCCTCGACATCAGCCTAGAGGACCCGAACCTGTTGAAGGGCGTCTGCGATCTGATTTCGAAGCGGTTCGACGAGCTTAAGTCGGCCTCGAAGTGACGGAAAACAAGGAGACATCACGTGAACAACGAAATGCTTGAAGCCCTGAAACAGACGGTTCTCGAGCGGTTCTGCCGCTATGCAGCAATCGGCACCCAGTCGATGGAGAATGTCGACAAGTTGCCCAGCACCCCTCAACAGTGGGAACTGGCCAAGCTGCTCGAAGGGGAGCTCCGACAGCTCGGCCTCCAGGATGTCAAGCTCGACTCCCAGTGTTATGTCTACGGAACGATCCCCACGAACATCAAGGGACCGGAAGCCGCGAAGATTCCAGCCGTCGGCTTCATTGCCCATCTCGACACTTCCCCGGCCGTACCCGGTGCCCTCGTCAAACCCGTCGTCCATCGCAACTATCCGGGCGGGGACCTGAAGCTTCCCGGTAATCCGGATGTCGTGATCTCGGCCGCGAAGAATGCCCGGCTGTCAAAATATATCGGACGCGATATCGTCACATCCGACGGGACGACCCTTCTCGGGGCGGATGACAAGGCGGGCGTGGCCGCTATCATGGCCGCCGCCGAATATCTGATGAAACATCCCGAGATTCCTCACGGAGCGGTGAAAATCTGCTTCACCCCTGATGAGGAAGTCGGCCGCGGGGCCGACGGATTCGATGTCGAGGGGTTCGGAGCCGCGTTCGCCTACACCATCGATGGCGAGCAGGAAGGCGAGCTGAGCGACGAGACATTCAACGCCGCTTCAGCTGTCGTCACCTTCCACGGAAAGAACGTCCATCCCGGCTTCGCGAAAGATGTCATGGTGAACTCTCAGTATGCGCTCGCTCAGTTCCTGTCGATGTTCATCGCTGAGCCCCGCCCCGAGATCACTTCGGGCCGCGAAGGCTATCTCCATCCCTATGAGGTGACTGGCAGCGAGGAGATATCGGTCGTGAAGGTGCTGATCCGCGACTTCGATCTCGCCTCGCTCGAGGCGCGCAAGAAGCGCATCCAGGAAATGGCCGAAGCGGTGCGCAAGACGTTTCCGAAGGTGCAGGTCGATGTCGAACTGAAGGACAGCTATCGCAACATGAAAGTCGCTCTCGTCGACCAGCCGCACGTGACAGATATCGCGCGGGAAGCGATGAAAAAGCTCGGAATCGAGGTCGTTTACCGGCCAATCCGGGGCGGCACCGATGGCGCGCGGCTCACCTTCAAGGGCCTGCCCTGCCCGAATGTTTTCTGTGGCTGCGAAAATGCCCACAGTCGCGAAGAATGGGTCGCCGTCGATGCGATGGCAACGTCAGCCGCGACGGTTCTTCAGATCGTCGATATCGTCAAAGACCGCCGCCAGTAACCATACGAGAAACGGCAAGCCCCGCGGAGAAGGATTCTTCGCGGGGCTCGTTCTTTACGTAACAATCACGCCTGGAAAATGCTTTGATCCTGACGTTTGAATATCTGGATGAATTCAGACCGTTGCCCAAGGGTATCGTACGTCTGGAGCTTGGCCAGAAACTTTTTGATGGCGCCAGCTTCTTCCGCCTGTGTGGCGCTTTTCCGGATGTCGGTGATCGTCGACAGAACGCCACCCACCAGCTGCCGCCGCTCAGCGGCTGTGCCCTGGAGGCCGAGAGTGCTGTCCACCGCCCCGATCATCGAAGAGCGCAAACCTGTGTCTTTTTCAGCGGCCACCGTGCGGAGGAACGCCGAAGCCGAACCGCCCACACCGGCATACCGGCCGGCGACTTCGAAGGCTGTGGGGAAGTTTCCGGGATCCTGGAGCTGCATCGACCGCAGATCGTTGAGGGCTGAAAGCGGTCCGGCCGGTGAGGTGTCACGGCCGACCTCGAGTGCGAAGGCACGCAGACCGGCGCGAGCCTCCTGGTTGTTGCCCAGGGTGCGGGAAAACTCATTCATCTGCCGGCCCATGGCAGAGATGGCAGACAGGGCACCGCCCGTCGGCAGACCAAACCCCGTTTGCTCTGTCTGCTGAGCCTGATTGAGACCGGTGAGCGGTTGAGCGCCGGTGAGGGGCTGGATTCCGGACATGCCCGTTCCCATCGCCGTCTGAGTGTTAGAAAGCGGCGACGGAAGCGCGAATCCCGTCATCAGATAGGCCCGCTGTTGATATCGGCGCAGCAAAACATTGGACAAGGCATCCATACCCTTCTCCCTCTCTAGTACAAATATATGTTTCAATCATCCGTCTGTCCATAGGCCACCAACAAACGCTGTTCATGATTTCGCATTCAACCGTCGGGGTGGTGTGATATTCCATGCGGGGGAGTGGGTGTATAATGTGCTGAAACCCAGCGGACACGAGGAACGAGCTGCCTGTGCAGCGAATTCGGAACCGTGTCGGATCGAACAAAAGGGATTGATCCGAGAGGAGACGGAAATGAGCGGAAAAGACATCGTGGCGGCAACGGCGCAGGGCTCGGGCATCGTATTTCTGATTCTCGGCGGTATTTTCGCTTTGGTCGGGCTGCCGTTCCTGGTGATCGGGGCCATCCCCCTGGTCGATTATATTCAGACGAACTCCTGGAAGCGTGTTCCAGCATTCATCGAACGCATTGAACTGGTCGAGGAGCAAGGTGAAGACGAACCGTTCTTTTCGGTGAAAGGGGAGTTCCGATATGACTGGGCAAGCCAAACCTATCACAGTACAAGAATCATCCTTTCGGACACCAAAACAACCGACAGGCTCTCGTGGCAGGCACTCCATGACCGTCTCGAGCAAAGTCGGCAGCGCGGAGCTCCGATCGAGGTGCTGGTCGATCCAGCCTCCCCCTCGAATGCCCTTGCCATCCGCGAACTGACACCGGGCTTGTTGATTTTTCCCGCACTCGGTAGTTTTTTCTTCCTCTTCGGTCTTCTGTTCGTCGGGGTGGGAATCTGGAGTTTGCTGTCGCGCAAAGGCCCGGCCGACATGACACATCCCTGGATTGGAGACGGCCCCTGGGAAGGGTTCCACATCCGGAGCAGCGGCATTCTTGATGTCCTCGTTGCCTGGGCGATCGCGGTCGCAATCGGCCTTTTCGTGAGCGTGTTCGTGTTCGCCTTCGCCACCGATCCGGCCCTTCCCCTCGTCGTCAAGGGCATGCTGGGCATCTTCCTGCTTCTCGCCGCAGCCATGATCGTCCGCGCGATCTACATCACCCTCCGGCACCTGAAATACGGTGATTCCCTTCTCATCCTTTCGCAGATGCCTCTGGTCCCTGGCGGGACATTCGATGGGGTGGTGATTACGCGGCGCCCGCTTCGTCCCGAAGATGGATGCACGGCGACGGTGAGGTGCATCGTGATCGTCCGGAAGGTGCGGACGAGCGGATCGAACACCACTACGACCTACACCGAAGAAGTCCGATATGAAAAGCCCCTCGTCGTGCGGGCTGATCTCGCCCAGAGCAGTTCGGGGCGTTCGGCAATTCCCGTGAAAATCGAGATTCCTGGCCACCTCCCACCCAGATTTCTCCAGGATTACCCCCAGATCCGCTGGAAACTCACAATCGAAGCAGAAACCTCCGGCATTGATTTTTCAACCGAGTTCGAATTGCCGGTGTATGGGGTTGTGGATCCTTCCACCATCCAATATCGCGAGAAAAAAGAAGAGTGAATCCATCGCCGGTTGCCGCCCCGTACGGGGTGTGCTAGCTTAAAAAGATGGAACAGGGCAGCGCAGTATCCATCGCAAGCCGGCCCGACGACGGGCTTGGCCTTCTTCCATTCGAGTTTACCCCGGGGCTGATTCCGGGGCTCCTAGGTGCGCGGCGCTTCATCCTCCACCCCGACCATCTCGAACTGCCGGAATCGCAGCCTCCTGAACGCATTTCCTATGCCACCCTCGGGACGGTTTCCCGGGATGGCCGAAGCATCAGGCTCGAGCCTGCCGATGGGGCCTCCCATCGTGCCTACACCCTTCGCCTGGGAAGCCGCAGCGAAGCTGATCGGATCGCAGGACTCATCGAACGCCTCGTGAACGAGAGCCGGCGGTATGCCTCCCTCAGGGCTTCCCCTCAAGCACTCGAGTCGCTGGGGATGGTGCTTGACATGTGTCTCGGATTTCGCGGCCAGCCGTTTGTCGCGGCGGCAGATGCCCTGCTGGAGACGGTGACCCGCACTGGGGCATCCGACGTACATCTCGAGCCGCTGTCTGACAGAGTCCGGGTAACCGTGCGTGCCGCCCGGGAATTAGTCGAGGCAGGTTTCTACCGCAAAGCGGGGCATGAAGGGCTCTGCGCGCGGCTCAAGTATCTTGCCGGCTGCCATTCCCACCGATCGGGCATTGCGCAGGAAGGCGCCTGGAGCCTCCCGGATGGATCGGGCGAGGCCAGACTTTCCACGTATCCGGCTCTGGACGGTGAGCGCGTTGCCCTGCGTCTGATCCGGCCGATCGCGTTTCCGAACCTTCCCTCCCTCGGTTGGCCGGCTGAGGTCGTCACCGCGTGGCGCGAGCTGCTGCATTCTGGTCCCGGGCTGTCGCTGATCGTAGGCCCGATCGGAAGCGGCAAGACGACGGCCCTGTATGCCACCCTCGCCGAGCTTGCGTCGCCGTCGATGGAAGGACGAAAGCGCGTGGCAACGCTCGAAGACCCCGTCGAAGGGCGCGTTCCCGGTATCTGCCAGTCCTCGCTCACCGGTGAGGCCGGCACGAGCCTTGATTCGGCATTCAAGCACCTTCTTCGCCAGGATCCCGACGTCATGGCCCTTGGCGAAATCCGCGATGCCGCTTCTCTGCGCGAAGCTCTTCAGGCTGGTCAGGCGGGGCACCTGGTACTTGCCACCTTCCACGCCGCCGACGCCGATGGCGCGATCGAGCGGCTCGGCCGTCTCGGGCTCGAGCAGCATCTCGTCACTACTGCCCTTCGTGGAATTCTCTCCGTGCGCCTCGACAAAGGCATGAAGCCGTATGCCTCGCTGCGTATCCCAGCACCAGAGTGTGCCGCATGAGATACACCTCAGAAGATATCCGTTCCGCCTTTCTCACGTATTTCAGCCCGGCCGTGGCCAGGCGGCTCCAGAGCGAATCCATCGGTCTGTTTGCGATCAATCTTTCTTCCGGCCTGCCGATGCATCAGACCCTCGACATCGCCCGCCAGACCATGCCCTGGCCGCCATTCCGTCAGGCAATGGGTGCCCTTCACGCGGCACTTGCCAACGGGATGACGCTGATCGATGGTCTCCGGCATCCGGCCTGCAACATCCTTCCCCCCTTCGTGAAGATCATCCTTGCGGCTGACCTTTCCGATTTCGAAAAAGGCAACGTGCTCCAGCTCAAATACTCGAAGGATGTGACGGGAATCCTCCCGATACAAGCCTTTCTGACATACCCGATTATCCAGTCAAACATCATTGTGCTGGTCTTCATCGCCCAGGTGATGTTCGTCCTGCCGCAATTCCAAGAAATATATATGGGCTTGAATATTCCATTGCCGGCAATGACCCGTGCCATTATGGCTATTTCAGACCTGTTCGTCACCTGGTGGTTCTTCGTCGGCCCGGCATGCATCGCCGTTCTCTTCTCTGGCTCCTTTGTCCTCCGCCAGCCGGTTTTCAAACGCTTTGTTCATGCCATGATCGGATTGAAGAACGTCGAGTTCTCCGAAGTGCTCCGGATTTTCTCCGGCGTGACCCCGGACCGGATCATCCCCCTCCTGCAGACCATCGCGCATACGCTCGTTCTTCCCGGCGCGACCGCTCTCGCAACGGGTTTTGCCGATGCCCTCGGCTCGGGCGCACCCGTTGACGCCGTCCTGATGCGCCACGGAATCGACCACCAGACGGCCTGGCTTGTCCGGCTTGCTGTGGAAGGGAAGGGGACGACCGAAAGTTTTGCCCTGGCCGCCGATCTCGTCGAGGCCCGCGCCGTCGGCCGCCTCAACCGTCTTCAGACGATTCTCAACACCGTCTTTTCGATCGTGCTCGCCCTGATCGTTGGCTGTATCATTATCTCGGTGTTTCTGCCGATGATCCAGATTCTGGAGTTCATCTGACATGACCGGCTCCGACATCCAGAAGACACACCTTATCGCCCCGGCCGAAGATCTTCTTGCCTTTGTCCGACTGATGCAGGCGGCACAAGCGACAAAACTCTCGTTTCCCAAAGCGCTCGGGGATCTCGCCCGCCTGGCACCTGAAGGAGCCCCCCGTGTCTGGGCAACGGAGCTGTCGGAAAAGATGGCGCGCGGCCATTCCCTTGCCGAAGCGATCCGCAGCCTTGAGGGTATCGACCCGACCATGGCCACCCTGCTTGCCGTCCCGGGCGGATTCGGCTTCGAATCTGTCCTGATGGCCTATGCCCGGTATCTCGTCCTGTTCGAACGGCTTGCCGAACAGGTTCGCACGGCGCTGTGCTACCCGCTGGTCATGCTCTGGCTCGGTCTCGGCAATATCATTCTCCTGAACATGCACGTGTTCCCGTCGATGCAGATCATGTTCGATGCACAGCACATCGAGATGCCCATCGTGGTGAAACTGCTTTCTCTCTACAACCCGGATATGTTTCCATATTCGCTGCCTCTGCCCCTGTTCATCGCCGGTTTGACGATCGCGGCAACACGAGTATGGTTCTTTGTCCCCCCTTCCGGCATTCCGTATACGATGATCGGGAAGCTGCTTGCCCTGCCGAAGATGGCGCTTGCGGAGCAGAGCGGGCGGTTTCAGTATCTGATCGCCCTTTTCCTGCGCGCCGGCTGCCGCATCACCGACGCAGTAAGGCTCGCCGCGGGTCTCGGCATGCCGGGTCCGCTTGCATCACGGATGATCGGTCGGGCTGAAACCCTCGAACGCGGCGAGGACCTCTCCTGCACCGTTGCCGGTGACGACATCCTGCTTCCCGTGACCGCTTGTTTCAAGGGAAGCGCGGATGCCAGTGAAGCCGCCGGTGCCCTTGAGCTCGCTTCCGAAGCAAACGTTGCAGCCGCCAGCCGTCTGATCGGGCGGATCGAAACAGTCGGTCTCGTTGCGGGCCTGTTTCTCGTCGGGGCAATCGTGCTTCTGTTGTGCCTTGCTTTTTTCGATCCTTATTTCACCCTGGTGCGGGGGATGAACGGATGAATCGCGGCGTCACCCTCGTTGATATCATGCTCACGATTTCCCTTTCAGTCCTGCTTTTCGCGGGAGGGTTCCGCCTGATTTCGGCCGAGCGTCGTGCCCTCCGGGTCGCCCGAGAGAACACCCTCGCCCTGTATGTTCTCGAGGGACTCCGGAATAGAATACTGTCCGATATTATGCGAGATTATACCTTCAACCCCGATCGGTTGCCAGGGTACATCGCCGATCTGAAGATTCCGTATCGGGTAACCTGGCGGATCACCGATCCGCGGCAGGAAACCGCCGGTCAGCGCGTTCTCGAGCTCTGGATGGAAATCCCCGACCGGATGTATGCCGGGGCTCACAGGTATGTCCGGGAGGTGATCCTGCCATGAACCGCCGTCCCGGATTCACCCTGATCGAGCTGATGATTGTGATCGCGGTTCTTGGCGTTGCCACAGCATCCTTTTTCACGCCCCTGAGGTCGCTGACCCCGGACCTTGCCTCCAATGGCGACGAGATCCAGCGCCAGGAACAGCTCACGTCGGCATTCGCGGTGCTGAAAAAGGCGTTTGCCGAATCGAGCGGTCTCACCGTCAGGGACGGAGATGAGATCGTTCTGGTCGGTGGTCCGTGCAGCTCGATTCGCCGCGAAGCGAACGGCAATGTTCTCATCGTACGAAAAGGGGATGCGGCATTCCGGCTCGAACTTCTTGGCGGAATGGTGTTCGGCCCGTTCCAGGCCGTTGACGGCAAAACGGCCTGGTGCAAGATACAGAGCACCGATGCCCGTTTTCCGATGTTCTGGAGGTGCGGACGATGAGCTTGTCGCCTTTCCAGAGCCGACGCGGTGGAACGATGCTGCTCGTCCTCGTGGTTCTTCTGATGATCGCCATCTGGGTCGGCACGGATCACACCGGCCGACTCGCTCGGCTGGTCATGCGCCAGCGCGATCTCCTCTCGGAACTGCGCACCACCGACATCCCCGGCCGCCCCGAACGCCCGGCCCCCTGCCTCTCCGACAGGAACGCCACAGAACGCTGACCCGACCCGCACGATGCTGGAAGTGGGCCGGTGGCGCCCGGATGGCGCCGTTCAGCCGGTCCCGCCCCAGGCCGGGGAAGCAGCCCGCTCACCGAGCGGACGAACGGGCCTGAATATCCAGGTTTGCCCGGACATTCTTGGGATTTCGGTTGTCAGGGGGCAACGCAAAGGGTAGAATGAACGAAATACCCGGCGGTGGTTCTGCCGCGTCGCAGAAAGGATGCACATGAATTTCGTATTTCTGTCACCCCACTTTCCGCCCAACTTCTATCTGTTTCCCGTCGGACTGGCCCGCGCCGGGGCACGGGTTCTCGGGATCGGCGAAGCCTCCTGGGAGGAGCTCCGCCCCGAGCTGAAAGAAGCCATGGCCGAGTATTACCGGGTCGAATCGATGAACGATTACGACCAGGTCGTGCGCGCCATGGGCTATTTCATTCATCATCACGGCCTGATGGACCGGATCGAGTCGCACAACGAGCACTGGCTGCTGCTCGAAGGCGCTCTGCGCGAGGATTTCAACATCTTCGGTCCGAAGCGCCAGGCGACCCAGACGATCAAGCGCAAATCCCTGATGAAAGACGTGTTCCGCAAGGCCGGCATCCCCGTCGTCCGCGGGGAAGTGTATCAGGATGCCGCCCATGCCCGGAAGTTCGCCAAAGCCGTCGGGTATCCCTTCTTCGCCAAACCCGATATCGGGGTCGGGGCCGCCTCGACGTACAAGATCTCGAACGAACGGGATCTCGAGGAGTTCATCCGATCGAAACCCGACTGTGACTATTTCATGGAGGAGTTCATCGACGGCGAGCTGTTCACGTTCGATGGGATCACGAACAGCAATAACGAGATCGTCTATTATACGTCTCACTATTCCGCCGTCGGCTGTTACGAGGCTGTGGCTTTCAACGATGACCTCTGGTATTATTCGCTGCGCAATATTCCCGAGAAGCTGCGCGACTACGGTTTCCGGAGCGTGAAAGCGTTCGACATCCGCGAGAAGTTCTTCCATTTCGAGTTCTTCCGCCGCAAAACGGATGGCGAGTTCATCCCGCTCGAGCTGAACTGCCGTCCGCCCGGAGGCTTCACGACCGACATGATGAACTTCACTTCGGACATCGACGTATACCAGCAGTGGGCGAATGTTGTCGTCCAGGGACGGTTCACGGCCGATGTCGAGCGCAAGTATCACTGCGCACACATCGCCCGCAAATTCGGGAAGAACTACCGGTACAGTCACGAGCAGATCATCGAAATGTATGCCGACAAGCTCGTCATGTATTCCGAGGTGTCGCCGGTTCTCGCTCAGGTGATGGGCAACCTCGCCTATCTTGCTCGCACCCCGGAAGAAAAGGAAATCCGCCAAATCGTGCAGGACATCCAGGCCCTTGCCTGAGGCGTTCCTGCCGATGCCGCACATTTTCGACCAGATTACACCCGTTGCGCTCGTGGACGAGGCCGTCCTCGGGCGCAACCTGCGTTCCGCTGCCTCGTTCGCCGCGGAACACGGGATCGCGCTTCGGCCGCACATCAAGACGCACAAGTGTCCGGCCATCGCCCGGATGCAGCTCGAGGCCGGTGCCTCAGGCATTACCTGCGCAACCGTCGATGAGGCGGCTGCTTTTGTCGATGCCGGTTTCACCGACGTTTTCATCGCTTATCCGATCGTCGGGGCCGGCCGACTCGATCTTCTGAAACGGCTTTGCAGCCGTGCACGGCTCATGGTCGGCATCGATGCCCCGGAACATCTCGCCCTTCTCGCGGCTCTCGATCCTGCGGAGCCCCTGCGGGTGCGGATCGAGATTGATTGCGGCCACCACCGGTGCGGCCTTCCACCTGGCCCGGCCGTCGTTTCTCTTGCGACCGCTGTCACAGCCGCGAAGAGCCTCGTTCTCGACGGAGTGTTCACCCACGCAGGGCACGTTTACGCTGCTACGTCCCCCGAAAAGATCCGGGAAACAGCCCTGGCGGAAGGAGCAGCGGTCATCGAAGCAGCCCGTATGATCCGGGAAGCCGGCATCGCATGTCCGCAGGTCAGCATCGGCTCAACACCGACTTGGCGCATCTCCGGGATCATGCCCGGTGTCACCGAGGCGCGTCCCGGAAACTACATCTACCACGACGCAATCCAGGTCGGTCTCGGGGTTGCGACGCTTGGCGACTGCGCGTTCACGGTGCTCACGACGGTCATCGCCGTCTACGCCGATCGGTTCGTCGTCGATGCCGGAAGCAAGGCCCTCGGTCTCGACAAGGGGGCCCATGGCATCGAGTTGCTGAAAGGGTACGGATTCATGCTGACCGAAGACCACAGGCCGATGCCGGACTGGGTTCCGACCCGTCTGTCCGAGGAGCACGGCATCATACCGCTCACCGCTGACAGCTCCCGACCCCGGATCGGCGACAGGCTCCGCATCGTGCCCAACCACTCGTGCGCCGCCGCGAATCTGTTCGCATCGGTTACGATCACTTCTGACACACCGGTCATCCAACCGCTTGCCGGCCGTCACAACTGAAATATCACTTGATATTTAATACCGAACGGGCAATATTGGCGATTTTTTTCGGGCTGTTCAGCATTTTGCGGCCGTACATCTTCAGGCATTCGATGGGGTTGTTGATCAGCTGAAGCCCGATGCGGCGCAGATTCAACGTACGCACCCAGGACTCGAGCTGTTCCCTGGTCAACGCGTCGGTGCGCATCGATGCCTGGGAGTCGGCGTTGAACTGGCTCCACTCGACCGCCTCGATCCAGCCATGCTTCGCGGCCTGTTCGTACAGCTCGGTGCCAGGGTAGGGGGTCGCGAGCGAGAATTGGAGATAGTCGGCCTTCACGCGCTTGACAAACCGCCACGTTTTGCGGATCGTCTGCTCGGTTTCGCCGGGCAGGCCGAGCACGAGAGTCAGATGCACCTTGATGCCCTGTTCCCGGGTCAGAGCGATCACTTCCTCGGCCTTCGCGAGGTCGAGTCCCTTGTGAATCCCGTCGATGATTCCCTGATCGGCTGACTCGATCCCGTATTTGACGGCGAACAGGCCGGCTTTCCGGCAGGCGACGAGGGTCTCCTTGTCGAAACAGTCGGCACGGCACATCGCGGCCCAGGGTGTGGTGATACCGCGTTTCTTGATCTCCTCGCACAACTGCAGCACGTGGGATTTTTTCAGGTTGAACGTATCGTCATCAAAGTAGACGGCCTTGAAGGGCCATTTCTTCAGACACCACGCCATCTCCTCGGCCACATCAGCCGGGTCCCGGAACCGCACACCGTATCCGCCATACCGCGCCTTGATCCAGACGCAGAACGAGCACTTGTAGGGGCAGCCGCGCTCGGTCACCATCTGCAGATTGGGTACCGGCAGGAAGGCAAAATCGTCGTTGTACCGCAACATCGGCAATTTTTCGCGGGCCGGCCATGGCAGGGCGTTCAGATCCGGTTCGGGCCGGCGCGGCTCGGCGACGACGACGCCGTCGACACGATGATACAGTCCCTTCGTGCCGGTGAGGGATTCGCGGTCGCGCAGCCGCCGTGCAAGCTCGAGAGCCGTTTCCTCCCACTCGTAGGTGAGGCCGCCGTCAATGGCGGGGTTTTCCTCGAGCATCCGTGGGCCCCAACCGGTGACCATCAGTCCGGCCGTGGCCAGGTAGGCGCCTGGAATCAGGCCGCGCAGCTTCTCGAAGATCGCGCGGTCATTCGGATAGCTCGGCGCAACCGTTTCCTGTATATAGAGATCGGGTCTGAACGCCTCGACGCGCCGATAGAACTCGTCGAACCCCATTCCCTCTGCGACCGCGTCCCACAGTTCGACGGTGAATCCGTGTTTTTCGAGAAGGGCCGCCGCCTGGGCGATGCTGAACGGGAAAGGGATCCAGGCAGGAACGCCGTCCCGCGTCAGCTCGTCAGTCATGTAGGGAAACCGCGCCCCCGAGCGCAGTCCGTACAGCGGGCCCTGGCGCCAGGGAGGATTTGCGATGAGGATGTTCATGACGGGCCTCCTAAGATTCGTCATGGATGATACCACGAAGGGCCGTCCGGAAACAGGATCGCCCCGGGAACATGCCCG
>DATCTT010000057.1:0-8357 GCA_036567845.1 Candidatus Ozemibacteraceae bacterium | reverse complement strand
GGCAGCCGCCGCATCCGTGGCGCGGTCGAACCGGAGGGAAACGGTCATCCCCTGCTCGCCGGCGATCCCGACCAGATGCTGCGCCCGCTGGGCCGAAAGACGCGGCGTTTCAAACGACACCCCGCCGAATCCTGACCGGCGGAGCCAGATGAACAGATCCGCGAGTTCCCCACGGGAGGGGGCGCCGGCGGGTTCGAAGGAACGGTCGAGAAGTCCCAGCCATGGCTGGTGAACCGAAATCGTCGGCCGGGGGCCGGATTTCTCGGCTGCGGAGGTATATCCTGCCTGCTCGGTGAGGGGGGCCGGCGGAACGCCGAGAGGCGTCCGCAGATCCGCTTCGAGGGTGTCAACCGGGCCGCCGAGGCCGCGCGGATCCTTGAGAAGCCATTCACAGGCGACACGGCCGGTGCCGTGCAGCGTTGCATCCCAGTCGGTGCCCAGCAGCGCGGCGCGCGGCCCTCCCAGAATCCGTCTGGATTCGGGGAGAAGCTGGGCGAGCCGGGTGCGCATCATCGCGGCATCGACCGACTGCCAGCCGGCGGCAGCCGCGACGATCACGGCCGCGAAAGGGACTGCGCCTGACGAGGGAATATCCGACTTCTCGGGAAGACGGTCCTGGAGGTCGAGAAGCAGGCAGCGGCCGGGAAAGGCGGCTGCCAGGCACGACAAGCCAAGAGGGGCCGGGTGACCGGCACCGCGGGCGAGCACGCCGCATCGCAGCGATGCCCGGGATGTCGTATGGATCAGCAGTATCGAGGAGTCTGACATGAGGCGATGTCGTCGGCAGGGGCCGGAGCGGCTTTCATTGAGAGTGGTCACGCCGGCGGCGGCACGGGGGCGCCGTCGCCGGGGCCAGTGTACCACATCACGCCGTTCCCGGCACTCTCGATGCATGGCAAGCCGTCACAACGGGGGGAAGAACAGACCATGTTTCCCAAAAGACTTCAAGGACCCAGAGAACAGCAACAGACCCACCAGGGAAATCGAGGCATCCGCGTCATTCGGGGGCATCTGCGGACGGGCTTCTGCCCTTCGCAGATGTGAACTGGTCAAATGGAGAGGCGGCTGGTAGAATGCCCCCCGTATGTTGATCCTGAACCTTCTCAAATGCATGCGGCCTCGCCAGTGGACAAAGAATCTCATCCTCTTCGCCGGGCTGCTGTTTTCCGAAAAGGGGCTTCTCTTCCAGCCGGGCGCCTGGCTTTGGGCCACGGCGGGCTTCGTTCTGTTCTGCCTGCTGTCGGGGGCTGTCTACCTGATCAACGATCTCGTCGATGTCGAGCGCGACCGGCGCCACCCGGAAAAGCGCCTGAGGCCGATTCCGGCCGGGCTCGTCACCGTGGGCCAGGCACGGCTGGCCATCATGCTGCTCCTGCTCTCGGCCATCGGCGGTGCCGCGGCGATCTCGAACCTGTTCGCGGTCTCGGCGGTCGCGTATTTCCTGCTGAACCTGGCTTACAGTCTCAGGCTCAAGCATCTCGTTCTGCTCGACGTCCTGTGCATCGCCATCGGCTTCGTGCTGCGGGCCCAGGCGGGCATTGGCGCGCTGCGGCCGATCGAGCCGGGCATCTACATGTCCCACTGGCTGCTGCTCTGCACGCTGATGCTGGCCCTGTTTCTGGCCCTGGCCAAACGTCGCCAGGAGATCATGCTCCTGAGCGAGGGGGCCGATCTTCACCGCGTCTCGCTTGCGGAATACACGCCCGGCTTCATCGACCAGATGATCGCGATCGTCTCGGCCACGACCGTCGTCAGCTACGCCCTCTACACCGTGAGCACCGAAACCGTCGCCAAATTCGGAACGGACGGCCTCGTGCTCACCGTCCCCGTCGTCGTCTACGGTATTTTCCGGTATCTGTATCTGATCCATCGCCACAAGCTCGGCGACAATCCCTCGGAGCTGCTTCTCGCGGATCATCCGCTCCAGATCACGATCCTGGTCTGGGCTTCGGCGGTGGCGGTCATCATCCATTTCAAAGGCCTGATCAGCCTTTCCGGCCACTGATGGACGAACGGGAGCGGGCCTCCGCCACGGGTTCTCTGCCCGCACGCTGGTTTTCCGCGTGCGCCCGACATCCGCTCTGGATTATATTTTGCATGATATGTCTCGTTGGCCTTGAAGGCTGGTTCTGGCGCTATCCGCCCCGCGGATACGAGGCGACCGACGTCCTCATGCTCGGAGAGACGGCTGGGGAGCCGCTGGTCGGTTTTCCGAAACTGTGGGACCGCCTGGTGAACGACGATGCGTTCATGATCGAGGTGATGGCCCGTGGTGGCTGGCAGGTGAACGCTCCCCGGGAAGACGTGCTCAGGCTTCTGGAAACCGCGATCCGGCCGGGGCTTTCCTACCGGATGATGAATGCCGGCATGGCGGAGATCCGGTTCCGGCTCGGCACGCCGGAGCGGCTCCGGCCCTTTCTCCAGGCCTTCACTGCCCGAATGCTCGAACATCTGCGCCTGCTGTCGGCACGGGAATATGACAAACGCCTGTTTTACACCGCCTCCGGCCTCGAGGTCCTGACGCGTCGCCGGCAGGCGCTGCAGGGACTGTTCGGGACGTGTGACGTCCCCCGGCTGCTCGAGACGGTGTCGGGATCGGCCGCCGCGACGATCGCACCGGGCCCGGACACGGCCGCTGGCCTCGCTTCCGCGTCCGTCTTCGGCCTGATCGGCAGGCTCACGGTCGATTCGGTGCTGCTGCAGGAGACGATGGCGCTCCGTGCCTGGAAAGAGCTGACCGCGAGCGGCCTGGGCAGCCTCGATCCAGCCCCCCGCGAGCCCATGCTTCTCACCGATCCGGCTTCACCGCCCCGCCTCATCCAGCCGGCCGGCGGAATGATCGCCCTGCTCTTGCCGCTTGGCTGGCTGTTTGTCTGCCTGGCCGGCGTGATGCTGCTCGAGAGCGAGTCCGGCCCGGTGCGGCGGAATGATGCCGACACCGTCTGAGCCGACGGACGCGGGGCTGCCCGCCTGGCTCCGTTGGTATCTCTTTCTCCTGCCGCTCGGATTGCCCCTTTTCACCCATTTCGTTCCCTCGGATCTCTGCCTCGGATACGGTCTCACGCTTGGCCTTGCCCGACTCCTGAAAACTCCCGCCATCCCGCTTCCCGATTCCCGACGCATCGGGCTTCCCCTCATCGCCGTCACGGCCTTCGCAGGCTTCTGCCTGATGGGCACGGACGTTCCCTCACAGGAAGGGGCCGTCGCGTTTGAGCTGGGCTCGATCGCCTGGCTGGCGGTCGGGTCCTGGATGATCTCCCGGCAGATCCCGGCCGGCGACGGCCTTGACGAAGCCGTGCGATGGATGAATTCCCTGTTCCTGCCGGTGCTGCTTTTCTGTGTCGCGGGTTTGGCGACCCACTGGGCAGGATGGGATGAGGGGACATCCGGCGTGTTCGCGTTCCGCCTCTATCTGCCGTTCCGCTTTCCGATCCTGCTTGGAGCCTATCTGATTGCGGCCTATCCCTTTGCCGTCGTCTGGACTGGTCTGGGAATGATAAGACGAATAATATATAATATATTGTATATAATAGTCGTTTCGGGGGTCGGTGCGCGGAGCTGCATGATCGTCGCCATCGGTCTGGTTGCCTGGAGCGAATTTCGGGAAGATGCCGACAGGACCGCCGTATTCCCGGGCTGGCTCCGTCTGGCCCTCGGGCTGACCGTGTTCGGTGCGATTGGCCTGCTGCTGGCCGACGAATTCTCGTTTCAGCGGTCCCTCGGGCTGTCCGGGGTGCCTGCCCTTGCCCAGGATGAGCCCCGGGAGCGCCAGTTCGGGCTTGCCCTCGCCCATCTCGCGGAGGGGGCGACCGGGATCGGTCCGGGCTGCTTCCGCGCCCTTCACGGGGAAGAGCTGCACAACACGCCGCTGAATCTGCTCGTGGAAACGGGGCTCGGAGGCTTCGTGACGGCGCACGCGTTTCTTCTGGCTGCGCTGTTTCCGGTCCTCCGGGGGCAACGCACGATCGGGGTCGTGGGGCGCCGTCGCGCCGCCGCACTTCTCGGTGCGGCAGTCGGGCTCTATCTTCTCGGACTGTTCCATAACCTTCTCCGGAACCGCTTTGTCTGGCTTGTCCTGGCTCTCGCCATCGCCTGGCCGAAATCGGTCGGCGGTGCGCCGCAAGACCGCGATGCGGAGGAGCAGCCATGGATCTGATCATCACGACCCAGAACCGGTATGAGCGGACCCCGGATGGCCGCGTCTGGACAACGACAGGCATGGCCTGGAAGTATTGGACGCGGTATCTCGACGTGTTCGACCGGGTCCTCGTCGCGGCCCGGATGAGGGATGTCGCCGAACCCCCGCGGGGTGGGGTGCGCGCGGATGGGCCGGGGGTCGGGCTTCGCGGGCTGCCGTATTTTATCGGACCCTGGGAGATGCTCGCCCGGAGTGCGGAAGTGGGACGTGCCCATGCCCGGCTGGTCCCCCGGAAAACCCCCGTCATCCTGCGGGTGCCGGCCCAGCTTGCGAGCTGCCTGCGGCGCCAGCTGGCCGGCCGGGGGATCCCCTGGGCCGTCGAGGTCATCGCCGATCCCTGGGAGCAGTTCGGTCCCGGGGTTCATGCGACCCCCATAATGCCTCTGCTGCGGCTTATCGCCCGGGTCGAGACCCGGCTCGACTGTCGCGGGGCCATCGCGGCCGCCTATGTCACGGAGGGCGCGTTACAGCGTCGGTACCCGTGCCCGAACGGCATGTTCGGCGTCTCGGATGTCGATCTCGACGATGAAGCCTTCGCAACCGCGCCCCGCCGGTTCCCGCCGGGCTCGGCTGCCCGCTCCTGGATCCTTGTCGGCTCCCTGCATCATGGGCAAAAAGGAGTGGATATAATAGTGAAAAGTATGTCGATTCTGGCCGGCCGCGGGCTCTGCCATGATGCCCGGCTCACCGTGATCGGCGATGGACCCGAACGGCCGGCCCTGATGCGGATGGCTGAACACCTGGGAGTTGCGGAGCGGATCGAGTTCGCCGGAGCCCTTCCGACCCCCCGCGAAGTCCGTGCGCGCCTCGACGGGGCGGATCTGTTCCTCCTGCCGTCCCGGTCCGAGGGGCTGCCGCGCGCGATGATCGAGGCGATGGCCCGCGGGCTGCCCTGTATCGGAACCCGTGTCGGCGGCGTTCCGGAGCTTCTGCCCGACGAGGCAATCGTCTCCCCGGGGGATCCGGCCGCCCTTGCTTGTCTCCTGCACGAGTTGTCAACGGATCCGGTGCGGCTTGGCCGGCTGGCGGCCGACCTGTTCTCGACGGCCGGCCGGTTCCGGAAAACGCTGCTGCGGCCGAAGTTGCGGGAGTTCCTCGAACGGGTGCGCTCGGCCTGCGGCTGAGGGGGGGTGTCAGAAAAGGCCCATCTCGGCGCGCACGTCGATCGGCTTTCTGAGCTTTTCCACCTCGGGAAGCATCCCGAAGGCGCGATCCGACCGCAACTTCCGCATCGAGGTTTCGGCGGGGGTCGTGACGGTCCACTCGTGATTCGCGAGCTGCGGGCTGCCGGACTGGATCCATGCCTGGACCCGGTAGGTTTTCCCGGCGGCAACCGGCTTGTTCAGACCGAACCGGAGGGTGCTCTCTGTCGAAGCCTTGAGTCCGCGCGCCTGGCTCAGCATGCCGGTCGAAACCAGGGTCTTGCCGTCGAACACCTTGACCGTCACGGAGAATCTCGCCCAGTCGGACGTTCCCTCGTTCTTCAGGCTCAGCTTCACCTCGCGGGCCGAAAGCTGGATGTCGCCCCAGGTCACCACCGGCCGGTTGGCGAACGCGATGTTGAGGCACAGCGAAAGGCAACTCAGGACCACGCCCGTCCACACGATCATGCGGTTCATGTCATGCCTCCTTCGCGGAAAAAATCCCTTCCCTGATCGAGGTATCGACACTTTTTCGACAAATCCGAAGGGGGAAAAAGTTGCACCGGCTCACTCACCTCTCACGCAGAAACCGCGGAGGGCGTGGCGGGGTGCCCGGAAGGGCCGGCTGGATCAGAGAGAGGCCGCGTTTTTTTCCCGGACAGCAGAGCGGCGACAAAGCCGCTGAACAAACGCCGCGACACTTCGTCGCCCGACAGCGTTTCTTCGGGGTGCCACTGGACCCCGATGCCCAGCCAGCCGGAATCAGTGCTTTCGACGACCTCGATCAGCCCATCGGCGGTGTGCCCGGTCGCTTTCAGATACTCGGGAAGCCGATTCGCGGTCTGGTGATGGAACGAATTCGTGAAGATCTCGTCGCTCCCGGCCCAGCCGCGGATGAGCGAGTTGGGATCCAGGATGACGCGGTGGCTCGTGGCCCAGCGAGGCGCCTGCTGGCTGTGCTGCTGTGTGGTGAGGCCGGCGATGTCCTGGTGGAGCGAGCCGCCGAGAGCGACGACCAGCACCTGGAGCCCGCGGCAGATGCCCAGCACCGGAATTCGGCGGTCCCGGCTGCGGCGGGTCAGCTCCAGTTCGAACGCGTCGCGCAGCGGGTTTACCCCGCCCAGACGCGCGCTTGGCTCCTCGCCCATCCAGCGCGGGTCGATATCCTCGCCGCCGGGCAGCAGGATGCCGTCGACGAGACTGAGATACCGGTCGAACACGGCGGCCTCCTCGGTCGGCGGCAGCAGGATCACGTCAGCGCCGCACTTCTGCAGGGCGCAGAAATACTTGCGGGTGCAGTAGGTGCGCATGCGCATCTCGTTGTCGCGCATGGCGGTGTCGCAGTAGGCCATTCCCACCAGGGGCCGTTTCCCGTTCATGCCCAATTCCCTTTCCGGCCGGGGTCGAGTACGTCGCGCAGCTCGTCGCCGAGCACGTTGAAGACGATGACCACCAGCGCGATGCACAACCCGGGCCAGAGCGAGAGGCCCGGCTGGATGCGGAGATAATCCTTGCCCATCGAGACCATGCCGCCCCACGTGGGCAGCGACGGGTCGGCGCCGAGGCCGAGGAAGCTCAGGCTGGCTTCCGAAAGGATCGCGGTCGCCATTCCCATCGCGAAGATCACGGTGACGAGCGGTAGACAGTTTGGAAGAATATGTGTCAGAATAATACGGATGTTTCCGGCGCCCATGGCCCGCGCGGCCAGCACAAACTCAGTGCTGCGCAGCTCCAGGGTGGCCCCGCGGATGATCCGGGCCGTCTCAGCCCATCCCACGATGGCGATGGCAAGGATGACGGTCGTCAGGCCATGGCCGAGGGCCATCGAGATCGCGATGGCAAGCAGCAGGCTTGGAAACGCCAGGAAGATGTCGACGGCCCGCATCAGCAGCCAATCGAGCCAGCCCCCGTAGTAGCCGGCGGCAAGACCGACACACAGGCCGATCAGCAGGGCGGCAAGCCGGGCTGTGAAGCCGATCATCAGCGTCAGCCGGGTGCCGTAGATCAGGCGGGAATATACGCACTGGCCGAGCTGGTCGCAACCGAGCGGATACCCTTCGGTGCTCTGCAGCCGGCGCAGTGGATCGGTTTCCATCGGGTCATGCGGTGCGATCGCCGGGGCGAAGAGGGCGATGATGCCCAGTACCGCGATCACGGCCAGACAGAGCCAGCCGGCCGGGGTCAGATGACGGAGCGCCTGGTTCATGCCGCGCCTCCCATCATCTCTTCACGGATCTTCGGGTTGATCCAGGCGTAGAGCAGGTCGATCACCAGGTTCACGAGGACGAAGATCAGCGCGGCGAACAGCACGATGCCCTGGATGACCGGGTAGTCGCGCTTGAGAATCGCATCCATGGCGAATCGGCCGAGCCCCGGCACCTCGAAGATCGTCTCGACGATGACCGACCCGTTCAGAAAGCTCGAGAAATCCAGCGCGACGACGGTGATGATCGGTATCAGCGCGTTCGTCAACGCGTGCCGAAACAGGATGCGGCTTGGGGAAAGCCCTTTCGCACGCGCCGTCCGGATGTAATCCTGGTTCAGCACCTCGACCAGGCTGCTGCGCACGATGCGGGCCAGGAACGCCCCCGACCGGATGCCGAGAGTGAACGCCGGGAGCACCAGCGGCCACAGGGACTGCTCGGCCCCGAACGCCGAAGTGGGGAACCAGTGCAGTTTGCCGGCCAGCACATACAGAAGGATCAGCCCCGACAGGAACACCGGCACGCTGATGCCGGTCACGGCGCACAGCGTGGTGGCACGGTCGATGAGGCTGCCACGGTGAATGGCGCTGAAGATGCCGGCCGCGAGACCGATCAGCACCGAAAAGACCATCGCGATGATGGCCAGTTTCAGCGTGTAGGGAAACTTTTCGAGGATCGAGGAGAGCACGGGCCGCTCGGTGACGACCGAGGTGCCCAGATCCCCGCGAACCATGCGGCCCAGGTAGACGACGAACCGCTCCGAAAGCGGCCGGTCAAGCCCCATCTCGCGGGCGATACGCGCGATATCCTCGG
>DATCTT010000056.1:0-5087 GCA_036567845.1 Candidatus Ozemibacteraceae bacterium | reverse complement strand
CGCCAGCACCGTCTCGCCCACGAACAGATTCAGGAATTCACCCCGACCCCCGCGACGATCGGTACCGCGATGCATGCGACCGGCATTGATCCCGCCGGTCGGCCGGTCGCCGTCGTCCGTGGCGCCCTCGACCGGGGCACGGGCCGCCGTGAGATCCAGTCGGATACCGGCCGGAAGCAGTCGCCCAAGCGGAGCAATGGACGCAAACGCTGAATCGGGCGGATCACTCCTTGCCTTTCTGCGGGAGCACGAGACCGCCTTCAACGAGGAGCTGCATCTTCTCACAACCGGCCGGAAACGGGTGGAATGCCATCCCGTGGACGGTCCGCAGCAAGGTCACGGCTGGGTGGTCACCTGGTCCGACGCGAACGCGGGCGAGTGGCATCTGGCCCACCCCTTCGGGCCGCGGGACGCCTATCTCGCGGATCTCCCACTCCTGCCGGATGATCCCGCGCTTCAACTTCTGGTGCCAGTCTCCGACGCCCCCGTGTTGTGCTTGGCCTATGGGCTGAAGATCGAAGAGCACCTGACATGGTTTCGGGATGTTGGGCACGATCCGGGGCCTGAAACGGCCTGCAGACACGAACCGCCGCTTCCCGGGCTCGAACTCGTGCAGCGCTGGGAAACGCCGGACGGTCTCCCTGGCATTCCGGAACCAGAAAACTATATGGGACTCTATTACAGAGAACATTCGTCCGTCGTCGCACTGGTCAAATGCATCCATTTGACCCCCGGCACGGCCGAGGTGTACATCGAGACAGCCCCCCAACGGCGGGGCCAGGGTCTGGGAACGGCGCTCCTTCGCGAGATGCTTCGCCGCCTGCGTAGCCGAGGTCTCTCGATGATCTATGTCGTGAGCGGCGGGAACACCGCGTCCCTCGCGTTGGCACGCAAAGCCGGTCTTGCCCCTTTCCAGACCCTGAGTCGTATTCCCCGGCATCCGCCATGAGATCATTGACGGGACGAGGAGACTCAGCCTAGAATATCATCCCAGCGATACCACAACAGATACGCTCACGAACAGGAATGGATGGAAAGGGAGAAGACGACAGATGAATGCCGTTATCATGGCCGGTGGGTTTGGAACGCGCCTGCGACCGATTACCTGCAACATACCCAAGCCGATGGTTCCGCTGGCGAACATGCCGATGATGGAACACATCGTCAATCTGCTGAAAAAGTATGATCTGAAGCAGATCGTTTCGGTGCTGTATTTCCAGCCCGAGGTGATCACCAAGCATTTCGGCGACGGCTCGGATTTCGGTATCAAGATGGATTACGTGATGGCCACCGCCGACTACGGCACGGCTGGCAGCATCAAAAACTCGGAAGAGCATCTCAAGGGAAAGCGGTTCATCATCATTTCCGGCGATGTGCTGACGGATTTCGACCTGTCGGCGGCGATCCGGTTCCACGAAGAGCGCAAATCGATGGCGACGATCGTGCTGACGCGCGTCGCGAACCCCCTCGAGTATGGCGTCGTGATCACGGCCAATGACGGCAAGATCGAGAGGTTCCTCGAGAAGCCCAGTTGGGGCGAAGTGTTCTCGGACACGATAAATACTGGCATCTATATTCTCGAACCCGAGATCTTCGAGCACATTCCGGCCAAGACCGAGTTCGATTTCAGCAAGAACCTGTTCCCGCTCATGCTGAAAGAGAAGCTGCCGCTGTACGGGTATATCGCCGAGGGCTACTGGAAGGACATCGGCGACATCAACGAGTACCGGCTGGCTCACCGCGACGTGCTGAACGGCAGCGTCCAGGTGCAGATCCCCGGCGAGCGGCTGAACGTGATCGGCCGTGACGTCTGGGTTGGGGCGAACACGAAGATGGGCAAGCGCGTCAATCTCAAGGGCGGCGTCATCATTGGCGCCAACTGCACGATCGAGGACGGCGTCGAGCTCGAGAACTGCATCATTGGCGACGGATGCACGATCAAGGGCGGTGCCCGGATTTTCGACTCCGTCCTCTGGGAGCGCATCTACGTCGGCAACAAGGCGCATATCACCGAGAACATCATCGGCTCCGACACGCAGGTGCGCGACGGGGCGACGCTCGAGAGCGGCGTCGTCATCAGCGAGGAGTGCCGCATTGGCGAACACTCGACGGTCCGCAGCAACGTCAAGATCTGGCCCCGCAAGGTGGTCGAGGACGGTTCGACGGTGTTCAGCAGCATCGTCTGGAGTGACAAGTGGACCAAGAGCCTGTTTTCCAATTACGGCATCTCGGGCCTGGGCAATCTCGAAATCACCCCCGAGCTGGCCTCCAAGGTCGGCGCGGCCTTCGGCAGCACGCTTCCCAAAGGGGCAAGCGTCAATTGCTCCCGCAACAGCCACAAGATCTGCCGCATCATCAATCGCGCGCTGATCTGCGGCCTTACCTCGTCGGGCGTGAACGTGGCCGATCTGCGCGTGATGCCGAGCCCCGTGGCGCGGTTCAAGCCGTCGGCGTTCCGGCGGGCGGGCGGACTCCATGTCGGGCTGTCGGCCTGTGATCCGAACCAAATCGAGATCCGCATCTTCGACGCGGAGGGCCGCGAACTCGCCCCGTCGAACCAGAAGTCGATCGAGCGGCTGTTCAACCGCGAGGATTTCCGGCGCGTCTCGATGACGGATGTCGGGGACATCGTGTTTCCGCCCCGCGTCTCGGAGTTCTACAGCAATGAGCTGCTGAACAACGTCGACGCAGAGGTGATCAAGAAGCGCGCGCTGAAGGTCGTGGTGGACTTCGCCTACAGCGGCGCCAGCGGCATCTTCTCATCGTTCCTCGGCAAGCTGGGCTGCGAGGTGATCGCGCTCAACGCCTTCCAGGACGAGGAAAAGGTGCAGAAGGCCAGCACGAACCTCCGGGCGGCGACCGAGAACGTCTCCTCGATCGTGCGTTCACTGAACGCGGATGTCGGCCTGCTTCTCGACTCCGAGGCGGAGCACATCACGATCATCGATGACAAGGGCCGCCCGATGCTCGGGGAAACGGCGCTCGTGACCTGGGTCAAGCTGATCTTCGGCCGCACGCCGAACGCCCGAATCGCGGTTCCCGTCTCGGCAACGAACGCCATCGACGAGCTGGCATCGAAGAGCGGCGGCACGGTCATCCGGACGAAGACGAACGTGCGTGCGCTGATGACCGCGGCCGTCTCGGACAATGTCTCGTTCTGCGGCAACGGGGAAGGGGGCACGATTTTCCCGGCCTTCCAGCCCGTCTTCGACGGCATGATCTCGACGGCGAAGCTGCTCGAGATCCTGGCGGGTGCCGGCATGCCGCTGTCGAAGGTCGTCGACGAGCTGCCGAAGTTCCACACACGCACGAAGAACATCCCGTGCCCCTGGGAAGCGAAGGGCAAGGTGATGCGCCACGCGATGGAGTATGCCAAGAACCGCCAGACGCAGCTGATCGACGGTGTCAAGGTGCTTCTCGAGGATGGCGAGTGGGTGCTGATCCTGCCCGATCCCGACAAGCCGTTCGTCAATGTCACCGTCGAGGCCGGCTCGGAAAAACGCGCCGACGACCTGTTGTCGCGCACCGTCAACGACGTCGACCACTGGAAGAAAGCCGACGCCTGACCCCGGTTCCCCTCCAAAACGCTCGCCCCGCCCGGTTGTCCGGGCGGGGCGATTTCAATGAGCCGTGTAGATGATCGTTCAGGCTGTCATGGCTTTGCGGAACGTCTCGAGCCGGGGCCGGATGGCCTCGATCGTCTCGACGGACTGGGTCAGGGCGAAGCGGATATAGCCTTCGCCATATTTTCCGAAGCCGGTTCCGGGCGTGGTAACGATGCCGGTTTCCTCCATCAGCTTCATCGTGAAGCCTTCCGAGGTGATGCCGCCGGGGCAGTTCGCCCAGACGTAGAAGGCGCCGCGCGGCTGCTGATACCGGATGCCGCACTCATCGAGAATCGTCACCATCGTGTCGCGCCGCTTGCGATAGGTTTCGTGCAGCCGTTCGAGGTGGGCGTCGACACGGGCGAGGCCCGAGACGCAGGCGAGCTGGATGGCATCGAAGACGCCGGAGTCGACGTTCGTCTTCAGCTTGAGCAGGCCGGCGATCAGCGCCGGGTTGCCGACGGCGAAGCCGATACGCCAGCCGGTCATGTTGAAGATCTTGCTGAACGAGTGGAACTCGATCGCGACATCCTTCGCGCCCGGAATCGAGAGAATGCTGCGGCGGTCGCGCGGGTCGTAGGTCAGCTCGGCGTAGGCCGCATCGGAGACGATGATGACCTCGTGCTTGCGGGCCCACTCGACGATAGTCGCGAGGTCGCTTTCCGATGCCACGGCGCCGGTCGGATTGTTGGGATAGTTGATGTACAGGGTCTTCGCGCGCCGGGCGATCGCGTCGGGGATGCGGCTCAGATCAGGCAGAAACCCGTTCTTCTCGAGAAGGGGCATGATATGCGCTTCCCCGCCGGCGAACTCGGTCGTGGTCTTGTAAACGGGGTAGGCGGGGTCGGGCACCAGCGCCACGTCGTTCTCGTCGATGAAGGCCCAGGCGAAGTGGGCCAGGCCTTCCTTCGAGCCGATCAGCGCCATGACTTCGGTGCGGGGGTCGGCATGAACGCCAAACCGGTCCTGCATGTACCGGGCGACGGCCTCGCGGAACCGGATATCGCCCTCGTAGGCCGGGTATTTCTGATTCGCATTGTCGCGCATCGCGCGGTCCATTGCCTCGATGACGAAGTCGGGCGTCGACAGGTCGGGATCCCCGATGCCGAAGTTGAGCAGCTTCGTTCCCGACGCGGCCAGTTCCCGCTTCTTGTCATCGATCCGCTTGAACACGTACGGCGGCAGATCGAGGATCCGTTGCGCCGGCTTCATCTTGCTGGTCATGAATAGACTCCTTGATATATCTAATAGTATGTCGTCAGCTCAGGGGGCCGTCGTGCCGGAGGAGGTGGCAATGGAAGGCTCGACGGGGGACTTGACCGGTTCCGAGGCGGCAGGCACCTGGACATCGGGCGAGGAGAGGGAAACCGGCGCCGCGGGTGAAGGTTCGACGGTCGGTGCCTGGTCGGTGACCAGAGGCTCCTCCACCGGAACGGGCGGCGGGCTCAAATGGGTATCCGGGGCCGCCTGCGGGGTGGCCGG
>DATCTT010000055.1:0-3862 GCA_036567845.1 Candidatus Ozemibacteraceae bacterium | reverse complement strand
CGCCGGCGCACGGTCCCGGCCTGATCTCGGCCGAACGGCTTGCCGCGATTCTCACGGAGCCAAATCTGCGCATCATCGACACGCGGCCGCAACCGGAATACAACACATCTCACGCTCCGGGCGCTGTCGCCCTCAATCCGGAAAGCCTGCGGGGCGTCGTGGGCGGCATACCCTCGATGCTGCTGCCGGCCGATCTTCTGGCCCGGCAGTTCGGCGCCCTGGGCATCTCGCCGGAAACCCATGTGGTGATCATCCACGGCGACAAGGTGCATGACGCGACGCTCGTCGCCATGGGTCTGGAACGTCTCGGCCACACGCACTACTCGATCCTCGACGGCGGCTGGCAGCGGTGGCACGCGGAAGGCCGACCCTCCGACACCCGCCTTCCGCGCATCACTGAAACGGTTTACCCGGTTCCCCCGGCCGACGGATTCACCGTTGGCGCGGAGACGGTCCTTGCCGCATCGGGCGACGGCGCCACCCGTATCATTGACGTACGTCCCGCGCCGTTCTTCACCGGAAAGGCCTCGGATGAAGCCCGGGCCGGCCACATCCCGGGTGCCGTGAACCGGCCCTACACGCTCGATCTCGCCTCGGGAACGGCTGGCTTCGCCTCGATATCAGATCTCGCGAAAACCTACGAGAGCTTCGTTCCAATGCGGGACAGCCGCGTCATCGTCCATTGCCGGACCGGCCATCAGGCCAGCCAGACCTGGTTCGTCCTCCGCCGCCTCCTCGGCTACACGAACGTGCTCTGGTATGACGCGGGCTGGACCGAATGGTCGGCACGGCCCGAACTTCCCGTCGCCACGGGGAACAAATAAATACTGATATAATATCTGTCCGGAAGGTATCGATAGTGATTTGATTCGAAAGGGTCAAATCGCTATCATGTTTTTCACATCATTCACACACACCAAGGAACCGCCCATGAACCGCCTGCTCCGATCGTTCTGCCTTCTGCCTCTCTTCATCGCCGCCTCCCTGCCGGCAGGAGGCGAGAAACTCCTGCTGCTGCACACGAACGACTGGCACGGCACCGTCCGGGCGACGCCCGCCCTCTGGATGACGAAAGAGAATCCCCCCATCCTGGGCGGCCCGCAGGCGCTTGCCGGAGCGCTCGAATTCCACAAGCGTCGTGCGCTTCGGGACGGGATACGGTGGCTCCAGGTCGATGCCGGTGACCGGTTTCAGGGCACGATGGAAGCGAACTTTTCGCGCGGCATGGCAATGACCGATCTGTATAACGTCCTTCGCTACACGGTGATCACGCTGGGAAACCACGACTTCGACTATGGCAAGGAGGCCCTGCTCGAATCGCTTGGTCGGGCACGGTTTCCTGTCGTCTGCGCCAACCTTCACGGCGCCGGCGTCCCCTGGCGATCCAGCCTTGTGACGCGGGTCGGCCAGCTGACGATCGGCATCACAGGCGTCATCACCAGCGACCTCCCGAGCCTCAACTACCCCGAGAACATCGCCGGCCTCGAACTAGAACCGCCGGCCAGCGCCGCACGGCGTGTGGCGGCCGAACTGCGGAAACGCGGCTGCGATCTCGTCTTGCTGCTCAGCCACTGCGGCCACGACGTCGATCTCGAACTCGCCCGGGCCGTTCCGGATCTCGATCTGATCGTCGGCGGCCATACCGATCACCAGCTGAACCAGCCGGTCCGGGTGGGCAAAACCCTCATCATGCAGACACGCGGCTACGGGTCGCACCTGGGCGCCCTGACTCTCGATTTCGACGACATCTCGAAGGCCATCGCGACGTATTCCTACGAAGCGGAGCTGCTCGACCCCGCCTCGTGGCCGGCGGCACCGGCCGTCGATGCCGTCATCGCCTCCTGGAGCCGCTTGGTGGAGGAGATCGCCGGCCGCCCCGTGGGAACGAGCCCGCGTGAGTTCCTGCGCCGCCCCGGCCCGGACGGCCGCTCAGCGCTCGGCAATGAGCTTTGCAGGGCCGTTTCCCAAAAAAGCGGCTGCCCGATCGTCGTTTTTCAGCTCGGCGGACTTCGCACCGATCTTCCAGCCGGAAATATTATATTTAAAGATGTATATCAGGTCCTCCCCTTCAATCACCAGATCCTTGTCGGATCGATCTCTGGCCGGGATCTGACGAGCCTGCTCGACAAGGGGTGCGACCGAAAAGACGCCGAGCTGTGCATCTTCGGCGTCGTCCCGTCGCGCGGCCCCAAAGGCTTTTCGCTCACCTTCGAGGGGAAGCCGGTCACTCCCGACGCCTGGTATCCGATTGCCCTGAACGAATTTCTGGCCAAGGGGGGCGACGGGTTCGAGGAGTTCACGCGGGTGAAGGATCTGAAACCCCAGGGGGGCATCATCCGGGATGCTTTCCTGGAGATGATCGGCCGGGGCGAACTTGGCCGCTGATCTTCGTGCGGCGGCGCGTGCCGTCGCAGAGACATTCTGCCGGGTCGCGTCGGATGCGCTCGTTCGAATCCGTCTGCGCTCCCACGCCTGGTGCCGCGGCAAATCGTGGTTTCCCCGCGCCCTCGCGCTGCTGTTCCTGCTGAACACCGGGCTGAATGCCGCCGTGGCACCCAAAGAGTGGACGATCTTCGGCCCGGTGGATCTGGGAATCCACGAGACGGGGCATCTGCTCTGCACCCCGTTTTTCCCGACATTCGTCGCGATAGCGGCCGGAACGATCTTTCAGCTCGGGGTGCCCTTTGCCGCCGGCATCTGGTTTCTCCTTGCCGAAGATTTGTTCGCGCTCGCGTTCTGCGGGGTCTGGTTTTCGGTCAGCCTGACGAACGTGGCGGTCTACGTGGCCGACGCCCGCGCCCGGCTGCTCCCCCTCGTCAGCCTGGGCTGGCACAAAACCGTCATCCACGACTGGAACTACATGCTGAAGGAACTCGGCCTGCTGCAGTCCGACAAGACGATCGCGCTGCTCCTGACCTGGACCGCCTGGGGAATTCTCTCCATCTCGATCGCCTGGGGTGCCTGGCTGTGCTGGCTGATGGCGACTCTTCCCCGCGACCCCATTCCCAACTATCCCGCCACGTGATCTGCTGAAACCCCGGCCGGATCGAACCCGGCCCTCATATCGAGAGGAGCTGTCATGGCTGATCAGAAAAACTCAAGCCGGAATTCCCTTTGGGTGATCCTGGAAGAGGATGTGTACGAAACGCAGTTCGGCGACGGATACTACGGGTATCCCGTCAAGCTCTGCCGGCACATGGAAAACGCGGAAGACTTCGTGGCCACCCATTCGACCAAGGACCGGCGGTATCACGCCAAACGCATCGATCTGATCGTCGAAGCTCAGGCAATCCGGATCGAAGGGGATCTCGACCCGCACGACGAAGTCACTCCCGCCCGACTCGTCTCCCTGCTGGTCGCCGATCACAGCGATCTGACCGCCTTCACCCCGGAAACCTGAGCCCCGACGGCGCGGGGTGTGATACAATGCCGGGGCGGCAGCGCGACTCATGAACATGCAACCCACACCCACCACCGTCAGCATCATCATCCCGGCGTATAATCCCGGGCGATATATAGAATTTGCTTTAGAGTCCATCCGTGCGCAGAGCGTTCGGCCGTTTGAAGTCATCATCATCGACGACGGATCCCTACCGCCGGTTTCCGTCGATGCGTTCGGGGATTCGCCCATCCGGCTGCTGCGCCAGGAAAACGCCGGCCAGGCCGCCGCCCGGAACCGAGGCATCCGGGAAGCGCGCGGCACCTGGCTCGCCTTCCTCGATGCCGACGACGTGTGGCACCCCCGCAAGCTCGAACGGCAGCTCCGGGCCGCCGAAGCGCATCCCGAAGCCGCGATCATCGGCTGCCGAGCGGTGCTGGTCGATGCAGGCGGATCCGTGATCGGCGCCGGTCCGGGCGGGGT
>DATCTT010000054.1:0-6302 GCA_036567845.1 Candidatus Ozemibacteraceae bacterium | reverse complement strand
ACCAGGTCGAGCCGCTGGCCCAGACCCTGATCGCGCACGGCGCCGACGTCGTGCTCACGGTCGATGACCCGCAGCTCGCCGAGTTCCGGACGGCGCCCTTCTGCCGCGCCCTGACCGGCGTGATCCGCGAGATCAAGCCCGAGATCGTGCTGATCGGCGCAACCGTGATCGGCCGCGATCTGGCCCCGCGCACCGCGAACCGGCTGCGCACCGGCCTGACCGCCGACTGCACCGAGCTCGCCATCGAGGCCGCCTCGGGGTTGCTCCTGCAGACCCGCCCCGCGTTCGGCGGCAACGTCATGGCCACGATCATCTGCCCGAATCACCGGCCCCAGATGTCGACCGTCCGGCCCGGGGTCATGAAGCCGCTCGCAGCAGACCCGAACCGCAAAGGCGAGGTGAAACCCGTGAAGATCGGCCTCAAGGATGCCGACCTGAAGGTGATCGTGCGCGAGACGATCCGTTCGACCGCGAAACACGTCGATCTGGCGGAAGCCCAGGTCATCGTCGCGGGTGGCCGCGGCGTCGGCGGCGCCCAGCAGTTCGGCGTCGTCCGGGATCTGGCCGCCGTGCTCGGGGCCGAGATCGGCGCTTCCCGCGCGGCCGTCGAGTCCGGCTGGATCGGCCACGACCACCAGGTCGGCCAGACCGGCAAGTCGGTCAGTCCGAAACTTTATATAGCACTCGGTATTAGCGGAGCGATCCAGCATCTGGCCGGGATTTCCGGTGCCGACTTCGTCGTCGCCGTGAACCGCGACCCGCTCGCGCCAATCATGAAAGCCGCCGACGTGGCCATCGTCGGTGACCTGCACCAGGTGGCCCCGCTCCTCGCCGCCGAAATCCGCCGCCATCGGAAGGAGGCCTCCGCGTGATCGAGTTCAAACTCACCCCCGAACAGGAACTGATCCGTCAGTCCGCCGCCGAGTTCGCCCGCACCGTGATTGCCCCCGTCGCGGCCGAGCTCGACGAGAAGCAGGAGTTCTCCTGGGAGATCACCCGCGCCATTGCGAAGCAGGGCTACATGGGCATCATCATCCCGAAGGAGTATGGCGGCGCCGGCGCCGATGCGCTCACCTATGCGCTGCTGATCGAGGAGATTTCGAAGGCCTGCGCGGCACAGGGCGTCACGATGTCGCTGACCAACTCGCTCGTCGCCTACCCGATCATGACCTACGCCTCGGAAGAGCTGAAACGCCGGTATCTGCCGGCCCTCGCCTCGGGCGAGAAACTCGGCTGCTTCGGCCTCACCGAGCCCAACGCCGGCTCCGACTCGGGCAACCAGGAGACGACGGCCACGCCCGACGGCGACTCATACATCATCAACGGCTCGAAGATCTTCATCAGCAACGGCGGCGTCGCCGACTTCGCCCTGATCATCGCGAGCACGAACCGCTCGGCCAAGATCCGCGGCCTCTCGGCGTTCATCGTCGACAAGGGCACGCCGGGCTTCACGGTCGGCGTGAAGGAGAACAAGCTGGGCATCCGCGCTTCCAACACGGCGGAGCTGGTGTTCCAGAACTGCCGCATCCCGAAGGAGAACATGGTGAGCACACCCGGCCGCGGCTTCCGCATCGCCATGGACACGCTCGACGGCGGCCGCATCGGCGTCGGGGCCCAGGGAACCGGCGTCGCCCGCGCGGCCTACGAGGCGGCGCTCAAGTATGCGCGCGAGCGCAAGCAGTTCAACACCCACCTCGTCGACTTCCAGGGCATCAATCACAAGCTGGCCGAGATGAAGATCGAGATCGAGACGGCCCGCCTGCTCACCTGGCACGCGGCCTGGCTGAAGGACCACAAGAAGCGGTATTCGAAGGAAGCCGCGATGGCGAAGCTGTTTGGCTCCGAGATGGCGACCCGGATCACCCACCAGGCGCTCCAGATTCTCGGCGGATACGGCTTCATCAAGGACTACCCGGTCGAGCGCTACTACCGCGATGCCCGCATCCTCGAGCTGTATGAGGGCACGAGCGAAGTGCAGCGAATGGTCATCGCCTCGCACGCCCTGGGCGTCTGAGCGGCACGGACAGGAATTGGAGGAAGGGAATGGACACATCGTTCTTCGGCCGGCTGGCCGGTGATCTCGATCGCAACAGGCTGTGCCGCGTCGCCGTCCCGTTCGCGCAGGACGAGGCCGTTTCGTATGCCGTCTGCGAGGCCGTCCGGCTGGGTGTTGCGGGCGCCGTGCTGATCGGCGATCCCGCCGCGATCCGCGAGATGTATGGCGAGACCGCGTCCCACCCCGCCGTGAAGATCGTGCCGGAAACCGACGCCGCGAAGGCCTGCCAGACGGCGATCGACGCCGTGCGCGAGGGGAACGCCGAGATTCTGATGAAAGGTCTGGTTCCGACCGCCGTCATCCTCAAGGCCGTGCTCAACTCGCAGCGCGGCCTGAAGAAGAACCCGGTGCTGTCGCATCTGGCCTTCTTCGAACTGCCCACGCAGCCCGGCCTGAAGCTGCTGACCGACCCGGCGCTCAACATCGCCCCGGATGCCGAGATGCTTGTGAAGGAAGTGGAGAATGCTGCCGAAGCCTTCCGGATCTTCGTTCCCGACCGGCCGCCCCGCGTGGCGCTGCTGGCGGCGAACGAAAAGGTGTCGGACAAGGTTCCCTCGACCGTGATGGCCGGCCTCGCCGCGCAGGCACTTTCCCAGCGCGAGGACCTGGTCGCCGAAGGGCCAATCTCCCTGGATCTCGCATGCAGCACCGACTCGTGCCGAATCAAGAAATACAAGGGCCGCATCCAGGGCAACGCCGACATCTTCGTCGTGCCGCGCATCGAGACGGGGAACGCGCTGTACAAATCCCTCCAGTATCTCGTTCGGGCGCGAATGGGCGGGATGATCTTCGGGGCCCGGTGCCCGATCGTGCTCACCTCGCGGGCCGACGACAATGCCACCAAACTCAACTCGCTGTTGCTGGGGATCCGGCTGTGGCAGGGCGCCGGCACCCCGAAGTCCGAACCGACACTGGCCGCCGGCCGGTGAGGGGGCTGCGTCCGTCCTGACGGCGGAAGCCGGGAGAAGCTCATGACGAGTCTCATGCGGGATATCAACGTCAACCAGACCGTGTCGTTCGGATCCGGCCAGCTCCATCTGCTGCTGAAGCGGTTCGAGAACTTCTACGGGGTGCCCCTGTCGCTGCGTTCGAACTCGGGCGAGACGGTCGTCAAGACGGATTATTTCTACGGCCCGTGCAGCCTCATCCGTGGCACCGATCGCGGCCGTCAGCGGTGCAAGCGGGCGTATCACACGATCGAGGATCGTCTGATGCGGCGGAAGGTTCCGTTCGTGAATGTCTGCTATGCTGGCTTTCTGGTCTTCGCGATTCCGCTCGAGTTCCGGGGGGAGATGGTCGGCACGCTGCTGGGCAGCCAGGTTCTGCCGATGGCGGTGCCGACCCGCAGCGACCTGATCATGCATTTCGAGCACACGATCATGGCGCTCGGTCTGCATGATCATGAAAACTTCTACCGTAGCTTTGGCCGCGTGCGAAACTTCAACCCCGATTTCGAGCGGATGGCGTTTCTTCAGTTCCTCGAAAATATCGGGAAGCATTTTATTTCGATGGCCTTCGCCGGGAAGTCCTGGGCCGAGGTGTGCCGCGAGATGCAGCGCGACGTTCCGGCGGCGGCCAAAATGGGCATGCCGCGGTTTTTCTGATGTACCGCCTTCTCGACAACTGCCGGATTCTGTATCCCGACGAGACGGTCGCCCCGGGGCGGCTGGTGCTGTTTCACGACACGATCTCCGAGATCCTGCCGCCCGACGGCAAGCCCGAAAAGCCGTTGGAAACGACGATCGATCTCGGCGGACGGCTGGTGTTTCCGGCGCTGATCAATGCCCATGATCATCTGTATGACACGTTCTGGCCGAAGTTCGAGCATCCCGGCTGCAAGAGCTGGCAGGAGTGGGAAGCGGCGTTCCAGGCCTCGGAGCTGCATCGCGACCGTCAGACGCTGTCGATCACGGATCTGTATGGCCTCGGCATGTTCCGCAACGTGCTTTCGGGCGTCGGGCTGATCGTCGACCATTTCCCGCACGAGGTGAACTCGGCCTATGCCGGCCGCGGACTGGTCAGCCTTCTCGAGCATTACTACCTCGCCCACTCGGTGTCGCCCGATGCGCCGCCGTGGGGTCAGGGCGTGGCCGAGGAGGCGCGGCTTGCGCGGGGCGTGCTGCCGTTCATCACGCATTGCGCCGAGGGCTTCACGACCGAGCTGCGCGAGGAGGTCGAGTCGCTGAGCCGGCTGGGCGCGCTGGGACCGAACACGGTGCTCGTCAACGGCATCGGCCTGAGCGACACGGATCTGTCCCAGATTGCGACCCACAAAGCCGCGCTGGTGTTCTGCCCCTCGTCCCTCCAGAACCGGTTCGGCGTCGTTCCGCCGCTGAGGAAGGCGCTGGATCTGGGCATCCGTATCGGCATCGGCACGGACGGGGCGGTGCGGGGGTCGGTCAACCTTCTCGACGATCTGCGGTTGATGCGGAGATGGTCCGACGAACTGCTCGACGGGCAGCTGAAGCCACGCGACCTGGTGCGAATGGCCACCCGGACAGCGGCCGAGATGTTCCGCGTCGAGAAGCAGTTCGGCAGCATCGCCCCCGGCATGATGGCAAACTTCCTGGTGTTCGAGGACACGGCCGGCGACCCCTTCGAGAGCTTCCTGGCCCTGACGCCGCGCGACATTTCGATGGTGATCCACAAGGGTGCGCTGGTGTATGGCGACGAGGCGATGCGTCGGGCCTGCATGATCGATTTTTCGAACTTTTCCGAGGTGACGGTCGAGGGGCGGCCCAAGCTGCTCTACGGCCGACCGCTCAACATTCTCGAACGGATCGAGGCGAAGCTGGGCACGGCCCGGCCTTTCCCGTTCCTTCCGCTTGCCGCACCCTGACAGGACACAGCTGATGAACCAGGAACGAACGTCTTCGGGCTTCCGGTGGGAGCCTTTCCAGCATCGGGTTCTCCCCAACGGCCTGACCGTTCTCGTGCGCGAGCACCGCACCGCGCCGCTGTTCGTGTCGGATATCTGGGTGCGGGTCGGCAGCCGGAACGAACTCCCCGAGACGGGCGGCATCGCGCATTTTCTCGAGCACACGCTGTTCAAGGGGACGCCGACCCGGGGCGTGGGGGCGATCGCCCGCGAGATCGAGGGATTCGGCGGACGCACAAACGCGGGCACCTCGCTCGACTATACGCATTACTATATCAGCGGTGAGAGCCGGAATCTTGACCAGGCGCTGGAGATCCATGCCGACGTGATGCGCCGCTCGACCCTGGAAGTCACGGCCGTCGATGCCGAACGGTCGGTGATCGTCGAGGAGATCAAGCGGTCGGCCGACAACCCGCACCGCGTGCTGTGGGACACGATGATGGCCGGCCTGTATCCAGGTCACCCCTACGGCCGGCCAACGCTGGGGCCGAAAGAAAATATTTCAACGAATATATCCAGGGATACGCTGAACACGTTTTTCCGGACGTGGTATGTGCCGGGCAACATGTTCCTTCTCGTCGTTGGCGACGTCGATGCCGAGGCGGTGTTCCGGCATGTTGAGGAGCTGTATGGGGACTGGACGGCCCCGACTCCTGCCTGCCGTGCGATTTCCCTGCCCCCCCGGCCTGAGGCGGGAACGCTGGTGCGGCGGGCGATGGACGTGCGGCGCGGGTATCTGCAGGCAGCCTGGCGGACTGTTTCCCAGGCGAACCGGGAGGACGCAACGGGGCTCGAGCTGCTGGGGATCCTGCTCGGCCAGGGTCGCAGCAGCCGGCTTTCGGCTTCGCTGAAGGAGCGGCGGGGGATCGTCACCTCGATCTCGGCGGGCCAGCTCTCGCTCGGGGAGGACGGGATTTTCCTGGTGCGGGCCGAGTTCGACCCGCTCGATGAGGCACCGGTCCGGGAAGGGATCCGGGTCGAGATCGATCGTCTGCGGCGCGAGCCGGTTTCCGGGGAGGAGCTGCTCAAGGCGATGGACATGCTCGAAACCCTGTATATGCGGGGGGCCGAGACGAACGAGGGCCAGGCGGATATTCTCGGCAACGCCCTCATTCACGACGCGCTCGAGCATGAGCTCACGTATCTGCAGCGGCTGCGCGCGATAACCCCCGAGCGACTCCAGCGGCTTGCCGTGCAGTATCTCGCGGAAGAAGCCGATTTCACGACGCTCGCGGGTCCCAGGCCCCGGTCGACGCCGCTGGTGGCTTCAGCCGCCGGCTCCGCACCGAACGCCGGTGTCACGGCCTGGCGGCTGGACAACGGAATGCGCGTCATTCATCGCTATCTGGGCGGCATCGGCCTGGCGGG
>DATCTT010000053.1:0-2728 GCA_036567845.1 Candidatus Ozemibacteraceae bacterium | reverse complement strand
CGACGGCGGCGAAGCCGTCGAAGCCGGATCGGAGTGACGCCATGACAACGAGCCAGACGACGGAGCAACCCGTCATGCCGGTCGATCCGGCACCCGCAGCGGGGCCGGCGGCCACAGCCGAGGGGCGCGACGAGATCCGGGCCACGGGGATCGGCAAATCCTACGGTGGCCGCAAGGTCGTCGACGACGTCTCGTTCTACATCCGCAAGGGCGAGATCGTCGGCCTCCTCGGGCCGAACGGCGCCGGCAAGACCACCAGCTTCTATATGGTCACCGGCCTGGTCAAGCCCGATCAGGGGGTCATCCAATATAACAATCGAGATATTTCTCAGATGCCGATGTACCGGCGGGCCCGGCGAGGTATCGGGTATCTTCCGCAGGAAGCGTCCGTCTTCCGCAAGCTCACCGTGCGCGAGAACATCTGGCTCATCCTCGAGAACATCGACATTCCGCAGACCGAGCGGCAGCGACGGTTCGACTACCTGATCGACGAGCTGCACATCCACAAGATCGTCGACAGCATGGGCTACGCCCTTTCGGGTGGCGAGCGGCGCCGCGTCGAGATCGCCCGCGCCCTGGCTGCAGAGCCGAACTTTATCCTGCTCGACGAGCCGTTCGCCGGCGTAGATCCGATCGCCGTCCAGGACATCCAGTCGATCGTCCTCCAGCTCCAGCGCAAGGGGCTCGGCCTGCTGATCACCGATCACAACGTCCGCGAAACCCTCGCCATCGTCGATCGGGCCTATATCATGAATCTCGGCCGCATTCTCGTATCCGGCACCGCCGAATACGTCGCCAACGACGAGACGGCTCGGAAATTTTACCTGGGCGACCGGTTCCGTCTCGACCAGATCGAGAAGGACCAGCCCCCGTCATGATGCATATTCTCTTCCTCCTTCTGGTCAGCGGTGTCATCGCCTATATTGGCGACTACCTTGGCACTCTGGTCGGGAAACGACGACTGAGCGTCTTGGGCCTCCGCCCCCGCGTGACGGCACTCGTCGTCGCCGTCGGCACGGGCATGTCGATCACCCTGCTCACCCTCACCGTGGCCGCCATCCTCTCGGACAACGTCAAGATCGCCCTCTTCTCGGTCCAGCAGCTGACGCACGAGGTCGAGACCCTGACGGGTGAGCGCAAACGCCTCACCGACGAGATCCAGGATCTGCAGAATCGCGTCCGGTCCAAGGAACAGGAGATCGTCGTGTTCCGCAAGAACGAGCCGATCTTCGCCCAGGTCGTTTCGGGCGGCCGTCTGGCCTCGGATGTCCGGAACGACCTCGACCAGTTCATCCGCGAACTCTCCCAGCGTGCCCGCTCACGCGGCTTGCTCGTGAAGGACGAGACGGCCTTCTTCTCCGAGAACAGCGCACAGATTGACCGGATGGCAGATCTCATTGCGACTTCCCCGGCAGATATCGTCGTGGGCGCGGTCGCCGACGAGAACATCGCGCTCGGGGAGGCGCTCGGCAAGGTGAAATTCATCGTCCGGCCAAACGCCCTGATCTTCCACGCCGGCCAGGAGATCGCCTCGCTCGAGGTCGACGGAACCCGTGACCGGCCGGAAATCGCCCGGACAATCCAGGATTTCATGGACGAGATCAACCACGAGGTCGTGCGCGCAGGCATGATCGCCAACCCGCTCACGGGACGGTTCGGCAACCTGTCGTCGGAGTCGATGTTGTCTTTCTTCGACATGGTGAACCAGATCCGCAGCCTCGGCAGACGACTCACGCTGGCTGCGGTCGTCAAGGAAGACACATATGCCATCGGGCCACTGAACGTCTCCTTCCGCATTTCGGAGGAGTCGGGGAACGATTGACGGGGGTGGTTCATGAAACTCGGTGAACTCGAAGTCTGGATCCTGTCGGAAGGCGCCCTCAAACTCGACGGCGGGGCCGTCTTCGGGGTGATTCCCCGGCCGGTCTGGGAGCACCGTATGCCTCCCGACACCTCGAACCGGGTCACCCTCGGGCTGAACCAGCTTCTCGTCCGCGGTCCCGGCTTCGTCCTGCTCGTCGACGCCGGGCTGGGCGACAAGCTCACTCCCCGACAAAGGGAGTATCACGGCATTGAGACGCTCGCAACCTGGGAAGACCGCCTGGCTCCGCACGGAATCAGCGTTTCCGACATCACCCACCTCGTAATCACCCATCTGCATTACGATCACGTCGGGGGGGCCACCCGGTTCACCGGGGACGGAAAGGAGTGCGTCCCCGTCTTCCCGAATGCCCGCGTTTTCGTCCAGGCGGGCGAGTGGAACGACGCGGTCCGGCCGAATGAACGCACCCGCACCTCCTACCTGCTCCATGGCATCCTGCCATTGCAGGAAAACCGCCACCTGGAGCTGATCACAGGTGATATCGAGCTCCTGCCCGGCGTCCAGCTGAAGGTCACCGGGGGGCACACCGCGCATCACCAGATGCTCCAACTGAGCGGTGGCGAAAGCCGCCTCGCCTGGCCAGCGGACCTGTTCCCGACCTCGTGCCATATCAACGCGACCTGGCAGTCGGCGTTCGATCTGTTTCCCCTCGAGTCGCTTCGAGCGCGGCAGAAGTTCCTCGACCAGATCCTCAACACGAAGACGGTCGTCATCTTCAACCACGATCCCATGCCCCGCCTCTGCCGGGTCGTTGGTGACATCGATGAGCCGCAGGTGGTCGACGCATGAGCCTGCGCCGGATCGCCCTCATTGCCAACCCCCGCGCCCGCGGCCGGAATCCGGCCC
>DATCTT010000052.1:0-2946 GCA_036567845.1 Candidatus Ozemibacteraceae bacterium | reverse complement strand
TCGCTGCAGCCTGCGCGGCCCGGGCGTCCCGGCCGGAAGAGGGGCCGAAGCGGTTTCACGAGCTGCTGCCGGAGGCGCTTCCGGACCTCTCCCCGGAATGGACAGCACTTCTCGATGCGGCACGCGCCTCGGCTGCCTCCGGGGCAACCACCGCCGGGTTCGCGGCCGCCCAGGGCTGGAACCATGGGGTGAGCGGATTCATCCTGCATACGATCCCCGCAGTCATTCATGCCTGGCACCGTTCGCCCGGCAATCTTCGTGAGGCGCTGGAGGACATCATCGCCGCTGGCGGTGACACGGACACAACGGCCGCCATTCTCGGCGGCATCATCGGCGCAGGAGCACCACCTGACGGATTTCCCGCCGACCTGACAGCCTCGTTCCGTGACTGGCCCTGGTCGGTCGAACTTTTCCGCAGATGCGGGGAAGCCGTCGGACAGGCGCTGAAACCCGGGACCACCGTGAAGCCCGCGGTTCCCATCATCCTCTGGCCGGCCGTCCTGCTGCGGAACATCTGCTTCGCAGCGATCGTCCTCGCTCACGTGTTACGCCGTCTGCTCCCACCCTATTGACGGACGTCATGAATCTCATGGAAAACACCCCCTGCCAGAAGTCCCGGCAGGGGGCATTTTTTGCAGAGCGGCGCCAAGAGCGGGTCAGGGCCGGTCGAGTCTGAATCCGGCCTCCATCCAGGCGGAAGTTCCTCCCTCCACGTTGAACAGGGCAACATCGCTTCCGATCCGGCCCGAGAGCTCGGAGCATGCCTGGGCAGACCGGCCGCCGCGCTGGCAGATCACGAACAGCCGCTTTTTCCCTTTCAGGCGTTCAACCGAGCGCGATATAAGACTCAGTGGAATATTGAGAGCCCCAGGCACATGACCGGCGGAATACTCTTCGGGATCCCGCACATCCACCACCAGAGCTTCTTCATCAAGACCACCAGCCACCTGTTTCTCGAGCTCGTGAACGGAAATCCGTCCCATACCGTCGACACCTCCGAACAGGGATATGATCGTCGAAAGAAGTTTCCCAAACATCGTCAGAACTCCACCTCGCCGACCGTGAAGGTTTCTTTCCGGTCGGTCAGCCGCATTGTAATCGAACGCCGCTTCTCGTTCGGCCGGCCGTAGTTGGTGAACACGTCGACCTGGAGCGTCACGGCGCCGGACAGGGTCTGCGCATTGCTGCCGAAAAAGTTGGTCTGGACCGTATAGATGCCCTTCATCGCCTTCTTCAGCAGATACTCCTCGGGGCCGTATCCCCGGGTGAAGTCGCATGAGACGAGACCGCCGATCCCGGTTCGGTTGTAGCCGTAATAGGCCTTTTCCCCCGACGGCTCGTTGACCCACAGATCCATGTCGGTCATGTCGGCATCCCAGGTCATCACGATGCGCAGATCGAGCTGCATCGGCGTGATGAACCGGGCATCGACGCCCTTGAACTCCGTGACACCTGTCGCCTTCGCCTTCACGATCAGGTTGTTCATTTCCTCAAGGGCCATCAATTCGATCTCCCGGAACCGCTCGTCCCAGCGCCTCTTCGCGACGACGTCCCAGAGCAGGCTCACGGCCCGCTCGAACCGGCCCAACCGGCCGAGAACCAGGCCCAGGTCGCGGTATGACTGGGGCTCTTCGGGGCGCATCTTCAGAACCTCCTCGAAGATGCCAGCGCTCAGCTCGAGCAGGTCGCGCTGCGCGAGGCGATGGGCCAAAACACGCATCAGTGCAGGGTTTTCGAGTTTCAGCTCGGCGAGATTCGACAACACCTGGAGGCCCAGCGCCTCGTCTTTCAGGCCGTAGAAGAAGTCGGAACAGTCAAGGTAAAACGCGGGCGAAGTGCCGAACTCGGCCTTTTCCTTCTGATAAGCCTCGAACTCGGCCCCCGGCTTCGCCGACTTGATCCTCTTCAGATAGGGAGTGTCGGGGCTCCAGGCCTTCATCGCGACTCCGGGTTCGACCGGCCGAGATGGGGCTTCGCTTCCACCGGCCACGTCGCCCTTCGCCTTCTCCTCCATCGCGGATTCGGGAACCTCCATGGGGGCAGGGTCCGGCATGGACTGGGCTTCCGACATGGCTTGAGACGGCCTCGGAGCCGCGCTCGGCATCGACCGCACTCTGTCGCCATCCGACTCGAGGGGGCTTCCCGTATCCATCATCTGCTCCCGCGCCGCGGACTTCTTCAGCCGACTCTGTGCGTCAGGATTCCAGGCGAAGTCAGTTTTATACCACTCGATACGGTTTTTCCAGAGGCCCAGCACCTCTTCCAGCTTGCCGCGTTGGGCTTCCTTGAGATCCGCGACCCGCTTTTCCATCACCTCGAAATACTGCTTCTGCCACTCCGGCATGGAGGCGGGAGGTATTATTTCGTGCTCTATATATTGCTCGGGACGTTCAAGAACGATCAGAGAGGTCTGGGGCGTCACGATGCCGTGGCGCTTCCCGAGGGCGATCATCTCCTTCTCGTTCTTCTGCGGAAACGCCTCGAGATCCTCGAGCTTCTTCTGGGCCCAGAACCGGCGCAGCAGATCGCCTTTGCCGGCATCGGCGGCCTTCACCTCGAACGAGACGGTTTTGAGGATCTTGCCGGCAGTGCCGAACTTCAGGGTGATCTTCGCCTCGGGAGCCGTCAGGCGCCCCGCGACCTCGAAACGCCCCCGAGCAGACTTCTGAAGCTGCGGCACGAGATCCTCCGCCCCCGAGCCCTCGGCGCCGAGGAACAGGTAGACCGGGCGGCCGATGCCCTTCACTGCCTCTTCGGGCTTCACACGCTGCAGGTTTACATACTCCCCGCCATTCTGCAGGGCGAGCTGGCCAAGAAGCGCGTGGTTTGCCCCGGGATCCCCGCTGAATGCGTAGAGCGGGGCCGCGAACGTGCCGGGTTGCTCGGTCCCGAAATTCGAGATGCCGTCCGTGAACAGCAGATACACGTCGGGAACCGCGCCCCCGG
>DATCTT010000051.1:0-16599 GCA_036567845.1 Candidatus Ozemibacteraceae bacterium | reverse complement strand
GGCGTGCCGCCGTGGCGAAAGCGAGGTCATACCGGAGGTCGCGCGCATAGGCATCGGCCAGCCGGGCCAGGAACGTGTCGCAGGGCGCGGTTTCCACCAGAGCCTCGTAGAGGGCCGTGGCGAGCCTGATCGAGGCCAGATCCCCTTTTGTCATGTAAGCATCGGCAAGCGCTAGCACCACATCCGGGCTGCCTGGGTTGTTCCGGAACGCCTCCTCCAGGGCGGCGATCCGGGTGTCGTCGGCCTCGAAGGCGGAGCGGGCCCATTCCCTGCCGGAGTCGACGAGTTGTTTTCCCCGGGTGGCCATGTCGCGGCAGAAACCCAGGATCGAACCGTGCAGGCCGGGCGCGTGTTTTTCCAGGAATGCCCTCGTTTTTGGCGTGTCGAGCCGTTCGTAGACTCCCGTCTGAAGCACCATCACGCCGAGGGTGAACGACTCGACAACGAACAGCGTCAGGAGCAGGAGAAATGGCACGAGGCAGCTGCGGCGCGAGGCGCGGAGCTGCCAGAGAAAAAGGACGACGAAGATGCCGCCGCATGCGAGGGCATACGGGGCCGGGGCTTCGAGATACACGACCGGCGCGGTGAAGAAGGCGCCCAGCAGCAGGAAGCACGCCGACATCACGAGTCCGAACAGGCAGGATGCACAGGAGCGCCCCTGCGATGCCACCGGCAACGGAGAGGGAGAGCTGGTTTCCGGGAATTCGTTCGTCATGCCTTGCAGTGGGTCCGGCAGCGGCGGATCACGGCCGGGAGCCTATGGCACAGTATCGCGCATTCGTGCGTCGCTGTCGACAAAAAATCGATGTTTTGCCACTCCTCAAAAGGAATTATCCCTGCTATGCTACCGGTTCCTGAACATCGGATTTTCCAGGATCATCCTGCTGACACGAGGTTGCCATCATGCTCGAAAACATCGAATTCTTCTCATCGCTCAGTCCCGGCGAGCTCGAGGATGTCGCCGCGATCGCCCACCGCGTCGAGTACCGGCGTGGGGAATATATCTTCCGGCAGGGTGACCATTCGCGGGATCTCTATGTGCTCGAAAGTGGGCAGGTCGAGATCTCCACGCGCGACATCCTGCAGGAGCCCAAGATCCTGGCGGTTCTCAAGAACGGCGACCTGTTCGGGGAGATGGCCCTGTTCGACCAGAGCATGGCGCGGTCGGCCAGTGCCCGCAGTCTTCAGAGTTCGGTCATTATCGTCATTCCTGGTGAACGGTTCGAGCGGCTGCTCAAGGACAAGCCGGCGATCAGCTTCAAGCTGCTCGGGATTCTGTCGAAGCGGGTCAAATCCGCCAACCAGCAGATCGGCTCGAAATCCGGCGAGCCAAAGGCCGAAGCCCGGATCATCACTGTGGCCAGCCCCCGGAACGGGGTTGGCAAGACCACCTTCGCCGTCGCGCTGGCCCAGATCCTCGCCCATGAGAAGGGGATGCGGACGCTGTACGTCGATCTCGATCTTCCGTATGCGGATGGCACGTATGCGATGGGTGTTCACTCCGTTCGCACCGTCGTCGAGTTTTCCCAGGTCGTCCGGGGCGGAATTCCGGATCTCGACGCCGCCAAGAAGCTGCTCATTCACGTGAAAGGCAACCTCAGCTGTCTTCCCGGCCCGGTGAATCTGATCGACGGGGAAAAGGCGGATCCGAAGGGCGTGTGCCAGGGGATCCGGCAGCTCCAGAAGTTTTTCGATTTTATCATTCTCGACACCGATTCACATATCGAGGAACTGTTCCTGGGCGCGATCGATCTGGCCGACCGGATCTTCTTCCTCGTCGATGCCGGCAACTCGTATGCCCTGAAGAGCAGCACCCGGTATTTCTTCGGTCTTTCGAAGCTGAACCTGCCGGAAGACCGAATGACGCTGCTGGCGGGCAAGTCGCGGGATGAGCTCAATCTGAAAGCGCTTTCCGGGCTTCTCAAGCTGCCGGTGAGGGCGCAGCTTCCCCTCGTCGCGAACCATACCATCGGCTATGGGCAGAGCGTATGGGGGGCCCAGAAGGACCATTCGTTCTGCCAGATGGTCCGGAAGCTCCTGCAGGACGCGTTTCCCGTCGAGTGCATGAGTGAGCGGAAGAGCGGCTTCTTTTCCCGGTTGTTTGGCGGAACCGTCCCGGTTTCCGAAGAGTCGGCACAGGTGCTTCCCGACCCACTCAAGGAGGTCCAGGGCCAGCCGCTGCGGTTCCGGGAGACCAACTTTCGGGCACTTCTCCGGCAGATCCGTGCTGGCCTGGTCACCGGCCAGTATGATGAGATGCGTGCCTCGATCCATCGGCTGCTCGACTCGACGGGCCCCTCGTCGGCCCTGTACCAGACCTACGGCGAGCTTCTCATGCAGGAGGGAAACCTCTCGGAGGCGATCACGGTGTTTCACAACGCCGTCCAGCTCGACCCGACCAATCACCTGGCCCGCGGATACGGTGCCATCCTGACTCTGGACCGGGCCGAGTTCACCCAGACCGTGGCCATTCTGACGAAGAAGATCGAGAATCATCCGTCCTGGCCGGATCTTCGCCGGGATCTCGGCGAGTTGTATCTGCGCAACAATCTTCCCGGAGAGGCCGTTGCCCCGCTCCGGCAGGCCCTCACGATGAATCCGCATTACGAGGATGCCCGCATCCGGCTTGCCGAAACGCTGGTCCGACTCGGCACGTTCGATGAGGCCCTCGAGATCCTGAACGGGATCAAGAAAAAGAGCGCGCCGGCGCTGTATCTGATGGGGATCTGTTACCAGTCCGTCAACCGCTTCGTCGAGGCGCTTGGCGTGTTCCGGATCCTTCACAAGGTCAACCCCTCCTTCAAGGATGTGGGAAGCCGCATCGACGATCTCCAGAACTATTTCGACAAGCTCCAGTCCCTCATCTCGATGCATCAGAAGATTCGCCAGGAACAGCCGACCTATTTGGATATTCGGGTGCGGCTCGCCCAGCTTCTGGCCACGGCCGGCCGGCGGGAAGAGGCGCTTGAAGAGTGCCGTTCGGCCCTCCAGATCAATCCCTCTTATGCTCCTGCCCAGGAAGAGCTGGACCGGATCGGCCGCATGGAGACGATCGTCTTCGCCCGGCCTGCCGCTCTCATCCAGCCGGCGTCGCTCCCGCAGGTGACGATTTGCAGCGAGCTGCACATCGACATCGATTTCGGGAGCTTTGGGACGGATCCGGATTTCCACGAGCGTCTGCAGAGCCATGTCGTCGATTTCCGCAACCTGCGGACGGGGAAGTCGCACGAGTTCAGGCTGCCGCCGGTTCTTGCGAAGCAGATGTCGATCGTTGCCTCGTCGCTCTGTCCGATCGCCGAAAAGGATCTGATCCAGATTCGCCTGCTGAGCCCGGAAAAGGGCGACGTGCTGTATTCCGACGCCTGTCCGGTGGAGCGGGTGGTCAAGCCCGTGGAGAATCTCCAGATAACGCTGGAAGAGCCGATCCGACGCATCGTGGAGTCGCTTCCGCGGGCGGCTTCCGTGCGGCATTTCCTGATCGGTGTCGAGAAAGGGAGCGATATTCCAATGGTTGCGGTCAACACGCGAAATGCGGTTCGGGCCGAAGGCCGCATGGATCCCGAGCGCGCCGGCCGGCGTCTGTTCCTGCTCCGGTCCGGTGGGGATGAGGATGTCGTCCAGGCGGGCGATGTGCTCGAGATCCGGTCTGGCGAGGAGCACGAGCGCGTCCTGTCGAAATTCAGCCTTACCCCGGAGGATATCGCGAACCATACCCGGTTTCTGGGGGCGGAGGAGCTGAGCCGGTCCCCGACGGGGGCGAAGGCCGGCTGACCCGGCTCTGGGGGCGCCGGTATGAGACGGACGTCGTGGGAGCGGGCCGTTGTCGAGACGCCGGAGGGGCAGCGCGAGGCCGTCGCACCGGTCATCCTCTCAGCGAGCCGGTCTACGGATATTCCGGCGTTTTTCATTCCCTGGCTGGCGAACCGATTCCGGGCCGGATATCTCCGGTGGGTGAACCCGTTCAACAATAAAAGTCAATATATACATCTCGCCGAGGTGCGCGCGATCGTGTTCTGGTCGAAGGATCCGCGGTTGCTGCTCGAGTATTCGGGGGCCTTCGGCGGGATCGGCTGGTATCTGAGCCACACCCTGAACGATTACGGAAATGAGGGGTTGGAACCCGGTCTTCCGCCGCTCGGGAACAGACTTGCCGTGTTCGAGGCCGTCTCCCGGCTGGTTGGCCCGGCCCGGATCGTCTGGCGGGCGGATCCGCTGGTGCTGCTCGACGGTCTGGGTGTCGACGGGTTGCTCGAGCGGACCAGGTCCGTCGCCCGGCGCCTGCGTGGTCTGACGGAGCAGCTGGTGTTCAGCTTCGCGGATATCCGTTCGTATCGGCGGGTCGAGCGGAACATGGCGGCCCTCGGCGTGGCCTGGCGGGAGTGGGACGAGCCTGCGATGCGTGTGGTGGCCGCCGGCATGGCGGAGATCGGGCGCGAGTTCGGGCTCGAGGTGAGCAGCTGCGCCGAGACGTGCGATCTCTCGGCATTCGGGATCCGGCACGGGGCCTGCATCGACGGCGGCCTGCTGCGTCGCCTGTTCCCGGGGGACGAGCGGTTGATGCGGTTTCTCGCTATTGCGCCGAAGGATCCGGGACAGCGGCCCGCCTGCGGCTGCGTCATGAGCAAAGATATCGGAAGATACAATACGTGTTCGTATGGTTGCGTCTACTGTTATGCCAACACCTCGCCTGCCGCCGCGGCACGCAACGCCCGGGGGCATGACCCGGGCGGGGATGCCATCGTTCCCTGAAGGCTTCTTCCAACTTTACAGGGGGGGCGGGGCGGGATACAATCGGCTCACACGTCAAACCGAAGGAGCATCACGATGAAGCGTTTCGCATTCGTTCTCATGGCCCTGCTGACCGTCTCCACCGCCTTCGCGGCCGATCTGGTGGACAACCCCTCGTATGCCGTCTGGTCAAAGTTCAAGATCGGGGCCGAGCTGAAATACAAGCAGGTGTCGGAAGTGGCCAACATGAAGACCGAGAGCGAGATCACCTACAAGCTCGTCGAGCTGACGCCCGAGAAGCTCGTCGTCGAAATGGGTGGCTCCTCGATGGTCGCCGGCAACAAGATGGAGCTTCCGCCCACGAGGATGGATCATGCGGCGAAGATCGAGAATGCCAAGGTCGACCCGAAGATGGCCGAGATGATCAAGGCCGATGCGAAGGCGGGCGAGGAGCAGGTGACCGTTCCGGCCGGGACGTTCAAGTGCCGGGTGATCGAGTCGAAGATGACCCAGCAGGGCGCCGAGGTGAGCACGAAGGTCTGGGCTTCAGACGAGGTCCCCGGCGGTCTTGTGAAGATGGTGACGCTGATGACGGCGCCGATGAAGAGCGAGACCACGATGGAGCTTGTGGAAAAGAAGCTGCCGTAAAAATCAAGAAATAGAAAACGCCCCTTCCGGTTTTTCGGAAGGGGCGTTCGTTTTATCCGCGGGCGGGTTTCAGCCAACGGTCGAACCAGCCGAGGATCTGGCGGAGCCGGTGGATGCGGAGATCGGCCGGGCCGTTGCGGCTCATGCCGTGGCTGGTCGAGGCCGGATAGCGGACCAGGCGGCTCGGGATGCCCCGAAGCTGGAGGGCGGTGAACATCTGTTCGGCTTGCTCGATATTGCACCGCAGATCCCCTTCGCTGTGGATGAACAGGGTTGGGGTGCGGATCGCGCCGGCATACTTGAGCGGGCTCTGGTTCCACAAATCCTCCGGCCGGTCCCAGGCGTTGCCGGGCCAGTAGGAGTCGGGGACGATCGGGTAGTCGCTGTTGCCGGCCATGCTGACGAGGTTGCTGACGCATCGGTCCGAGACGGCGGCGGCGAAGGCGTCGGAGTGGCTGATGATCCAGTTCGTCATGTAGCCGCCGTAGCTGCCGCCCAACACGCCCATCCGCTTCGGATCGACGTAAGTGCGCTTCCGCATCCAGGCGATGACGGCCTGCATGTCCTGCCAGTCGGCATTTCCCCAGTCGCCGCAGATCTGATCCGCGAACGCCTCGCCGTAGCCCTTGCTTCCGCGCGGGTTGCTGAAGACGACGACGTAGCCTGCCGCAGCAAGCATCTGGAACTCGTGGAAGAACCGGCCGCCGTACTGGGCGTGCGGGCCCCCGTGGATCTCCAGCAGGGCCGGGTATTTTTTGCCTGCGGTGAAGCCGACGGGCTTCATCACCCAGAGCTGAACGCGGGTTCCGTCGGCGGACTCGACCCAGTGCGATTCTGGCTTCGCGAGGGCGGCACCCGCGAGGAGCTGGTGGTTGAAGCTCGTCAGGGGCCTCGCTGAAAGCGTGCCCTCGGGAGAAACAATACCAATGGCTATTTCATCGAGGTCGACCGGGCTTCCCCGGCGCATCGCGAGCCGTGAACCGTCGGCGGAAAAGCCCCCGAAGGACGCCTGGTCGGGACCGTCGGTGAGCCATTCCAGTTCGCCACCCGCGATCGGGACGCGGGCCAGGCGTCTGGTTCCTTCGGTGCCGGCCTCGAACCAGATCCAGCGGGAGTCGGGGGTCCAGTGGATGACCGGAACGAAGTCGGCTTCCCGCGTATCGCTCAGGACGGCGGACTCGAGGCAGACGTCAGCGCCTTCCGTCACGCAGCGCTGGGCACCGGTGCGCGGATCGACGACGAACAGGTGCTGGTTCACCGCACGCCAGACCTCCTGCCGGCCCATGGTGCCGGTGAAGGCGATCAGGGTACCATCGGGCGCCCAGACGACGATGTTTCGCATCCCGTCGGGCTGGCCGGGGACCGGGCGGGAACGGCCGGACTTTGCGTCGACGAGGATCAGCCGGGTTTTCCAGGGCTTCGCGAGCGCCGCCGGGTCCTGGTTCGCGACCACGACGAGTTCACGACCGTCGGGGGACCAGTCGAAACTTCCGATGCCGAGCGGCGCACGGTCGAAAAGTTTCCGGAACGAGCCGTTGGCGGCATCGACAATATAAAGATGATAGCGTGAGCTATTGAAATATCCATCGCCGTCGAGACGGAACCAGAGGTTGTCCAGCACGCGCGGCGGGGTGCTGAGGCCCTTCGATTCACGTTCCTTGCGGGCTTTTTCCGTCCAGTCCGGGTCCTGCTCCCGGAAGGAGACAGCGATGCTCCGGCCATCAGGCGACCAGCGGAACTCGCCGATCGAGCCTTCCGGGAAGTTCGTGAGCTGGATCGCCTCGCCGCCGGTGCGGCTGATCATCCAGAGCTGCGGGGGAGCCTTGTCGCGGCTGCTGACGAAGGCGACGTGGCGACCATCGGGGGAAAAGCGGCCGTGACCGTCTTTTCCGCCGGCCGTGAACTGACGCGGAGGGGATCGGCCGTCCGTTGCGACGGTCCAGAGGTTCGTAACCGTCTTGTTCTTGTCGTCGATATGGCGGCGGGTGAAGAGGATCGTACCGCCCTCCGGGGCGATACGACAGTCCTCGACCTGCACGAATTTCGAAAGATCCTCGGGAGTGAGGGGTGTTTTCGGATGGGCGCGCTTCGTGGTGGCGCGGGAAGCGCCGGTCTTCGACGGTTTTCGGGGCTGCCTGGGGGTCCTGGCGGGCATCGAGAGCCCTCCTTTCGTCTGACTCCGCCCAGAGTAACCCAGCCCTGTCGTTTCGAACAACACGGAAGAATACGTTTCGTCGCGGAGATGCCGACTTGACCTGTCGAGAGGCATGGCTTATGGTTGCATGTCGGCCGCGCCCGTTTATGGCCGGAACAGGAGAAGGATAAGGAATGGAATCCCAGAAAGCAGATGAAAAGCTGGTTCTGGTTCTCAACTGCGGCAGCAGTTCCCTCAAATACGAAGTGTTCCGCATGCCACACCGGGAAAGTCTCGGTCGCGGCCTGGTCGAGCGGATCGGGGAACCGGTCGGCCGGATCGAGCAGAGCACGCCGGGAGGCAAGTTCGAGCATGAGCAGGCGATTCCCGACCACCGATCGGCCATGGAGCTGGTGGCGAAGCACCTGGCTGACGATCACCACGGGATCATCGATGACATCCGCCAGATCGCCGGAATCGGTCATCGGGTCGTCCACGGCGGCGAAAAGTATGCCTCGTCGGTCGTGATCACCGACGATGTGATCGAGACGGTGGAGAAGTGCGTCGAGCTCGCCCCCCTGCACAATCCGCCGAATCTGACCGGCATCCGGGCGGCAAAAGAGCTGCTGCCCGATGTTCCGCAGGTCGCGGTGTTCGACACGGCGTTCCACCAGACGATGCCGCCCGCTGCCTATATGTATGCGCTTCCACGCGAGTTTTACGATGAATACCGTATCAGGCGCTATGGATTTCACGGAACCAGCCACCGGTATGTTTCGGCACGCGCGATCGGTCTGATGAAGCGGTCCCCCGAGAACACGAACGTGATCTCGGCACATCTGGGCAACGGGGCTTCGATCACGGCGATCGAGAGCGGCAGGTCTGTCGACACGTCAATGGGGTTCACCCCGCTCGAAGGGCTGATCATGGGCACTCGCAGCGGCGACATCGACCCGGCCATTCTCTTCTACCTCAACGACCGAGGATACACCGCCAAACAGCTGAATACGATCCTGAACAAGAAGAGCGGCCTGCTGGGCCTGTCAGGAATTTCCAACGATCTCCGCGATCTCGAGAAGGCCTCGGAAAACGGCGACCAGGCAGCCACGCAGGCGCTCGAGGCCTATGCGCATCGCGTCCGGCATTATGTCGGGGCCTACATGGCGACGCTGGTCAAGGTGGATCTGTTCGTGTTCACCGGCGGCATTGGCCAGCACGGCTGGAAGATGCGGGAGCGGATCTGCCACCGTCTCGAGAATATCGGCATTTTCATGGATTACGAGATGAACCGCAAGATGGGCTCGCAAGAAGGAATCATCTCTCATCCCTACTCGCCGACGACCGTGATGGTCGTCCCGACGAACGAGGAACTGCAGATTGCGCTTGACGTCTGCGATCTCGTTTTCCCCGTGGCCCAGGAGCACAGCCGCCGCTCGACCGACGTGCGCGTGTGATGGATGCCCGGAACAACCGAACCGCCGCTTCCGATTGGAAGCGGCGGTTCGGTTCGGTGCCGGAAGTCGGGGTCGAACCGACACGCCTTTAGGGGGCGCGGGATTTTGAGTCCCGTGCGTCTGCCAATTCCGCCATTCCGGCAACACCCAGAGAATAGCACGGGAAGGGCGTTTCTGGCAATGGGTTCTCCGACGCCCGTTGCCATCCAGACGGGATCTTCCCCGGGAAATCCCAGAAAGACAGGCACCATCGAAGAATCGGGGCTGTTCGAACCCCAATCGTGGCCCATCTCCAGATGATACAGATGGTGCAGCTTCCGAAGGATGCCGGGGTGCATTCCTGAAGTGGATGAAGGGCTGAGGGGAGGCTACATGCCGAGCCTGAGGAGCAGGGACTTGAAAATCGAGAGAATCCGCTCCCACCAGGTGAGGGGCCTGGACGAGAGACTGTTCTTGAGTTCCGAGATATCCTTTGCGGCCTGTTTGCGCAGATCGTAATAAATAGATTTCGCTATTTCCGGTGAGTTGCCCGAGCAAAAGAGGTTGCTCGCATCATCGTCGATCTTCCGGAAATACGAGTCCAGTTTGACCAGATGCTCAGATTCCAGCAACTCCTGATCGGTATATCTGTGCCGGGTGAACAGCCAGCCAGCGATGTCATCGGCCTTCTCGCGCATGATGCGGATTTCCTTGTAGACGATCCGGAATTTGGCTTCGAACCGGTTTCTCTGATACTTCTCATCCTGTTCCACGGCAGGGCCGGTCAGGGCGATATGCGGTTCCCCATCGGGGGTTTTGCCGATGCCGAGCGCTTCGACCGGATAGCCGCAATGCGGGCAGATATCGGCAAACGAGGAAAGAGCTTCCGAGCATTCGGGGCAACTGACAAGCATGGGATCTCTCCGTTTCTTCCCGGAATGGGGCTTCCGCGGGCAGACCCGTCATCGGGTTAGCGCCGGACTCCCCACTCTGCATACGCACGTGTCCAGCCGAATTTTTCGACCTTCCTCTCATACTCGCGGATTTCCGCAAAGGCCTTCTGGAGGCGCTGAACGAACAGGGCTGTGGCCGGTCGCGAGTATTTGGCGGGGATCAGATCCTCGTAATATGCGATCACCGTCATGGCCACCCGGTTTTCCATCTGGAGAAAATCCATGAGCAGCTCGTAATCCGGATTCTGATCCGTCAGGTGCAACGCCGAGAGGCCGTAGAGAAGCTCCTTGCGGTCGGCCTCACACCGGGCGACGAGGTCGAGATCGTCGGCCGTCCAGTAGTGTTCGTAATCGAGAGCTTTGAATGTTGTGAAGATTTCTCTGTCCCTGGCGATGACGCGCCGGATGATCGAGGCGGGATCATGCTTGAATGCTGCCTGAACCACATCAGCCGCGGACGAAGCCGCCATCTGAGCACCGGATGGAAGCGCATGGCTTCCGGTTGCCGATCCACGGCTGGCCCCCCCGGAGAATGCGTGAGAGCTGTGTCTGGAGAGGCATACGCCGTTCGGACAGTTTCGATCGCGTCGACGAGCGCATTCCCGTTGAAGATCAGCGCCGTCGTGACGGCCATAACGACCAGGCCGAGGGCCAGAAACCGTCCCCACTTCACGCCGGGGCTGTTTTCCGGAAGCGGAAACCCGCAGTGAACACACCGTGCGGCGTGGGAAGAAATTTCTTTGCCGCATTCACCACACTCGATCATGCTCATGGTGATGATCCTCTGTTGTCGATCTCTCTGTAAACGCCCTGATGTCTGTGCCGGGCGCACATCTTTCTCTATAAATCATAGCCTACCACAAAGCGCAGTCTCCCGTCACCTGACCGCCGGGATACGCCAAAATCCCCTTGGGACCGACGATTTCTCGAGCATTCTCCGCGCCCTTCGGTGATGAGGCACTTGATGCAGGCAGGGGATTCGGGGTATAACCGGGCGTTCGCGGGCCGGACGGGCCCGCAATTGTCTATGGAGGTGGCGTGAATCATGCAGCCGTCGATCGCACAGATCCTCAAGATGTCCCCTTCTTCCGATCCCATCGTCGTCAACGGGTGGGTCCGGACGAAGCGCACCAGCAAAAATGTCGCCTTCATCGCCGTCAACGACGGTTCGACGATCCAGAACATCCAGGCCGTGGCCGATCTCGAGGGCGGTGTGATCACCGAAGCCATGCTGACGGATGTCACCACCGGCGCGGCCGTGCGCATCACCGGCAACCTCGTTGCTTCTCAGGGAAGCGGCCAAGCGGTCGAGCTGAAAGCGCAGAAGGTCGAGGTGCTCGGCGCTGCCGATCCCGAAAAATACCCACTCCAGCCGAAGAAACACTCGCTTGAGTTCCTGCGCGAGATCGGGCATCTGCGGTTCCGCACCAACACGTTCGGCGCGATGTTCCGCATCCGGCATGCGATGGCGTTCGCAATCCACAAGTTTTTCAACGACCGCGGCTTCTTCTACATGCACACCCCGATCATCACCGGGTCGGACTGTGAGGGCGCCGGCGCGATGTTTCGCGTCACGACGCTGGATCCGAAGAACCCGCCCCTGAAGGAAGACGGAAGCGTCGATTTTTCAAAGGACTTCTTCGGTAAATCCACCAACCTCACCGTTTCCGGCCAGCTCGAAGGCGAACTGGCCGCGATGTCGCTCGGCAAGATCTATACGTTTGGCCCGACGTTCCGCGCCGAGAACTCGAACACCACCCGCCATGCGGCCGAGTTCTGGATGATCGAACCGGAGGTTGCGTTCGCCGATCTGAACGACAACATGGACCTGGCCGAGGAATTTTTGAAATATCTCGTGCGCTATGCTCTCGACAATTGCAAGGAGGACCTCGAGTTCTTCGACAAGCGCCTCGCCGAGGAGGAGAAAACGAAGAAACAGGAGGAACGCAGCGAAATGGGCCTGCTGCAGAAGCTGCAGTTCATGCTCGAGAACAAGTTCGAGCGAATCACCTACACCGAGGCGATTGAGATTCTGAAAAATTCGACCCCGAATAAAAAGAAGAAGTTTCAGTATCCGGTCGACAGGTGGGGCATCGATCTCCAGTCGGAGCATGAGCGGTATCTTGTCGAGAAGCATTTCAAGAAGCCGACGATCCTGACCGACTACCCGAAGGAAATCAAAGCATTCTATATGCGGCTGAATGACGACGGAAAGACGGTGCGCGCGATGGATGTGCTCGCACCCGGCATCGGCGAGATCATCGGCGGCTCCCAGCGCGAGGAACGGTACGACGTGCTCAAACGCAAGATCGAGGAGTTCAAGATTCCCGAGGAGAGCATGTGGTGGTATCTCGAGACGCGCAAATATGGCACCGCCGTCCACAGCGGCTTCGGGCTGGGCTTCGACCGGTTCCTGATGTTCGTGACGGGGATGGGCAACATCCGCGATACGGCGCCGTTCCCGCGGACCACCGGCAGCGCCGAGTTCTGAGTCCGGCCCGATCCGCAGATTCATCCTGGATCAGAGACAAAGACCGTTTCATCACGGAGAGCACAAAGGACACAGAGGGTTCACGGAGAAAAAAGAAATCTCTGTGAGACCTCTGTGTTCATCGTGTGCTCTGTGGTGAATCTGTTCACCTGAGGTTGCCTCCGTGATGAGAAAAGAAAAACCCGGGGCCCTCAAGGGACTCCGGGTTTTTTCCGAAGGAAACAGGCGGTCAGTCTTCGTCTTCTTCAGGGATTGGAAGCTTCCGGTGGCATTTGGGGCAGCGCGTCCAGCGATCACCGGCACCGTCGACCTCTTCGCTTTCCACCTCGAACACCGCACCGCACGGGCACTCGATCGTCACGGCATCATTTTCCATGGCATGCCTCCTCTCACGGGATCGGGGGTACTTCCCCTCTCTTCAAACGTAGCTGAAAACGCCCCGGTTGTCCATCACGGCGACAGACATCAGGGGAAACGGCGGCCCGACCCGCACGAGGCGGGAAGTGGGCCGGCGGCGCCTGGATGGCGCAGTCCAGCCGGACCCATCGGTCCGGTGCGGGGTTCGAAATTCTCCTGAGAGGGCCATCTGCTGCACCTGTGCAATCTGTGGATCGGGTTTTCCGGCTCAACAACTCACACCGGGCACGAAAGAAGACGGAGCTGTGCGGTATACTGTGGGTATTCGTATCACTCCGGGAGGTCTGTAGGCATGCAGAGGATGACGGGAAAATGCGGGATGCTGGCCGTTCTGGTGATCATGACGGCGGTCATGGCACTCTGGCCGGGATACACGGCGTTCGCCGCGGCATCCGAAGATATCATGTTCCAGCTGCTGCGCGGTCGGGCGGCGCTGTCCCGCAACGGGGGCGGCACCTGGCTCGAGCTGGGGCCGGAGCCGGTTGCGGTGAAGGTGCAGGACATGCTGCGCACCGAGGGGGAGACGCGGGGCGAGATGCGGTTTCCCGATGGAAGCCTGTTCCGCATCAAGTCGAACTCGCGGGTAACGCTGGTGAATGACGGCATCCAGCTTCAGGTGGGTGAAAGCTGGTTCAATCTGAAGAAACAGGGCCGCACCTTCCAGGTGGTGACGCCGACGACGGTGTGCGGGGTGCTGGGCACGACGTTCGATGTGAATGTCGACCGGTTCGGCCAGACGCGGGTGCGGGTGTTCGAGGGGCTGGTTTCGGTGAAGGCCCACGAGGACCGGCGCAAGCGGCAGCTGGTGCTGCAGAAGGGCATGATGGCGAGCATCCGGGATCGCGCCCAGACAGCGGAACAGTTCCAGAAATTCGACGCGGCTGGCGAGGATGCCCGGATCCAGGGGGAATGGAAGAACCTGACGCCGCAGAAGCTGGGCCCGGCGCGGCCCCAGATGCCGGAAGGGCTTCCCCCGATGCGGCAGCCCGCTTCCGGAGGCTGGAAGCCCGTTTTCAAGGAGGGTGAACGGAGTGACGCGGGTGGCGTGCTTCCCGACGGGAAGAGCAGTTCTGCCGAGCCATCCGGAACCGGCATTCGTGAGAACCTGGCCTTTTTCGAGAAGATGCGCGAGCAGCGGCTGGAAGGCCGCCGGCAGCAGGGCGAGGAGGAGGCCGGGCGGAATCAGGCTTCGGGCGGAATGGATGCCATCGCGCTGCGGCAGGGGCTTGGGGCGCGGTTTGGCGAGGCCGGGAGGGGGCCGGTCGGGGCGCAGGAGCAGCGGGCGTTGCGCGAAGAGTATCTGCGGACGCAGAACCGGCTCGTGCAGGTTCAGGAAGAGCTCCGGCGGACGGTTTCCGAGCTCGAGGCGCTCCGGAGCAAGCTGAATGCGAACTCCGCCGGGGGAATGACGAAGGAGGAGATCCGGCAGCGGATGGTGGTGCTCGTGGCGCGACTAGAACTTCTTCGGGAACAGCAGATCAAGCTGCTTCAGCGTCTCGAGAATCTTCGAAATCGGCTCAGCTAAGGGTACGCGGCGAAATATTTTTTCGAAGGGGGCTTGACAGGCCGGTTTTCGATCAGTAGGCTTGTCGTATCAGTTCTCCACCTTAATTTTTACCAGGAGGATCCACCAAGTGAAGAAGATCGAACTCGTGAGGGAAATCGCCAAGAACACCAACCTGTCCCAGACCCAGGCCACCCAGGCTCTTGACGCCACCCTCGACATCATCAAGAATGCCATGAAGAAGCACGAAGAAGTCCGCCTCGTCGGCTTCGGCTCCTTCAAGGTCGCGACCCGCAAGGCCCGCACCGGCATCAACCCCCAGACCAAGAAGACCATCAAGATCCCGGCCACCAACGTCGCCCGCTTCGTTCCCGGCAAGGATCTGAAGGAAACCATCAACACCAACAAGCGCTAATCCTAGCAATCATGCGGCCGGCAGCCCTTCGGGGTTGCCGGCCGTTTCTTTGTTGCGATGCGGCGCGCCGTCCAGTACAATACCTCTCGTCATGAGTACGCAAAAGAAACGACTGGGCGATATCTTGATCGATTGCAACCTGATCACCGGCGATCAGCTCAAGCAGGCGCTGGGGTATCAGAAGGAGAAGGGCCTCAAGCTGGGCGCGGCCCTGATTGACATGGGCCTCGTCACCGAGGACGACATCATCTGGGCGTTGGGAAACCAGCTGAACATCTCGTTCATCCATCTGAACGCCGACATCGTGAATCCCGCGGCCGTGAAGCTCGTGCCCGCCGAGTTCGCGAAGGAGTTCCGGCTGATGCCGCTGTATCAGGCCGGGAACCAGCTCAGCGTCTGCATGGTCGATCCGCTCGAATCCGAGGCGATCGAGACGCTGGCGGCCCGGCTGGGCTTGCAGATTTCGGTCTCGATCTGCACGAAGTTCGATTTTGAGCAGGCGTATACGGCGATTTACGGGCCGCTCGATGCCGGGGAACGCGTGACCGGCGATCTGCCCCCCGCCCCTGCCGGTGAACCCGCCGGGGAAAAGGGCGAGCGTGGGATTCCGAAGGGCCTCGAGGCTCCGGAAAAAATCATCAACTATATTTTGGGCCAGGCGATCATCAACCGCGTCGACCGGATCCATTTCGAGCCGTCTGACAAGGGGGTCGTCATCCGCTTTCGCACCTGTTCCTGCCTGACGCGCAAGCTGGAGGTTCCGATCAAGGTCCACCAGGAAGTCATCTCGAAACTGAAGATGCTGTCGCAGGTCCCGCTTCCCGCCAGCGGCGGTGCGCCGACCATGGCCGTCGGCCATTTTCGCGTCTCGGTCTCGGGGCGGTGGGTGAACGTCCAGTCGATGTTCTACCCAACCGTGAACGGCGAGATGGTGATCCTCAAGCTGAACGATTTCAGCAATATCGCGGTGCAGCTCGGCAAGGCCGGCAAAGCCGCCCTCGACGAGCTGGTCGCGTTCGTCCATGCAAACCATGGCGTACTCTATATAACGGGACCGCGCGAGTCGGGCCGCACGACGACGCAGTATTATGTGCTCGGCAGCTTCGATGTCGAGAAGAAGAAGATCGTGACGGTCGAGGATCCGGTCCAGTCGAATCTTTCGAAAATCACCCAGATCCAGATCGGCCAGAGCGGTATCGGGTCGATCCGGGAAGGTCTCGACCTCGCTCTGCTGCTGGATCCCGACGTGGTCTACATCGATCATCTCGGCGACCAGCCGATCGTCGAGGAAATCGCGTTCGCGGGTCTCGGCGGCAAGACGATCATGACCTCGTTCATGGCGTATGACGCGCCCAGCAGCGTCGTCCGGCTTCTCGAGAAGATTGCTGACCCTGTCGTCGTCGCGAGCTCGCTGTGCGGGTTTTTGTCGCAACGATTGATTCGCACCCTGTGTCCGCAGTGCCGGAAGCCCTCGACCCTGCCGCCCGACATCGCGGACCGGCTGCGGTTCCCGGGAGAACCGACGGTGTTCGAGGCCGTCGGCTGCGATGCCTGTCAGCAGACCGGATATGCCGGCCGCACGCTGATCACCGAGTTTCTGCCCACCTCGCCCACGCTGCGCCGCATGATGATCGACCGGCAGGGATACCAGGAGTTCTACCAGTTCGCCCGCAAGCAGGAGATCCCGACCCTGGAAGACCGCACGCTGGCTCTGGTCGCGACCGGCGAGACGAGCGTCGACGAGTTCTTACGCCTGTTCTGAGGTCCTGACCCACCATGAGCGACAACGACAATTTCTTCAACAAGTTCTTCGGAAGCGGCGACGGCGCCCAGAAGCCGCCCGCCCCCGGCGGCGCTCCCGCGCATCCGCCATCGA
>DATCTT010000050.1:0-5230 GCA_036567845.1 Candidatus Ozemibacteraceae bacterium | reverse complement strand
TGGTACTGCGGCGCGCCTGAGTATATGAGCTTCTTTGACAGGGAAGAGAAGGGAGTCCTTCTATGTCACATATCCCCGTTAAAAACACAGGTTTCGTTCGTCCCGATGTGGAAGAGGAAATTCGTACGCATGATAGTACCCTGCGCAGGCATGAAAACTGAGAAGGATATTCTCCAGATGATAAGGAAAGGCACAGATGAGGCACTCGGCAGTGCAGTCGTCAGAGTGGAGCTTGGCGATACATACTCGCTCCCTTTCAACATTGATACTGAATCCATCGCAGACAGCCTGAGGAATGCCTTCTTCGCCGTTACAGTGCACCTTTTCGTGGATCCGGAGAGCTGCGCCGGCGATGCAAACTCTCTGCAGAGGCTCTACAGGGAAATCATGAACGAGAGCCTTTCACAGAGCCAGCCGACAGACCGGGCCTGCCGGAATTACGCTCTCATGCTTGGCATCAAAGCCCTTTCCTTTTGAAAGGCCGAAAACGATATGAGATTCACACAGCTCGACCTTGAAAACCTCAGAGACAGGAATCAGGAAGCAGAGCACTTCCAGTTCTCCCCTACCCTGAACATTTTGATCGTTCCTCCAGAAAGCAAGATCCCCCTGATCAGATCACTCGAGACGCTGCTGTGCAGGTACAGCGAAGAAGGGATCAAGAGAAGGTTCCAGTCCTACTCCCTTGCATATCGCCTGAAGAACGGTGATGAATACACTGTTTCTTTCACGAACCCTCCAAAGGGAATAAATGAAGCCAACACACATCAAAGGTTGAATGCCGGCTCAAAGGAAGGCAGCAGAGCGGTGTACTCTTTTCCAGAGAGCGCCCTTTCAATCTCGGCAGAACTGTTCAACAAGGTCGTATTCCCTGTAATGCTCCCTCCTACTGCGCAGTATATGTCGACTTCGCTGCTGCTGGATTATCTCGAGGTATTGCGCGATGAGGGGATCAGAAAGCCACTCAGGAATGCTCTGAAGGAACTGGAGGATGCAATGCGGAGCCTGGGAGCCCCCGGCGGCTGGAGGAGCTTGTAGAATCAAAACAGTTCGGTATTATATCTTCCAATACATTATTTCTCTCGGCTTTTTCCATTCCGGGATACACGGAGTTCGCCGGGCGCCCGCTGTTCTGCGCCGACGCCCCCCTGATCCCGGCAGGCTGGCGCATTCTCGTCATGAGCGAAGCGCTTCCCCTGTTTCACGCGCGGTATTTCCCCCTCGCCCTCACCCTCGTTCTGTTGATGCTGGTTCTGGCGTTCCACATCGGTGCAGCACGCATCCGGGAGGGGGCATGGCAGGTCATGCACGTTGAGCGCCAGTTCCGGGCGATATTTGAAAACGCCCCGGAAGGTATTCTGATCATCGATGCCCTGTCACACAGGATTCTCGAAGCGAACCCGTTCATCTGCCAGGCACTCGGGGCTTCGTCGTCCTCCGAGCTGAACCGCCTGACGTACGAGGCAATCTGCACGAATGGGGAACTCGATGCAACCGAATTTTTCCCCCGGTTATCGGCCAAGGCGACGGTATCGGTCGAGCGGCGGTTCCAAGGCAACGGCCACCCCGAGTTGTCTGCCGAGGTCACCGGCTCCTGCCTGCAGTTTGGCGATCGCGACGTGTATCTCCTGTTCATCCGGGATCTCGCTCCCCGCAAGCTGCTCGAAAAAATGCGCACCGAGAGTGCGGAACGGTTCGGCAAACTGTTCGCAGCAGCACCCAACGCCCTGCTGCTGATCAGGTCCGCGGATCATACGATCGTCGATGCCAATCCCGCAGCTCTTTCCCTCATCGGGAAAAAGCGGGACGAGGTCATCGGCCGGATCTGCCACCGGTTCATCTGCCCTTCGGAGACGGGAAAATGCCCGATCACTGATCTGGGCCAGGATATCGACAATACCGAACGACTACTGATCGGAGCTGGCAACACCCGGATTCCGATTCTGAAACAGGTGACGAAGCTCGATCTGAGCGGAGTCCCTCACCTGTTGGAGAGCTTCATCGACATCCGGCATCGCAAGAACATGGAGCAGGCCCTGGCCACTGCCAAGGAAGCCGCCGAAGCCGCCAACCAGGAAAAGAGCCGCTTCATCGCGCACATGAGCCACGAGATCCGGACCCCGATGAATGCGCTGCTTGGCCTGATCGACATTCTCCGGGCCGAGATCGAGATTCCGAGGCAGAAGCACTACCTCGAACTCATCCGGAATGCCGGCGAGTCACTGCTTGCCCTCCTCAACGATATTCTCGACTTCTCCCGAATCGGCGCCGGCCGGATGGAGCTGGATGAAACACCGTTCGATCTTCATGCCCTGCTGGGCAACACCCTGGAGCTCCTCAGCGGAAAAGCGGCCTCCAAGCATCTCGAACTGGGGAGTTCGCTGGACGCCAGCGTGCCGCGGTGGGTTATCGGCGACCAGTTCCGCCTGCGCCAGATTCTCCTCAATCTGCTGAACAACGCTGTCAAGTTCACCGAGCGGGGTTCGATCAGACTCTCGGCGAGTCTCGCCCAGGACCGCGGGGACGGCTCGGTCATCGTGGCCTTCACCGTCACCGACACGGGGATCGGCATCCCCTCGGACCAGATGTCTCATCTGTTCCGCTCCTACAGCCAAGTTCACCACAACGGACCCGGCACGCGCGAGGGGGCCGGGCTGGGCCTCGCGATCTGCCGGCAGCTCGTCCATCTAATGCGGGGCGAGATCGATGTGACGTCGACCCCCGGCCAGGGCTCGAGTTTCCGGTTCACGGTCCGGCTCACGCGTCATGAACAGGGGCCGGCGGACGTCCCTCCCGCCCTCACCTCAGGGCCGGTGAAGTCCGGGCCAGCCGGGAACCTCCTGCTCGTCGAGGATGACCCGATCAACGGCAGGCTGGCCGAAACCATCCTGTCCCAGCACGGCTGGAACGTAACGACGGTGACGAGCGGCTCAGAAGCCCAGCACCGGGCTGCCACCGAGGCGTTCGACCTTCTGCTCACGGATCTCCAGCTGCCGGACTCGGACGGTCTAGCCCTCGCCCGGGCCATCCGCGAGAAGGAACGTCCTTCGGGCGGCCATCTGCCGATCATCGCCGTGACAGCCAACGCCTCGCCTGCCGACCGCCAAACCTGCCTCGATGCCGGCATGGACGGGTATCTGCCGAAGCCCTACACCCCGCAGCGCCTCCTCGCCGTGATCGATGCCACGCTGGCAGGCTGCCGCAAGCGCGGGGATGATTCTATTCTGATCGATATGGATCACCTGCTCAGACGGGTCTGCGGCCAGACCGACGTGCTGCGGAAGCTGATCGAGATTTTCCTCGGCAAGTATCCCGGCATGATGAAGGAGCTGGAGGAAAGCTGGGCCATGCATGACCTTTCCCGAATCTCGAGCCGGGCCCACACGTTCAAGGGCACCATCGGCACGTTCGCCGCCGACCGGGTGTTCGAGGCCGTCAGCGCGGTGGAACGGGCGGCCCGCGCAAACGATGCCGCCGGGGTCGATGCCGCGATGACGGCATTCGTTCCCCTGTCCCGGACGTTCGCCACCGAGCTGGAGACTCTCGCCGGAAAACTCGATGCAGCCACCGGCGCCCCCAAGGAGCCGACGACATGACCCCGCGTTCCCTGTTCCGACTGGCCCTGGCCCTCACTCTCCTCGGCACGGGCGGAAGCCTGATGGCCATCGCCATTTCGAGCATCCTGACGACTCCACGTCGTGTCCCGCCGCCCGCGAATCCGGTCACTCTCGAGGGAACGGCGTTCACCGCCCAGAACCGCGACGGCACAACGATCGCCGGCCGGTGGTTCCCGGGTCATCCCGCTGCCGGCGCCGTCCTACTGTGTCATGGGCACTGTGTCGACCACCGTCACCTGATGGACATGGCCGCCTTTTTACATGCCAATGGATATAATATCATGGCATTGGATTTTCGAGCCCACGGGGAAAGCGGCGGCACCTACACCTCGATCGGTCTTCACGAAGGGGAGGATATTGCGGCGGTCATCGATGCCGCCGGGGCGAGGGGGCTGCTCCCCCCCGGGATGCCGCTCGCGGCCTACGGCCGCTCGATGGGGGCGGCAGCACTGGCGAACGGCTCGGCTCACCTTCCCCGGATCGGCGCCTTCCTTCTCGAGTCCAGTTTTGCCGAACTGCGGGTGATCGCGGCCCGGGACGTGCGGCGGGTGACCGGCATCCCAGACTCGCCCCTCATCGACGGGCTGTTTGCCATCGCTCGCTGGAGGACGGGGTATGACTACGCGTCGAACCGGCCCGTCGATGGGATCCGTGGGGTGGCCAGCCGTCCGGTCCTGTTGATTCATGACGGTCTCGACGTGCGAGCGACCCGGGAGGACCACGACCGGCTGCGCGCCGCGGTTCCCCAGGCCGAGGAGCTGATCGTTCCCGATGCATCCCATGTGCGCGGCCACCAGCCCCCGCCGGCCCCCTTCGAACCTGTCGTTCTGGAGTTCCTGAAACGGGCGGGAATCCCGCCGGCCCCGCGGTGACGCGGCTTGTAAAAATCCCCGTGGTTGTGTACAGTATCAGGGTGTCCGCAGAGACACCGCCGGTTTTTATGAACTGGCATATATATCACGCAAGGAGACATGCCGATGTCGGATTTCAAGAACTCGAAGACCTGTGAAAACCTTCTGAAAGCGTTCGCCGGGGAATCCCAGGCGAGAAACCGATACACGTATTACGCCTCGGTCGCCCGCAAGGAAGGCCTGCTGCAGATCTCGGACTTTTTCCTCGAAACCGCCGAGAACGAGAAGGAGCATGCCAAGATCTTCCTGAAGCGGCTTCTCCACCACGGCATGAACGAGCAGGTCGTGACGATTCACGAGGCCGGCTACCCCGTCGCGCTCGCTGACACCGCAAAAAACCTCGAGTATGCGGCAAACGGTGAGAAGGAGGAGTGGGGCGAACTGTATCCGTCGTTCGCCGATATCGCCGAGAAGGAAGGCTATAAGGATGTCGCGACGGCGTTCCGCATGGTCGCCAAGGTCGAAAAGCATCATGAAGCCCGGTATCGCAAGCTTCTCGATAACGTGAAGAACCAGAAGGTGTTCAAGAAGGAAACCAAAACTGCCTGGATCTGCCGCAACTGCGGCCACATCCATGAGGGCGAAGGAGCCCCCAAACAGTGCCCCGTCTGCGATCATCCGCAGGAGTATTTCCAGGTCTGGACCGAAAACTACTGATTTTCGCCGATCCGAACGTCTTTCCGGCGCCCCGCGATGCGGGGC
>DATCTT010000049.1:0-2412 GCA_036567845.1 Candidatus Ozemibacteraceae bacterium | reverse complement strand
GGGCCGGAGCTGGGCGGGTGGCGACGTGTCGCGGGATGCGGTGGCATGCACGGCGCGACGGCTGGAAGAGGCTGGTTGCACGGGTGTGAGGATCCTCACCCTGGATCGTGATACCATGGAGGTGGAGCCGTCGGGGAGCGTATGAGCCCGGTGGCGGACGAAGGAGGAGAGGACGCATGTCTGAAGCCCGAAAACGGATCCTGGCGATGCTGGCGGAGGGAAAGATCACGGTCGACCAGTCGGAAGAACTGCTGGCGGCCCTGGACAGCGACGAAAAGAAGAAAGCCGAGCCGGCCTCGGAGGCCAAGGCCGCCCCAGGCCGGCCGCCGATCACCGAGGAGATCTCGAAGTTTGCCGAGAACATGCAGAAGACGATGCGCGATGCGATGCGCAAGGTCGAGCCGCCCAGCCGAGAGCTGAAGAGCCGGCTGAAGGAGTTCGGCAACTGGATGCAGACGATGGTCGGGTCGGCCGTCGATGAGTTTGCGCACATGCGCGGCCAGCCGCTGGACGGGGTTGAGATCGATGTCGATCTGCCCGAGCCGGAGGGCTTTTCCGGTTGCCGCCGGTGTCGCATCGAGAACCTGTTCGGTTCGATCCGGGTGCTCGAGGGCGCCGCTTTTGCGCTTCACGTGCGTGGCCGGATCAGCCGGTCGGCTCTCGGCACGGTGACGCCCACTGTCTGGTTCCGGGAGAACGCCTTCCGGATCGAGCAGGACACGGCTCTGATCGGCATCAGCCGCCAGGCCCCCGTGAAGGCCGTTCTTGAGATGGAGCTGACGCTGCCGAAGGGATTCAGAGTCGAAGCAGAGAGCGACTCGGCGTCGGTCAAGATTTCCGGAAACTTCACGGCTGGCCAGATCCAGACGATCAGTGGCGATGTTGCGCTGCGGCATCTCGTGTTCGAGGACGGCGGGATCGACACGGTGAGCGGGGACATCTCGCTCGAGGGGGGTGGCCTCCGGGGCAAGATTCGGACGACCTCCGGCAATGTGATTCTCAAGGGCGTTCGGCTTTCCGAGATGCGGATCCATACGATTTCGGGCGATGTGCTGGTGGTCGAACCGGAACTCGGGGACGGGGCCGCGGCTGCCGTCGAGACGACCTCGGGGGACATCACGTTCGAGCGGCCGCAGGGCGCCTGGAGCCGGATTGACGCCGGAACTCGGACCGGTGACATGGAGATCCGCTGGCAGGGGACTTCCAGACAACCAGGCGGTGCGGGAACCGTGATCGAGTCGGGAACGCCCGGCGCGACCTTCCAGATTCAGAGCACGAGCGGGGATATTACCCTGGTCTGACAACGAACATCATCACAGCATCGACGGGGGAACCTCATGGATACCGTATCAGCGATTCTTTTCGTTCTCGTCATCACCGCTCTTTTCACGATCGGCGCGAAGATCGGGCTGTATTTCAAGAACCGCGAGATTGCGATGATCCGGGAACAGTCGGAGCGGGAGCTGAAGGCGGTGAAGTCCGAGCATGAAGGTGCCAGGGCGAGCCTGTCGGAGGATCTGTACAAGCAGTCGAAACGGATCGAGGAGTCGTTCAAGTTGAAGCTCGACGAGAAGGACGAGCAGATCCGTTCCCTGCTTGCCGAGCTCGAGTCGCTCAAAGCCTGGAAACAGGAGATGGGACTCAAGCTCGCCGAGTTCAAGGGCGCCTCGCAGGGGAATCCGCAGATGCTGATCTACAAGCTTCTCGAGCATAACCAGAAGCTGAATGCCGCCCTGGTATCGAAATGGGGGACCATCGAAAAGCAGCTGTCGGATGATCTGAAGCGCACGATGGACCAGCTGTCGAAGATGTTTGCCGAGGCCGAGGCGCTGCATCGGGACGGGCTCGAGATCATCTCGATCTACGAGTCGCGGCTTCCCGAGGAGATGAAGCGGCAGGTCCGGGAAGAGATGCTCAAGCTGCCGTCGGCTTCGAACGCGCCGCAGCTGCCGGGCTGCTGAGGTCGTTCAGGGGGCGATGCCGGGCAAACGTGGGGTGCGCGGCCTCGGTGGCGGCCAGACCGGCATCTCTTCTGTCGAAGACGGGGGGGCCAGCACGTTGCGCAGGATGAGACGGACGTTCCGCCCCAGGCCCGGCGCCTCGGATGCGCGCGGGCCGGCGATGTTTAATACTCTTGGGTTTATTTCCCGGAGCCAGGCGAGGATGGTCTGACGGGCCGTGGCTCCGCGCATCTTTTCCAGATCGATGACGAGGACCGGTCGTCTCAGGCGGATCGCCAGTTCGACCGTTAGACGGGTTCCGCCTGCCGGTTCACCGCGCGTGAAGACCAGGGTGGCGTCGGAATCCCGGATGTTGAGGCGCGTGCGGTGCGGATATGCGGGCGTCGGGGTCTCGACGAGGGGATATCGTGACGGGATCGCGCCCCGGGCGCTCCGCCGCCCGGCCGGACAC
>DATCTT010000048.1:0-15936 GCA_036567845.1 Candidatus Ozemibacteraceae bacterium | reverse complement strand
CGGGATCAGGCGTTGGCCGCCGCGACCTTGATCTGGGCGTTGGGAAGGATAGCCTTGAGGTCTGCCTCGGCGGTGGTGGTGGGCATGATGTTGAACTTCTCGACGAGGACCTTGAGGACGGCCGGGGTGACGAACGCCGGCAGGGACGGCCCGAGGCGGATGTTCTTGATGCCCAGCGAGAGCAGGGTGAGCAGGATGCAGACGGCCTTCTGCTCGTACCAGGAGAGCACCATCGAAAGCGGCAGGCTGTTCACGTCGGTGTTGAACGCCTTCGAGAGCGCCACGGCGACCTGGATGGCCGAGTAGGCGTCGTTGCACTGGCCCATGTCGAGCAGGCGCGGAATGCCGCCGATGGTGCCGTATTCCAGCTTGTTGAACCGGAACTTGCCGCAGGCGAGGGTCAGGATCACGCAGTCCTTCGGAACGGCCTGGGCGAAGTCGGTGTAGTAGTTGCGGCCGCTCTTCGCGCCGTCGCAGCCGCCGATCAGGAAGAAGTGCTTGATGGCGCCCTGCTTCACGGCGTCGATGACCTTGTCGGCCACGCCGAGCACCGCGTTGCGGGCGAAGCCCATCATGATCCGCTTCTCGGGCTCGTCGGCGGTGAAGCCGGGGGCCGCGAGGGCGGCCTCGATGACCGGGGCGAAGTTGCGGTCGGAGATGTGCTTCACGCCGGGCCAGGCGACCAGCCCGCAGGTGAAGATACGGCCCTTGTAGGTGTCGCGCGGCTTCTGGATGCAGTTCGTGGTCATCAGGATCGCGCCCGGGAACGCATCGAACTCCTTGGCCTGATCCTGCCAGGCGCCGCCGTAGTTGCCGACCAGGTGCTTGAACTTTTTCAGCTTGGGATACGCGTTGCAGGGCAGCATCTCGCCGTGGGTGTAGATGTTGATGCCCTTGCCCTCGGTCTGCTCGAGCAGCGCGTAGAGGTCTTTCAGATCATGGCCGGAGACGAGGATGCACTTGCCCTTCACGGGGGTGATGCGCATGCTGGTCGGCTCGGGGTGGCCGTAAGTCTCGGTGTTGGCGGCATCCAGCAGACCCATGATCTTCAGGTTCACTTCGCCGGCCTTCATGTTGTACGTGAACAGCTCGTCGACGGTCTGCTTCTCGTGGGTCAGCAGATTCAGGGCGTCGTGGAAGAACGCGTTCACGGCCGCGTCTTCCTTGCCGAGGACGAGCGCGTGGTCGGCGTAGGCGGCCATGCCCTTCAGACCGTAGGTCAACAGCTCCATCAGGCCGGTGATGTCCTCGCCGAACAGCTTCCTGCGATGCTCGACGCCGACCTGGGCGCCCTGGGCGACCATGCCGGGAATGTCGGAAGCGGGGGCGATGGAGGCGGGCCCGCTCAGCGTTTCGGGCTGTTTGCCGGCCTTTGCACAGGCGGCTTCATACAGCTTCCTGGCGGCGGCGCGCTTCTCGACGGCGGCGTGGATGAGGCCGGAAAGGCGGTCGGGGTCGAAGTTCACGTTCGTGACGGTGGTGAACAGGTTCTCGATGACCTTCCGGTCGATCGAGACGTCGACCGCTCCCAGCGTGCGGGCTCGGTGGGCATACATTGCAATGCCCTTGGTCACTTCGAGCAGAAGATCCTGCAGGGAAGCCGTGGTGGCATCCTTGCCGCACACGCCGGCCATCGTGCAGCCCTTGCCCTGTGCCGTCTGTTCACACTGATAGCAGAACATGCCCATGATAGATTCCTCCTGAAATATATTGTAATATATTTGCGGTCAGCCTCAAACGCTCAGCCAGGTGCCGCGCGCTCGTAACGGGGTGATGGTGGGAAGACCGGATCTCTCTCGTCAGGCGTCCTTTCTGTTGATGACGCCTCCCTGAATTCCTATGGTATGGATTTCCAGTGGGAAGTCAAGTCCCGAAGCCTGCCGTGCCTCTTCGGCCAGCCAGGCGAGTCCGCCGCAGCAGGGGACTTCCATGCGCAGCACGGTGACCCGTTTCGGACGGGAAACCTTGAACATCTCGGTCAGCTTTTCGAGGTAATGATCGCTATTGTCCAGCTTGGGGCAGCCGACGAGAACGGGCCGGCCGGCCAGATACCGGGAATGGAAATCCGGAAGGGCGAATGGAACGCAGTCAGCGCAGAGCAGGATGTCGGCTTCGCGCAGGAACGGGGCCGTGGGCGGAACGAGCATCAGCTGTACCGGCCAGTGGCCGAGCTGGGACAGGTCCGAACCGCTCAGCAGAACCGACGGCGCGGTCGGAGCGGGCCGGTTCATTTGGCGCATGGTGCTTCCGGGACAGCCACCACGGTGGGCATGTCCGTGTGCCTGAGAGGGGCATCCGTCGGCCTTCTGGGCCTTGAGAGCCGTCAGCCGCTGGTCGACGACCTTCTGGTCGAACGCGACCGCCTCGCGCTCCTCGATCGTGAGAGCTCCCTGGGGACACTCACCGAGGCAGGCCCCGAGCCCGTCGCAGTAAACGTCGGCCACGAGCCTGGCCTTCCCGTCGACGATCTGCAGCGCGCCTTCGTGGCAGCCGGGAATGCAGAGTCCGCAGCCGTTGCACTTCGATTCATCGATCCTGATGATCTTGCGTTTCATGGGGTCGCTCCTTTGCTGGTGTCAGGCGGCGTGGCGCTTCAGGGAGTGGAAGGCCCGGACGGGGAGATCAGCGAGCGTCGTGCGCTCGAGAAAGGCTTTCACTTCCTGGTTGATCTGGCCGATGAACGATCCCATGCCACAGGCGGGATTCGTGCAGACGGGCGTGCCGAAGAGGCAATACTGGGGCTGGATGGGACCGTCGATGGCTTCGAAGATGCGGGCGAAGGAAATCTCCGAGGGCGGACGGGCGAGCCGGTAGCCGCCGGCTGGGCCGCGGCTGGCCTGGACGAGGCCCTCCTTGCGGAGCCGCTGGAGAACCTTCGATAGGTGGGCTTCCGAGACTCCCAGCCGGATGCCGATGTCATGAAGAGGCACCTCCTGTCCGGGGTGCTCGCACAGATCGATCATCGCATGGAATCCGATGATCACCGCATCCGAGAATTTCACGATTTCAGCCATTCTGCACATCCTTTATTTCATTCTGGTATTAGAATACCAAAATAAACCGGGGTTGTCAACGGGAAAATTTCAACCTGGCGGATTCCGTGTTTGCGGCCGTTCGGGAGATGGATCCCGGGGGGATGGGAGGTGCGGGAACAAGGTCTTCCGATGGCGGATTGTGCTGCTGCGGGAAGCGCATGCCCTTCGATTCCGCGTGTTAAGCCCGGTGCCGTTGTTCGCGTTCTCCTCGGGGGTGGGACGGATCGTCCTCAGGAGCACTCACCCCTTGGCGTCATCAGAAGTTCTTCATATTCCTTCCGGACCATGGGCGGTTGCCGTTTGTCATGTTGGGGTTTCTTGACACAGCGATAGATATCGGAATATCGTCCCGGTACCAGATCGAATATCTTTTTGAGGAGGATACAATGGTTCGCACAATGATGTCCGTCGTGCTCGTCTCTTTGATGCTGTGTGGGTTCGCTTTTGCACAGGATGCTGCTCCAGTGACCCCCGTACCGGCTCAACAGCCCGCCGCTGCACCCGCTGCTCCTGATGCGCCTGCCGCCCCCGCTGTGGCTCCCACTCCCGGTAAAACGCTGGAAAACATGCTGACCGCGTTCAATGGTGAGTCCAATGCCCAGGCGAAGTATGTCGAGTTTGCGAAGAAAGCCGACGAAGAAGGTTTCCTGGGAGTCGGCAGTCTGTTCCGCGCTGCAGCGAAGGCTGAAGGCATCCATGCTGCCAACCTCAAGTCCGAGATCGAAAAGCAAGGTGGCAAGGCCGAGCCAAAGCTTGAGACGCCCGTCGTGAAGTCCACCAAAGAGAATCTCGAAGCGGCGATAGCCGGTGAAAAGCATGAGAACGAGACCATGTATCCCGAGTTCAAGGCCACGGCTGAAGCCGAGAAGCAGGACATGGCCGTTATCCTGTTCGGCGGCGCCGGCAAGGTCGAAGGCGATCATGCCGCACTGTATGCCGACGCGCTCGCGAATCTCGAAGCCTCCAAGGCTGCCAAGAAAGAGTTCTTCGTCTGCATGGTTTGTGGCTACACCACCAACAATGCCCCTGCGGACAAGTGCCCTGTCTGCCTCTCTCCGAAAGAAAAATTCGAAAAGGTTGACTGATCCCACTCACCCGAAACGGCGTGGAACGGCTTCGGCATTCCACGCCGTTCTTTTGAGACCGGTTTTCCGGGTTCGATGACGTTCATAACCATAGGGAGGCGGAAAGATGGAACCGACTCTGGGCATTTGGCTTGGCGGAATCCTGGGTTGCGGCGCTCTTTGTCTCGGAGCGATCAAATGGTGGCGGCCGGCAAGTCCGCTGCACCGGTGGGGCGGCCGTCTGGCGGTGATTCCCGGGCTGCTGCTGCTGATCGGCATGATCGCCCGGACGGTCCGATACCAGGTCCCGCTGCGGCCCCTGTCACGGATTCATCTCATGATCGGTGTGCTCGCCTTCCTGCTGTTTGCGGCGAAGTTCCTCGCGCGCCGGAACATCCTGATCTCGCCCCGGCGGATGACTGCGATCGGCTATGCCCTGACCATCCTGTTTCCGCTGGCCGCGTTCGGCATGGTCCTTCCGTATGCCCAGTGCGCCCGGGCCTGGCAGTCGCTGACCCCGTCCGAGGTCGTCGAGCGGCCCGATCAGGCAGCATTCAACCGTATCTGCGTGGCCTGCCACGACCGGGAAACGGCCGTCGAGGGGCTTGGCCGGCGGTCCATCCCCCGGTGGATCGCGATTGTCGAGCCTATGGCCTGGGCCGGGGCCTGCGGTCGTGAGGAAACTCGCGGCGCCCTGGCGGCGGTTCTTGCGACGGCAGCGGCTCCTGTCGCACCTTCACAGTCCTCCGTGCAGGCATCAGCGGCGGATGCGATCGACCGCTTCTGCATCGGGTGTCACGACCGGCAGCGGACCACGAGCGAGAAGCCCCGGACCCGAGAATCCTGGGAACGCGTGATCGCGCGTATGCAGAAATACACGGTCGGCCGCTCCGACGTCGCGACCATTTCCGATGCCGCTGCCGCCGAGGTGCTCGAGGCTGTCATCGCCGCGGGCCTGGTCGCTTCCGCCCCGGCGCGCTAATCTGGGGCCGCTTCTGATCAGCAGATCGGGGGCGGGAAGGTGATCTGGCGGAAGCAGGAGAGCGCGAACTCGTCGGTCATGCCGGAGAGGTAATCGGCGGCCATCCGCTCGGGGCCGGCGCTCTCGCGGCCATAGGCACCTGCCATGCGGACGAGATACTCGCAGAAGGCCCGGTCGAGCGGGAGCGTGCGCGTGCCGGCCCGCCCCTGGTCCTCACGGAAGAGGGTGGCGAGGGCATACAGGTGATCGAAGAGGCGCCGCACGATCTGCTCGATGTAGGTGCCATACTCTCGAAGGCGCGGGTGAAAGTAGATCCGCTCGTAGTTGAACCGGCGCAGCTCGTTGATGATTGCGAACCGTTCGGGAGAAAACCGGATCGCACCGCTGTCACTGGACGCGGCGATCAGATCGACCACGAGGGTGTTGATGATCTCGCCGTTGCGGCTGCCGAGCTCGCGCCGGACGAGTTCAGGGACATCCTTCTCCGAGATCAGGCCTGCATCTATTCCGTCTTCTATATCACGACCCAGATAGGCGATTTTGTCCGAGAACCGGACAATGCAGCCCTCCCATGTCGACGGACGGGCGTTCCGGTCATGAATAGTCTCTGGTATATTCGCCGCTTCGGCGGGAACGAGGCTGGGCTCGAACTTCTCGCCGTTGTGACAGACGATGCCGTCCCGCACGGCGAAGGTGAGGTTGAGGCCGCGCCCGTCGTTCGCGAGCATGTCGACGACCCGCAGCCCGTTGATCTCGTGCATGAACGATGCACCGTACTGCTTCAGGAGCGCATCCAGCGCGTGCTCGCCGACATGGCCGAACGGCGGGTGGCCCAGATCGTGGCCGATACCGATCGCGAAGGCCGCCTCCTCGTTCAGCTCCCAGCCGAGCCGGTTCAGCCCGCGGACGATCGAGACGGCGATCGTCGCGACATGCATCACGTGTTCCATACGGGTGCAGATATGATCGTTCTCGGGGGCCGAGAACACCTGTGTCTTGTGCTTGAGCCGCCGGAATGGCAGCGAGTGGATGATCGCGGTCTGGTCGCGCAGGAACGGGCCGCGCAGGTCTTCTTCCCGGGAAACGCGCCGCTCGCGCAGTTTTTCGTCGGATATCAGATTCTTCATCATGTCCAAAGCATAGCATTTTCCGCCCATCGGATACAGGGGCACATCGCCGATGCTTCCGGAACAATTCGTGCGGGATGGGCAAAAAAATTCCGGGCGGGTGCCCGGAGTTGGACGGCGTCGCTTGTTTTTGGTGCATTTATCGGGAATTCCGATCGGAGAAAACGGTCTCGCGGAAGGTCCTGTCAGGCCGGGAGCAGCCTCATGAGACGCTCGAGGAGCTCATGAAGCTCGGCCTCGCGGGCCTTGAGGCAGGACTGGAACTCGGACGCGTTGCGGCAGTGGTAGATTTCGACCCGGGTATCGGCGATTTCTCTGGTGAGCAGGGATTTCAGCAGGGCAACATTTTCCTCGGACAACTCGAATTTGAACATGGCCTCTCATCTCCTCTCTGGCCTCTAAAGAAAACGATGGGAATTTTGGAGAGGAAGTCAAGGAAAGAACGTCCGATGTGCAGAGCCCGGACGCTCATGCACCGGCCGCAGGTTTCCGGGAAGGGATGGCGAAGGCGAGGCCGGCCGCGGCGATGGCCGTGAAGGCGGCCCCGGCGATGAATGTGGCCGAAGGCCCGAGGTCGCTCCAGAGGGCCCCGGCGATGACGCTGGCCAGCAACAGGGCGAGGCCGCTCACCAGGTTGAAGAGGCCGAAAGCCGTGCCGAGCAGCTTTGCCGGAGCCGTGTCGGCGACGAGTTTCGCCAGCAGGCCCTGGGTGAAAGCCATGTGAAGCCCCCACAGCGCGGCCCCGCCCAGCACGGCAGCCGGAGATACCGCGGCGGCGAGGACGAGATCGGCGATAATGAGAAAACCCAGCCCGATCAGCAGAAGGGACCGCCGGCTGAACCGGTCGGCGGCGATGCCCGCAGGCCAGGCTGCGCCGGCATAGAACAGGTTCATCACGACCATCACGACAGGCGCAAGTCCCAGGGCAAAGCCGGCATCCTGGGCGCGCAGGACCAGAAATGCCTCACTGAACCGGGCGAGCGTCATCACCGCCCCGAGCAGGACGACGAACCAGTAGGATGCGGGAAGCAGCCTGACATCCGCGAGGCGGAACGGATTTCGTGCCTGCATCTGCTCCGCCGACCGTTCGGGTTCGCGCACCCAGACAACCAAAAGCGCGACGCAGACGAACGCCGGGATCACCGCGATCCACATGGCCGTCCGGATATCGTTGGAAAGATATATCATCAAAAGAACAGCGAGCAGAGGGCCGAGGAACGCTCCGACTGAGTCGAGAGCCTGCCGGAGGCCGTAGGCGGCGCCGCGCTGCGGCTGCGGCGTGATATCGGCGACCAGTGCGTCGCGGGGAGCTCCACGGATGCCTTTCCCCACGCGATCGATGAACCGGGCGGCGAACACCCAGCCGATGGCATTCGCGAGAGGGAACACCGGCTTGGTGAAAGCGGCGAGGCCGTATCCAAGAACCATCAGGAACTTGCGCCTGCCGAGGTAGTCACTGAGAGCCCCCGAAAACACCTTCATGATCGAGGCCGTGGCCTCGGCAATTCCCTCGATGATGCCGACTGTGACCATCGAGGTCCCGAGAGTGGTGACCATGAACGCGGGGAGAAGGCTGTGGATCAGCTCCGACGACATGTCCATGAACAACGAGGCGAAGCCCATTGCCCAGATGCCGGCAGGCAGCCCCCGCCAGGCGGGCTGCACCGGACAGGTTGATGACGTCGTGTTTGGGACGCTCATGCCATGACACCCCTGCATGACAATGAAAGGCAGATTACCATGGGCGCGCCCGCATTGTCTCACTCCAGTCGATCAGAGTTGGGTTCGTGAAAGGCTTTGATGCCGAACAGGGCGAGGATGTCCTCGAGCAACTCGTAGATGACGGGCACGAACAGCAGCGTCAGGGCTGTCGACGTGAGTAGGCCGCCGATGACGGCGATCGCCATGCCGACGCGCATTTCCGAGCCCGGGCCGGTCGAGATGGCTGGCGGAATCATGCCGCCGATCATGCAGGCGCTGGTCATCAGAATCGGGCGCAGGCGAATCGGCCCGGCTGTCATGATGGCCTCGCGCCGGCTTATGCCGCGCCGGCGCTGCTGGTTGATGAACTCGACGAGCAGGATGCCGTTCTTCACGACGAGGCCCATCAGCATGAGAAACCCGATCATCGTCATGATGTCGACCCGCGCCTGCGTCAGGATCAGGGCGCCGATCGCGCCGACCAGGCCGAGAGGCACCGAGGTCATGATGGTGAACGGGTGTAGAAAATTCTCGAACTGCGAAGCGAGAAGCATGTAGACGAGAATCGCGGCGATGACGGCGGCGAACGCCATGTTCCCGACGGTTTCCTCGCTGGTCTTGGCGAGTCCCTGGAACTGGCCGCGATAGCCGGGCGGGAACAGCCTTCCGGCCTCGGCAGCGAACTCGCCCATCGCCGTCCCCTGCGATTTTCCTTCGAGATTGCAGCCGATCCGGACTTCGCGTGCCCGGTTGAATCGGTTGATCGTGGCGGCGCCAGGGCTGACCGAAAGCTCGGTCACGTTCGCGAGCGGCACGGTGCGCTGGCCGTCTGTCGTGCGCACCATCAGGTTCGGCACCGTCTCCGGGCTTTCCCGGAACGCCTTCATCAGGCGCATCTTGACGTCATACTGTTTCCCTTCTTCCTTGAATTGGGAAACGGCTTGCTGGCCGCCGACAAGCAGGTTCAGCGTCGTTGCCAGCGCGCCGACGTTGACGCCGAGCAGCTCCATGCGGTCGCGCTGCAGCTGAACGCGCAGTTCCGGCTTTCCCGGCTCGCGCGTGTCGGCGACATCGACGAAGCCGCCGGCCTGTTTCATCCAAGCAGAAAGCTTGTCCGCGAGGTCTCCGAGCACCTTCATGTCGGGCCCCATGAGGGAATAGGTGATCTGCTGGTTGGCCATGCCCATGCCGGCGGCCATCGGGTCGTGCTCCTCGACGGAGCACCGCTCGATGCCTGGAATAGTGTTGACTATTTTTCTGACCCGATCCATCAGCATGGTCTGAGAAACGTCTGGCCGCCGGGCCCGGGGGATGAGGGTGACGATGACGGAGCATTTGGTCGGGTCCTCGAGAGGATCCGCTGCCACGGTGGCCATAGAGGTAAGAATATATTGCCGGATCGGGGCCGTGATCTGTGACTCGACCTGCTTCGTGATGCGCTTCGATCCTTCAAGAGAGGTTCCGATAGGGGTGCGAAAATTCACAAGGAACAGATTCTTGTCGACCTGGGGCTTGAACTCGAAGTTCAACAGGCCCGCGAGGGCGGTGATCAGGGCGATGACGCCTGCGCCGGCAGCGAGAATAACCCCCCGGTGATTCAGGACGAGACCGAGGAGGCTGCGGTAGGCTTCGTCGAGCAGATCGAGCATGCGCCCGAAAAATTTCGCCACGCGGTTCTCGTGTTCCTCGCTCTCGAGGTAGCGGGCCGCGAGCATGGGAGTCAGGGTAAAGCTGACGACGAGCGAGACGAGCACGGTCGCGGTGACCGTGATGCCGAAATGGTACAGGAAGCGGCCAACGATGCCACTCATCAGCGCGACCGGCAGGAACACGGCGACCAGCGAGAAGGTCGTCGCGGTGACGGCCAGACCGATCTCCTCCGTCGCCTCGCCGGCCGCTTTCTCGGCGGAGGTTCCGAGGCGCAGGTGCCGGTAGATGTTCTCGATGACGACGATCGCGTCATCGATCAGAAGACCGATCGAGAGCGAGAGGGCCATCGTCGTCATCATGTTCAGCGACAGACCGAGAATTCGCATGATCACGAACGCGGCGAGCAGCGAGGTAGGGATTGCCAGGGCGGAGATCAATGTCGAGCGCAGGTTCCGCAGGAACACGAGGATGATCAGGACGGCCAGGACACCGCCGACGACGATGTCGACCATCGTGGCATGAATCGACTCCTCCGTGAAAGGTGTCGTATCCATGGGAATCGAGATGCTGACGCCCTTGGGAGCGCTCTGGCTGAGCTCTTCGATGGCCTTTTTGACGAGCTGCGCCGTTTTCACGGCGTTGGCTCCGGACTGTTTCTGGATCTGCATGCCCACGATCGGTCGGCCGTCGACAAGTCCCACCGACCGCTCATCCTCGATGGCATCTTCGACCTGGGCCACTTCGCCGAGGGTGATGCGGGTTCCGTCGATCGTGGCGATCGTGAGACTCCTGAAAGACTCGACATCGGCGAGTTCGCCCATCGTTTTCACAATGAACTCACGCCGGTCGTCCTCGATCTTGCCGGCCGGTATCTCAATATTCTTCGATCGCACGGCCTGGACGACCTCGGCGGCGGTCAGGCCATGGGCGTTCAGCCGGTCGTTGTCGATCCAGATCTTGATCTCGCGTTCCCTGATGCCCATCTCCTTGATGGCGCCGACGCCAGAAACACTCTGCAGGCGGCTTTTCACGACATCCTTTGCGTATTTCGACAGCTCACCGACCGAAAGGGGACCGGAGATGGTGAGGGCGAGGATCGGAACGGCGCCGGTGTCAAACTTCTCGATGACGGGTGATTCCATCGCCTCGGGCAGCTCGCTGCGGATGCCGGCAACCTTGTCGCGGACATCCTGGACGGCGACGTCGATGCTGCGGTCGAGCTTGAACTCGGCGATGACGCGGGCGACGTTTTCCGCGCAGACGGATTTGACGCTTTCGATGCCGCTGAGCGCGGCGATCTGCTCCTCGATCTTGTCGGCGACTTTCGACTCGAGCGTTTCCGGGCTGGCGCCGCGATAGACGCAGGTGACGGTGACGGTCGGGAACTCGACCTCGGGGAACTCATCGACGCCAAGATCGCGGTAACAGAGGGCGCCGAAGAGAGCCACGGCCAGGAAGGCCATGATCGTGGTGACGGGCCGGCGGATGGCGGTGTCGGCGAGAATCATCGGGCGGTCTCGTTTTCGACCGTGACTGGGGTGCCCTCGTTGAGCTGATCGAAGCCGCTGTCGACAATGGGCGTGTCCGTGGCGAGGCCGGAAAGAATCGAGATGCGGTTGCCCCTTGAGAAGCCGACCGTCACGGGGGTCTTGTGGGCTTTTCCGTCGCGTATGGTGAAGACATACCCGGAACGGGCGGCGCCTTGGGTTGCGCCGGTACCGTCGCTCGTGATTTTCACGATGCCGGCGGGCACGATGCGGGTTCCCAGATTCTCCCGGACAACCGTGTCGACGTCGGCATATCCGCCGTGGCTCAGGGTGTGACCGGTATTCGGGATGACGGCGATCGCTTCGAACGTCAGCGTTTTACGGTCGATCGCGGGGATGATCGTGTTCACGCTGGTGATCACCGGCTCCGAAGCGAGGGGGGAACGGATGATCACCCGGGCCCCGAGAGTGAGGAAGGGGAGGACGCGCTCGGGGAGACGGATGCGGAGCTCGAGCTCCGAGTCGTCGACGAGGGTGAGGCTCTGGCGGTCGCTGGGCTCGTGATCCATGAGGGATTTCGCCATGACCAGTCCGTCGAACGGTGCGAGGAGGGTCGAGTTGTTGAGCCGGCGCCTGGCTGCGCGGATGCCGACGTTCGCGGTTGCGACGAGGCTTCTGGCGGCCGAGAGGGACGCCTCGGCCTGCATGATCTGTCGGTCAGCAACCTCGACGCCGTTCTGGGCGAGCTTGAACTGGCCTTCGATCTGGTCGAACTGCTGCTGGGGGATCGTATCCTTTTCGCGGAGGCTTTTCGCGCGATCGTAATCGCGGGTTGCAGTTTCGAGGCGGATCAGCGCCTGCATTTTCCCGACACGAGCGGTTTCGAGGGCCGCCGATGCCGCGGCGACCTGGGATTCGGCCGAGGTGACGGCCGTCTTCGCCTGGTCGAGGGCGATATTCGCGTCTTCGAGATCGAGAATGGCGAGGGGCTGGGCCCTGCGGACCCGGTCCCCCTCACGGACCAGCACGCGGTCGACGAAGCCAGAGGTCTTGAACTGGAGCGTCGCGCGCTGGGGCGCGACCAGCTCGCCGGTCGTGTGCTCGACCCACTCGACCGAACCAATCTCGGGTATCAGAAGGGTCACGGGGACGGTGGCTGCGGACTCGGCAGCCAGCGGAAGGACGGCGGAGAAATTCAATAAAATATATGAAATAATATATATGGTGAGGGGGTGGATGCGGGACATGGGGCTGCTCCTGACGGGGGTGGCATTTCCGATGAGCCGTGGATGGGTGAAGATCATTTCAGTGGCAGAAGGGCGTGTTCGAGGCTGCCAGCGGCATGCCAGAGGGCGATGCTGGCCAGGGCCCGGTCGAAGCCGGCCGTGACACGTCGCTGCCGGGCTGAGACAAGTGCCGACTCGGCGTCGAGCAGGTTCTGGGAGGTGACGGCACCGGCCTTGAACCGCTCCTCGGTCAGGCGCAGGGATTCGGCAGCCTGCGCTTCCGCCTGGGTGGACAATTCGAGCCGCGCGCGCGCCTCCTCAATGCGGAGAAACGCCTGATGAATAGCAAGCAAAATAGTACGTTCGAGGTCTTCGAGGTCGTGGGTCGCCTTGCTTCTGGCGGCCCGCGCTTCCCGCACTTTGCTCCGGGTTTCGCCGCCGTCAAACACGTTCAGACCGACGTAGACGGTGGCATCCCAGTTATCCTGGGCCGTGTTGAACTGGTTGCCCGAGCTCCAGTTCCACTGGAGGGCGACGTTTGGCTGCAGGGAGCCCTTTGCGGCCTTCGCCGAAAAGTCCTGGATGCGGACCGCTTCACGGGCGGCCCGAAGCAGGGGGTGGCTGCGGGTGGCGAGAGAGACGGCATGCGGCTCGCTCAGCTCCGGCGTGATGTCGGGATTCTCCGGGATGGGGATCCCCGACGGATCGATGGAAAGGCCGGTCAGCATCTCAAGCCGGGCTTTGGCAAGATCGATACCATTGCGGGCTTTCACGAGGTTCTCGCGCCGCTCAAGGACGGAGACCTGGACTTTCAGCAGGTCGTCGCGGACGGCAACGCCAGCTTCGAGCATGCTTTGAACGTGCCGCTGGTGGCCGAGCGTGTCGAGCAGTGCCTGCGAAGCCACTTCCTCCATGGCGCGGGCACTGAGCAGTCCGAACCAGGCCTCGGCGACCGAACGGACCATATCCTCGCGCCGCCGCGTTTCGGCGTGTTTCTGCAGGTTCACACCGGCGCGGGCTGCCTTGACGCCGTTTTCGAGGGCCCCGCCCGTATAGATCGGCTGGGAGAGCTTGATTCCCTCGAGCTGGAGCTGCTCTTTCCCGAACGGCCGGCCCAGGATCTCCGAGGTGTGTCGGAAGTTCGTGAACGTCTCCTCGGCCTTGAGACGGGGGAGGAGATTGCTGCTCGCCTGTTTCAGGCGCTGTTTTGACGCCCGGGTTTCATCCTCCGCCGACAGGACGCCGGGATTTGTGTCGAGGGCCGACATGAGACACTCGGCCAGGGTCGGGGCGGCGGTTGCCGTGGCTTTCCCGGCCGAATCCGCTGCAAGCGCCGGCTTGATCGGGGTCTCGAAGGCAGACGGTGAAGACGCCGGGGCCGCGTATTCCGCGCCAGTCAGCGCGATTCCCGCAACGCAGGGGAACAACACCAGGGAACAGGTCGTGAGGAGGAGAGGGAAGAGCCTGATAGAACGATGGGGGAGGATCATGGATGTTTGCCTCTTCTGGTATGAGCTTTCGACCTGGGCCCCTTGTGAGAGGTGGGTTGTGACAAAACCGGCGAGGGATGAGGACCGGCCAGGCCGAACAGGAAAAACTCTGACAGCTGATTCGCGAGAATATCAGCGGGGATCACATTTTCGTGTGACCACCAGAACCGGAACGCCTGGAGAACCATCCCGATGAGGGCATGATGAATCAGCTCGATATGGAGATGCGGGGAAACCAGACCGGCTTTCTGGGCCTTTTCGAGCTCTTTCATCTCACCGAGACTTGCGGCGATGAATCTGTTCGCGAGATGGTTGCGAAGCTCCTCATCCAGCAGCCCTGCGTCCGAGGTCATGCACTGGAAGAAGAAACGGGCTTCGGGGGTGTCGGCGACCTGCGTGAACAGCTGACGGACTCCCTGCCGCACCCCGTCCTCGAGAGACATGACGTTCAGATCGATGGCGGGGGGGCGGAGCGTGGTGCGCAGGACGAGGTCGAACACGGCCAGAAAAAGCGATTCCTTGGTTCCGAAGTGGCTGTAGATAGTTGCCTTGCTGACTTTCGCCTTGCGGGCGATCGTATCAACGCTCGCCTGGTGATATCCCTGACGGGAAAACTCGTCGAGCGCAGCGTGAAGCATACGCTCGTTGCGCTGCTTCTGCCGGGGCGTTGCCATCGATCTTCTCCTGGGATCATGAATGGGGACGGGAAAACTAAACTTGAAAGTTTCGATATTTATACCCAAAAGTCTGAAACTGTCAAGGGTGCGAAACCACGATTGCGAGTAGGACTATGCCGAAGAAGGTCGTGATATCATGAGACGGCACGGACCATTACTACGAAGAGGAAGTCATATGATGAATCAGGTTGCCCGGATTCTCGCGACGGTGCTCGTTCTCGCCTGCCTGGTGCAGGGCTCGGCCATGGCAGCGGAGAAGGAGTGGACCTTCATGGTATACATCAATGCCGACAACAACCTCGATGAATACGGGGTTCTCGACCAGGAGGAGATGGCCGCGGCCGGAAGCAATGACCGGCTCGACATCGTGACGCTGATCGACAGGTATGCCGGCCCTGCGACGATGAACCACATCGAGAAAAAGCGCATCACGAAGCTGTCCGACGAGGGCGAGCTCGACATGGGTGACTGGCGCGAACTGGTGCGGTTCGCGAAGACCGCGATGGCGCGCTTCCCAGCGAAACGTTACGCGCTCGTCGTCTGGAACCACGGTGCCGGCTGGAAATTTCGGACGGGGGAGGCTGTGAAAGGCATCTCCTACGACGATTCCAGCAACAACCACATCACGACGCGCCAGCTTGGCGAGGCGCTGCGCGAGATCCGGGATGTGACGGGGCGGAAGATCGATCTGTTCTGCATGGATGCCTGTCTGATGCAGATGTTCGAGGTCGCCTGGGAAATACGGGACGGCTGCGACTATATCGTCGCCTCTGAGGAGACCGTGCCGGGCGATGGCTATCCCTACGCCGAGGTGCTGGGGGCGCTGAAGTCGGGCATGGGGCCGGTCGAGTTCGGCACCGCGATCGTGAACGCCTTCCGGATCCATTACAGCAAGGACATCCCGCAGGAAGGACCGTGGGAGTTCACGGGCAGGCGTTCGGCCCGCGCCATCCGGAAGACGACGATGTCACTTCTGGAAACGGCGCGCCTGGCTGATCTGCGTGAGAAGCTCGACGCCTTCGCCCGGGCCGTGATGGCCGGGAATGTCGCCCCGGCGTTGAACGAGGCGGTGAAAAAGGCCGAACATTTCACCTATTACGACAATGTCGATCTGAAGGACCTGCTCGACAGCCTGAAACCCCTGGTGAAGGACCCCGCCCTGCTCGAGGCGATCGGGCAGCTGGGCGCGAGTTTCCGGACGGCCATCCTCGCAAACGGGACGACAGGCACGAAGGACGACGGGAACGGCCAGGGGGGCGATGATTCCGACTGGCTGCACGGGAACCGGCCTGCGCGCTGGGAAATCCCGATCTGTGCGAACGGGCTTGCCGTCTACTTCCCCGAAAAGCTCCAGAATTATCTGCCGGCCTACGAGGAACTGTCTTTTGCCGCCGACACCCTGTGGGACGAGATGCTTCGGGATCATTTTCGCAAATCCGCGGTTGCCCGCGTGACGGCGGATCTCGAGCGCGGCAGCCTCGAGGCCCTGCGGGAATG
>DATCTT010000047.1:0-7993 GCA_036567845.1 Candidatus Ozemibacteraceae bacterium | reverse complement strand
GGAGGCCGGGCAGGAGGCTCTGACGTTTTCACCGCCTCCGACGCAGCGGCGGCCTCGAGGGCCCGGCGTTCGGCTTCGGCCCGGAGGGTTTCTTCCCGGCGTTGTTCCTCAGCATCGCGACGGGCATCCTCCGCGCGTTTTGCTTCTTCCGCGATGCGCGCATCGGCGGCCTCGAGGGCGGTCGCGATCTCGCGGCTCCCTTTCAGGCCGGGGATTCCGGCTGTGGCGGCGAGGAGGGCGCGCGCCTGTTCCGGCTTCTTCTGGCGTGCCGCTGCATCGAGATATGCCTTTTTCAGGGCTTCGAGATGGGGTTTGACGGCATCCGGGCCGGCAATCGTTTCGAGCTCGCGCAGAAGGTCGGCAGCAGGCTTGACGGACTCGACAGGCTTCAGCTTGGCGAGAGCCGTCTCGATCCTGCCCCGGCGCTGGTTCCGCCAGGATTCAAGGCCGGCATCGATTGCTTTCGTCCCTTCCTGCTCCTCCGGGGTTCCGGGGGGGGCGAGGTGTTTGAGCGCCACACGCAGAGCCTCGGCGTCATCTGTCCCGTCGAGCTTGGCGGCGGCCGATCGGAGCGCGGTGAGCGCGTCGTGTCTTGCCTCGTCTGCCAGCTGTGCTTCTCCGAGGCTCGTCAGCTCGGCAAGAAGCTCTGGGAGTGACATTGCCGCTTTCGAGGCCGGGGCCTTCGTCATACCCGGAAGCGCCGCTCGGATCGTGTCGATGCGCTTCCGGCGCTCCTGCTCTTTTGCCCGGGCCGCGGAAAGAGCCTCGACGGCAGCCGTTTCGGAGGCGATCAGTGACCGCTCGACGCCCGTCTGGCCGGCCTTGCGGAGCAGTTCGAGCGCCTGGGCGGGATCGGTGTCGCGCACGCGGCGTGCCGTGGTCAGATACAGATCGAAGATGGTACGGCGGAGTCCCTCCGTTGCTGATGAAACGCCGAACTCGGATTCGTGGGACGAGAGGCGGCCGAGAACGGCCTCCGGTGGGGAGAGAGGGGTGAGCTGCCCGACGAGGGCCGAGACTTCGGCCAGGGTGGCTTGGCGTCGGGCTTCCCGTTCGGCCGCGGCCCGTTCTTCGGCGAGACGCTGTTCCGTCCGGCGCAACCGTTCGGAAAGGCCGGGAAGATCGGCGTAAATGGCCGCAGCCCGCTTCATCAGCGAGACGGCTTCCGAGCCGTTTCCGGCAGACAGGGCCGCTTCGGCAGCCGTGTCGAGACGGGCGGCGGCATCCCGGCGGTATCGTGTGGCAGCCGCCTGTTCCCCGATCCTGGCGAGACCGTCGCACAGGCCGAGATATGGTGCCGGATCGGTGGTCGCGGAAAAGGCCGCCAGCTCGGCATCGAGGCGCGCCACGAGATCGGCGGTCTCCTGGGACCGGGCGAGCCGGGCTTTTTCCTGTTCGATCAGTGTTCCAGCCGACGCGATCCGGTCGTTGAGTCCGGGAAGCTCCGGTGACCGGAGGCGGAGGGCCTCGAAATACCTCAGGGCCTGGGTCGGATCACTCGCCAGAGCCGCATCGCCCGACTGGAGGAACCGAGTCTCGACGAGCGAATCGAGGGCGGCGGCATCCGAGCCGAGACCTTCAGCACGCATGCGCTCGAAAAGCCTGTCGAGCTCGGCGGTGTCGGAGCCCGGCGCCGCATGGTCGGCGAGGTCGCGAGCTTGTTCCAGAAGACGCCGGCGCGCCTCCTCGGCAGCCTGGCGGGCGGCGAGATCGATCTTGATGACGGCCTGGGCTGCCGCGGCGGTTGCATTGGTCGGGTCGATGTTCAAGGCGAGGTCGTATAGATACAAGGCTGGGGATGCCTGATCGACGGGGTGCAGTCCGCGCGCCTTTGCCGAGAGGGCCTCGGCAAGGGGACTACGCCAGGGGGTGGCAATTTTGCGACCCTCGGGCTCGGCTTCGAGCAGGGCAAGAGTGCGAACCGCCTCATCGAGGCTGCCAGCGGCGATCTGCTGTCTGAGTTGGGCTTCCAAGACGGTGATCAACTTGGTGTTGTCGGGGCGAAGTTGCGTGGCTCCATACCACAGAGCCGCGACGAGAGCCGCGCTGCCACCGAACGCCAGGAGCCGCCGCCAGAACGGGGAACCCGTTCCGGAGTCGGCGGAGTCGACGAGCTCTCGCAGGCCGCTGGTTCGCAGGCTGCGTGACTTTTTTCGGGTCACGGGGGCTGTCCGGGCCGGGGCCAGGTGTTCGTCGATGTACCGATCGAGTGCCTCGATCAGCTCCTGGGCGGTCGGCCGGGCTTCTGGGGCCTTGTCGAGCATCCGCCGGATCAACGGAAACAGCGGAGTGAGCGTCTCGTCGGGAATCATCGCGATGGCCGGAAGCGTCTCGTTGACGTGCTTCATCGCGATCGAGAGCTCTGCGTTCGGCACGTTGTCCGCCTTGAAGGGCAGTTCGCCGAAGATCAGCTCCCAGAAGATGACCCCCATCGCGTAGACGTCGGTCGCCGCGGTCAGGTTGGGCACGCCCAGGCACTGCTCGGGAGCCATGTAGGCGGGCGTTCCCAGAACGACTCCCGCACGGGTCATACCCGCCGAAGAGCGCGCAATGCCAAAGTCGAGCACTTTCAGGAGCCCCGACCGCGTGACCATGATGTTAGAGGGCTTCAGATCGCGGTGGATGAGCCCTTTGGCATGACAGGCAGCCATTCCCTCGAACAGCTGGAGCATCAGGGGCGGAATGCTGCGCCGGTCTTGCAGAAGGCTCGGTTTCAGCGACGCAAGCGACATCCCATCGATGTATTCCATCACCAGGAACGGGCGGCCGGTGGCGTGATCGCGGCCGGACGCGTAGATATTCATGATGTTCGGGTGGCCGACCGTTGCGAGGAGCTGACCTTCCCGGATGAAGCGCTCGACGAGGCTTTCGTCGCTCGAAAGGGACTCGTTCAGCACCTTGATGGCCACTTGGCGGTTCAGCGTCGTGTCAAGGGCTAGGTGCACGGTGCCCATCCCGCCGGTACCGAGTTCGCGCTGGAGCCGGTAGATCTCGCCGATCATGCCTGCCGCTGAGCCCTGGCCGGTTTTCCTGCCGGTTGCGGGTGGCGCCCCTGTCGCGGAAGCGTGCGCCGGAATTGAGCAGGAGAGTTCCCGGCGAAGCTGATCCAGCACCTCGGACACCGAGGGACGGTCTGCCGGATTTTTCGAGAGCATCCGTTGGAGGAGATCCCCGAAGCGGCTGATGGCAGGATTCCTGGTGATCTCATCCAGCGGCGGGGGTTCGTGCAGATGCATCAGGGCAATGGCCAGAGCAGGGTCTGCCGCGGAGCTGCCGGCGTCGAACGGGAGTTTGCCGGCAAGAAACTCCCAGAGCATCACTCCGATCGCGTAGACATCGGCCTGGGCCGTGATCTCGGCCTTGCCGAGACACTGCTCGGGAGACATGTAGTGTGGGGTTCCCAGGGCAACCCCCGTCTTCGTCTGCTTCTTCGCGGTCTTCGCGATGCCAAAGTCGAGGATCTTCAGCTGGCCGTCGCGATTGACGAGAATATTAGCAGGTTTAATATCTCTGTGTATAATACCCTTCTGGTGGCAGGCGTCGATTCCCTCGAGCAACTCGACGAAATGCTCGATCAGCAGGGTCTGGTTGGCGAGATATGGGTCGCGGAACCGGTCGATCGGCTTCCCGTCGACGAACTCCATCACGAGGAACGGAACGTTCAGCGCCTCGTCGACGTCCGACGCGTACACCGAGATGACCGCCCGGTGGCTGATCGTTGCGAGGATGCGGCCCTCATTGATGAACCGCTGCCGGATCTCTTCATTCGAGTCGGCATCGAGCAGGAACTTGATGGCGACCTCGCGGCCGAGATTGATGTCTTGGGCCTTGTACACCTGACCCATGCCGCCAACCCCGAGCTGAGCGATGATCCGGTAGTGTCTTCCGACGATCTGATCGGGCTTGATCATGGGTTTCAATCTACCCACCGACGCGGTTCGAGTCAAGAACGAATCCTGCCCGCGTGAGGCGAACCAAACCTCGCAGAACCGGGGAGATGTCCCCCGCTCATGCCCATCATCACGATGCAGAGGTTGTGGTATCCTGTCCTCGGGCAGAAACCCCACGAGCGCACATCAGGAGAGGATGACCCCGTCCGGGCACCCCGATGGAAGACCCGAATACCTCGAAACTGGACACGATCGCCCAGGAGCTGGAACGGAGAAAGTCCGAGCGCCTTGCCGGCCGCCTTCAGGGAAGATGGCGACGGGCGTTCCTGCGCCGGTTCCTGCTTCTGTGCGCCTGCGTGTTCGCCGTTCTGGCTGGCATCTTCTTCTACAACTTCTTCCGGCTCAACAGCGACGTAATCGAGGTGCATGTCAAACGAGGCTTGGCCTCGCTTGCCCAGGGAAGGGCGCCCTTCACCGTCCGCAGAATTTCGGGGGATCTGCTTTCCGGCATCGATATCGAGGATCTCGTTATCAGAAATCCGAATTTCCGGACGGGCGGTATGATACTTTCGGTGCCACGGATCACCCTCCGATACTCGATCCGAGATATCTTCTGGGGAAACATCGTTCTTGAGCGCCTGATCATCACCGACCCTTCGATCGTTCTCGGCCGGGACTCCGACGGTCGCGCAATCTGGGACTTTTCGGCACCTCACGCCACTGGCACCGCCGAGGTCACGGCTGGCCCGGCGGAACCAGCTCCGCCTACGACGAGCGCGGCGCAGGCCGAGGTGATCGCGGACAATTATCTCCAGCACATTGAGCTGAAAAATCTCAGCCTCCTGATTCCGAGACCCCGCGATCTCCTTCCAGATCAGCTGCTGATGAGAATTTTGAGAGTTCCGCCGGGCAACGTTCAGCTCGCGGGGCTGAACCTGCTTCTCCGGAAATATCCGCACCCGGATTTCATCTCACACGTCCTTCGGGTTTCGACGCCGGAGGATCCGGCCTGGCTGACGATGCAGCTCAGCCGCAACCGGGCCTCGGGGGATGTCACGGCCTCCCTCGATGTACTGAAGCGGGGTGTCGATCTCACCGTACGTTCGGCTTCGGGTGGTGACCGAACGATCAGCCTGTTCGACCGCCGGTTCCAGGACCGGTTAAACCTGAGGTTCGCCCTGGCGAGTGGTGTTTCCCCACTTCCGGAGCGAATCCGCGGCCTAAATGGTGTCATCGAATTCGACGGGATTGCTTCCCTCGGAGCGGTTCTTTCCCCGGGGTCGGCACTCTCCGGAGCCATCACTCTGACGGCCTCGGCCGCGGAGGCTGCGCCGCTCATCGAGTCACGGATCGGCATCAGCGTCAGGGAGTTCGGGCTGCGTGTTCCCGGAGCGGTTTCGATCAGCCGGGTGAACATCGAAGCCGGGCTTCAGAACCGGCTTGCCTCCTTCACCCGGTTCGAGGCGACGATCGCGAGCATGGCGACGACGCACGCCGGGGGGATGGATTTCCAGACGCCAGGCACGGTTCTGGCGAGCTTTTCCTCGGATCTCGGGGGCGAACCGATGCAGATCGATGCGGTGTGGAAAATCGAACATGCCGGTCTCAGCCGTTGCCGGGCGCAGATCCGGAGGAATGCGGGCCATGCGGGCGTGTCGTTCGAGCAGGTCCGCGACGGCGGGATCGTCCGGTACCGGAATATCCTGCTCGAGGCCGGGATCAAGGCTGGGGGCAGTTTGTGGGATGTTCTTCCTCTCCGCATCATGCCTGCCGGTGTGACGCGGACCATCGCGGCCTGGTCGTCACGGGTCGATCTCGTCGGGCCGCTCTCGATCGATGCCAAACTGCCGGAACCCGGCCGGGCCGACCTCGGGCACGCCATGATCGATCTCGCGGGCGCGCAGGTGGTCAGCCGTTCCCGTCAGGAGGACCGACTCGATCTCGGTGGCCGGCTGCTGCTTTCGAGCGGCTCCGTCGAGCTGGCCAGCGTCTCCGCGCGGCTCGACTCACTCGTCACCGAGGTTTCGGGACGGGTGCTCCTTGGCCCGAAAGGTGCCACGGTCGCGGAATACCGGCTGGACCTCGCCGCGTTTCTGCGCGACCGTGCGCCGTTCATTGCCACGGGGGAACGGATCTGGCGCAGCTTCGGGTTCGGCGGCAGGCCGGGCTTCGACTCCCTGGCCCTCGAGGGTGACAGGCTCCTGACGGCCGCGTTCCAGTCTGCTTCCGGGCCACAGCGGCTTGCCATGAGCCTCGATCGGGTGCGACTGAAGCGCGGGCGAAAATCCTGGTGGCTCGATGATCTTTCGCTGCTGCTCTCGACGGATGAGCCGCTCGACCGCGTGCACGGCCGACCGTCACGGCTCGTGGCCGAGGTGAAAATGAACCTGTTCGGCTTCCCCGGCGAGGCCCGTGCCGTCCTGGATCTCGCCCGCTCCCGCTTCGACGACCTGGCGGTGACTTGGCGGGGGAGCGATTTCGGCACGCTGCTTGCGGCTCTACGGGAGCAACCGGAGATCGATGCCGCCGTCAGGCGCCACGGGATCGACATCGGTGGCGCTTTCACCTTGGGCCTGAAGGGAAACGGGACGCTGAATCGGCCGGCATTGACCGGATCGATCGCCTGCCCGCGACTGGAGCTGCGCGCCGGGGATCTTTCGGCCGAAATGCCGTTCGACTGTTCCCTCACAATGGGGGAAGCCGGGGAATACCGGGGCGTGGCGGCCACGAAAAACGCCCGGATCACCAAAAGCGGGGTTGCGTTCGTTCTCGATGGGCTGCAGACCCGCATGACCTGGGGGCGGCCGAGGGGCGCAAAGCTCCAGATCCTCAGACTGAACGGCACCACGCGCGTCTTCGACACGCTTCTCGATCTCGAATCGGTTCTTGAGCCCTCGGCCGGGCGGCTTCGGAGCCTGAAACTCGAGGGCCGGAGCCAGCGGCTCCAGACGCTGATGGGCGAAGTCGCCCGGATCGCGAAGTTCAATATCCCGTTCACGGTGAACGGGCCGGCGGCCGTCGAGTTCGTTGCGTCGGGGCCGTTCGAGGCGCTCACCTCCCGGGCTTCGGCCGAAGTGGCGGGGGTTGGTCTCCGGTTGTCTGTCCAGGTGGCTCCGGGCCGCACCCTGCCCGTCGACATCACGGATATATCCGGGAAAATAGAATTTGCCCAGACCGGCCCGGGAAGCTTCACAGGAGCGGTCACGAATGGCAAGGCCCGGGTGGCGGGTGGGGCGGTGACGCTCGCCGGCCGCGCACGCCTCGAACGGGATGGAAAGCGCCTTGTCCCCCTGCTCGACGAGATCAGGACCTCCCTCGCCGGCATCGATGCCGCGAGCCTGATGCGGATCCTCAATAGCGGATTCCTTCCGGTTGACGTCGCGGGACGTCTGACGGATGTCACGGGGATTCTCGACGGGCGTCTCACCCTTGCCGGCGGTCGCAATCGGTTCGGCGGGGATGGCGAGCTGACGATCCGTAATGGCGGGTTCCGGTGGGCAGGGATTCCCCAGGCCGTGACCGGCCTCGAGGCAAATCTGCTCCTGTCGCGCAGACAGGGGCGTCCCGAGCCGGTCGTCGAGTGGCGCGACGTGCGGGCCGGCTTTGGCAGGTCGCGGATCGCGATTCCCGAAGGACGGGTGGTCGATCCGCAGAACACGGCCCGGCTCTCGATGTCGGGGCGGATCGAAAAAGCCTACCCCTCCGACCTGCTGGCCTTGTTGTCCGGGCTGAACCTGCCCACGGTGCGATTCCCGAAGGAGGGAGCGTTCGACGGCACGGTGCGCGTCGCTGGAACCCTTGCCGCTCCGGCCTTTGACGTCGATCTGCGGACCGAGTCGCTTGAGCTGAGTTACTCGAGCGACGGCCGCACCTGGAATATTCCTCTGGGGCCGGGCGCCGTCTCGCTGACTTACGATCTTGGCACGGGCAACGTGGCTGCCTCGAAATGTGATATCGGCGTGCTGAAAGGGCGGGTTGCCCTGACGAAGGCAGCCGGGGTGCTGGCCTCAGGCCGTCCCTCACGCTACGAACTCGCCGGCCGTCTCTCGGGGATCGACCTCGGCTCGCTCGGGGGCGGGATCTCCGGGGATGCTCGGTATGGT
>DATCTT010000046.1:0-5463 GCA_036567845.1 Candidatus Ozemibacteraceae bacterium | reverse complement strand
CGGGAGCGAGAACCTCGGCGCGGGGAAGGGTTCCATGGCGCCCGTGAAGTTCGAGGAGGAAGGCGGGTTCGGTGGGCATGCCGATACTCGACGGGCCGGTCGCCGCACAGGGAGGGAGGCGGATCGAGGCATCCCAGGCCTCGAATCCCCGGCCGGGAAGGCGAAGAATCGCGAAGCCATCGCCCCCGAGTCCGGAGTTCGACGGTTCAACAACGGCCAGGAGAAAGGCCGCCGCGACGGCAGCATCGACGGCATTTCCTCCACGCTTGAACATCACCAGGGCGGCTTCGGTGGCACGTTCGTGGCCGGTCGAGACCGCGTCCGTGCCACCGGCAGAAACGAACTCCCGTGCAGTTGCGGCATGAGGCAGGATGACGAATAGGACAAGAATGAGAAGAATGGGATGGATGGAATGATGGGGAGGATGTGTGCGCAGAGGATTCATACCAGCAGATATGCCTCGATTTTCTGGGTTTTTCCCTTGACCTCCCGGAACGGGAGGCGGATCGTCGACGTTCCGGCCGGAGCCATCTCGAGAACCGGACCGGAGAGCACGATGCGGGAACCCTGCGTTGTATGGGCCAGGGTTGCGAGGCGGGCGGCGAGGTTGACCGGATCCCCGATCACGGTGAAATCGAGACGAACCGCAGCGGCTCCGACGGTTCCGGAAACGACCGTACCGGAATTCATGCCAATGGCCGTTGTCCAGGGGATCCCCTGGCTCGCGAGGGCCGGGCCGATCGACCGGGCGACCTGGAGCGCGGCGTTCACCGCTTCCCGGCCACCGCCGAGAAGATCATGCCGGAACACGACCATGACTTTGTCGGTGATGATCTTGTCGATTTCACCGCCATATCGTGTGACGGCTGCGTCAATGACGCTAAGATGGGTTTGAAGAGCGCCGAATACCTCGGCCGGTCCCTGGCCGATCTTGAACTGCTCGAAGCCGACGATGCTTGAGAACAGGATGGTGACCTCGCAGGAGCGTGGCGTTTGGTCCGCTTCTCCGGTCTTGATCGCGGCGAGCACCGAGTCGGAGACGTAGGAACGGAGGTGTTGGCCTTCCTGCAGGCGACGCGACATATGGTTGAACGCGCCGGCGATCGAGCCAAACTCGTCATCCCGCGCGGTGTCGAGACGGAACCCATACTGGCCGGAGGAAATGGCATCGATACCGCGTCGCAGCTCCGAGAGGGGGAGCAGGAAAAACACGGCGGCGAGCGTTCCGAGCAGAATGGCACCGATGATGAAGCCGAAGAGGCCGAAGAGAGCCGAGCGGCTCAGCCGATCGATATCCCGATCGATTCGCTCGGTCGACCGCTGACCAGCGATGACGCCGCGGAGATGGCGTGCCGGATACACTTCCTGGACGGGCCTTCCGGGCTCGTCGTCGGCGGTCCGGCGAATGATCTGCTGGGTCTGGAAGCCGGTGCTGAGAAGATCGTAAAGGCTGGAAAATCGGTCCAGCTCCCCAACAAAGGACGGCGGGGAAATCGTACGTTCGTGTTTCATTCCGCTCATCACGACGGTTCGATCGTGGGAAGCCGGGTCGGGAGGCTGACGGAAGATTTCCATGAGATAGGGCTTGTCGAGAGCCCGGCAGCCCCAGACCCAGGTGATGTTGATCCGAAGCCCCGGGGAAAAGATCAGCTGGGTGTCGAGCGAGAAGTTTGCCTCATGCAGGAACTTGATCTCGAACAGTCGGTGGGGATAGAACGCGATGTTGATGTAGGTCGAGAGACCGCCCAGATTGATGAAAATTTCCTGAAATGTTTCCTGCTTGAGGGCCTCGGCGAGGATCGCCCCTTCGGATTTTCCCGTCTTCGCAGCCGTCGTATCGATGCCGAGCCGATGGAGGCCGCGGTTGATCATGTACTGGACGATGGGGTTCGGATCGATGCGGGAAACGATCTCCGGAATGCCGGTCGTGCGGAGCATCGATTGGATGCTGTAATACCTGCCGTCCGAAGCGACTACGAGAATGTTGTGGAACACGTCGTCATTGAGACCGTTGAATGTCTCAAGGAACTTCTTGAAATAGCTCTCGATATCGTTTGCGGGGATGGACGGATCGGAGAAACGGTCGAAACGGGATTTCCTGTCGAGGGAACGGAGGTAGTTCGCGAACGAGGCGATATGGGCGCGATCCCCCTCGTCGATATCGACGAGTTCCTCGTGGAGATCGCGCTGGAGGGATGCGCGCTGGTCTCGTTCGGTTTCGAACTGATACCGGCCGATCATGACGCCCGCGCCGGTCAGTGGGAGGAGGGCGACGGCCAGAAAGGAGGCTGGAAGCAGGCGCCGCACCGTGAAAACGGGACCCCGCCCGAAGATGATCCGCTCGCCGGCAATGAAGCTGCCAAGAGTCGCGAACAGGAGCAGCAGCCCAAGCAGGCATACGGAAGAGAGTGGCAACTGTTCTTGCTCCGGCAGTTCGCGGCCCACAAGAAGACGATAGCCGGGTGTGCGGTCGGGGGGAGCGGCGCAGATCATGAACGAGCCGCTCCGGGCCGAATCGAACCGGGAGGAGCGGTATCGGGGCGATGTGGCGAGATGCCGAAGAAGATCCGGAGTCCCGGCCAGCCGCTGGTTTGTGAGAACTGGTAGGCCCGACGCGAGGGGGAGCATCATCGCAAACTCCCCCGGGGTATCCCAGGTGTTCACCAGAAGCGAGGGAAGATGGGCCATGGGCAATCTGCCGAGATCCATCCAGAAGATCACGATGATATCCGGCGCGGCAAACGTGTGGAACAGAAAATGGGTTGTGTCGGTGGACCTGAGGCAGAAGCCGTCATCCCGACGCAGGCGGAGCGGATCGATCGGGATGAGCAGGCCATACCGCTGAAACAGATGGTTACGGATCATCTCGCCAAGCGGTTGGATGGGGGCATGGCGTCCCTGTTCTTTCAGATGGTCGATCTGGGCGTATGCATTGGCGATGGGATCGAATCCGCCACCCGGCGTCGAGGTGAAGAGCCGCTCGGGTTCCGTCCCGACCCGCACCACGTAGCATTCATGGGGAGGAAGGGTGGGTGCGAGAACGGAGGCGTGGGCCGAAGCAAGCCGCTTTTTCAGATCTTCCGTTGGAAATACCCGCGCTGTCCGCCCGTCGAAAGCGGTGGAAAGGAACCGGGCCGAGGCCTTGCTCATCAGGCTTGGCACGGAGTAGGCGCCGGTGGCCTCGTTGATATTCCATCGAATATGGTTTCGGAGCTCCTCGATCCGCTCTTCGGTCCGCAGGTGGAGATTCTGACGGATCGAAACGAGGTAGGCCAGAGCCGGCAGGAAAAAGAGGGCGAGAAAGAAGATGAATCGCGGGATGCGTGAGTTCATGCGCTTGCCTCCTTCCTGCGGACCAGTTCGGAAGCTTGTTCCCGGGGTAGTGGCTCGAATTCGAAGGCGTCAGACAACAGGGAAATCGTCTCCTGATCTACGATGATATGGGTATGTCGACCGCGTTTCGAAAGGTTTTCGAGAATTTCGGCCCGGCTGCGGGGATGCCCGATGACGACGAAATCCCGGCGCCGGCCCCCGTCGAGGGTTCCCGTCATCAGGTCGCCAGTTGCGATGCCGATACCGATCGCGTAGGTGAACGAGCCGGTGTTGGCGCGGAGCTGGTTGATGCGGTTCGTCTCGGCATTCATTTCGATGGCGGCGGCAAGGGCGGCAGAGGCGCCCCCATCGGAAGCGGGCTTGCGGAACAGTGCGACCACGGCATCCCCGATGAAGCGGTCGATATGTCCATCATGGCGCAGAATAGCCGCCGTCATGGCCTCCATGTGCGTGTTGAGCAAGGCGACGATCTCGCCTGGCGGATGGGACTCGGACATCGTCGTGAAGGAACGGATATCCGAAACGAGAATCGTTCCGGTGATCGCTTCAGCTCGGGACGTTTCCATGTCCTCACGGCCGAGTGAGGATTCGATGGCGCCGGAGACGAATTTTCCCAGTTCACGCCGTTCGCGGAGTCCATCGATCATCTCATCGAACGCGACGGTCATGCGTCCGAGCTCGTCAACACGGGCCAGCCCCGTGCGCACCGTGAGATTGCCGGACGTGACGCTCCGCAGCGCCCGGTCGACGGATTCGAGGGGGGTCACCAGATGATCGGCGGTGAGCCGGGCAAGATGGTAGGCGAGCAGTCCCAGAAGCACGGTGAACAGGGCCAGCAGCGCTTTGTTCCAGGCATCGGTGGCAAGAATGTCGTCGAGTGACCAGAGGCTGGCCGTCACCATCGGCCCGAGCGTGCGGCAGGGGGCCGCGACGGCGAGGCGTGTGCCGCGTCGGATCGTCACCGGGGTGTCGGAGAGGGCCGAATGGTCCATGCACTGCCGGAGCAGCCGACCCGGCTCGGTGCTCCAGAAGCCAGCATTCTGGGCAGGCTGATAGGGCGTTGCACCGCCGGGGGTCACATCGCCACAGGCGTGGCGGGCGGGGTACTGGAGGTTCAGACGGTTGATCTCCTGCGTCAGAAAGATCTTCTGTGAGCCCTGGGCGGGGGTGTTAAGGAGGATGTAGGCGCGCGGAGACCCAAATGAAAAGAACATCTGGGAAACATGCAGCCCGATATCTTCCGAGCCGATCGACGTCATGTGGCCCGTTTCCATCAGACTGTAAAACAGGTCGCTGAACTGGAGGACGCCAAAGCTCTCGAATATCGTACGCCAGCTTTTCTGGTTCTCGGTGTCGAGCATGATGGCCGAATGTCCGAACCGGCCGAACTTCGAAATGAGCGAGTTGTGTGTCAGGTTGACGATGCCGGCGAAAAAATCCAGTTTTTCGACCGAGTCCCTGTCCTCGCCGGTGGGGGAGAAGGAGCGCCCCTGCCTGCCGGGCTGGAAAATGAGGACGTTGTTCAGCGTTTCGCGGGATGCCGCGAAGCTGGAATAACACTCAGCCGCAGCGCTCGCAACATCGGCAGGGGCGCTGCTGAGGATGTTGCGGATGAACGTGGGGGAGGAAAAGACGCGCTGCGCGGCCCGGGAGAATCGGCCGAGACTCTGACGGCTGAGGATGTCGAGCGCGTTCAGCGAGTCGATGGCCCCGGTTTCGACCGCGTCGATCGCGCGCTGGGTCTCGGTCGAAATCTGGAGATAGCCGAATGTGGCAAGCATCCCGAGGGGCAGGGAGGCGACGAGCAGGAAAAGGGTGCGGAGCATCGTTCGGAGAGACACGGGTGGGGGTCTCCCGGAAACAAGGACGTAGAGGAAGATTATTCCCCAACTCAGAATCAGGACCGCCCGGGCAGCAACAAGAAAGCCTGAGATGGGGGAGGTATGGCGGGGGAGCGGCGCCAGGGCTAGCATGTCGTAGGGATACTGTGGGGAAAAACTTTCGCGAAAGACGAGATACTCGTCAAACACGCTGAGACGGCCTCGCTTCATCTCCGGAGCGGCGGAGAGCAGATTGCGGATCGTCCTGGGGCGCTGGCGGGCGAGTTCAGCGGTGGAGTGTGCAAAAAGC
>DATCTT010000045.1:0-2521 GCA_036567845.1 Candidatus Ozemibacteraceae bacterium | reverse complement strand
TATCCAGAACCGTCTCGCCCAGCTCGACGGGGGGATGTCAAGCGAAGCCGTTGCGGTCAAGGACGAGGAGCTGAACAAGCCGTTCGTCGACCGCGTCATCCGCCCCTTCCTTGCCAATCTCGCAGGCAAACGGGATCCGAAGGAGATCCGGCAGATCCAGCGCAGCTCGCTCCGGAAGATGCTTGCCCAGGCCGGGTATCCGGGCGGTCTCACGGTCGGCGAGTTCATGGTCATCCAGAACCTGTTCCGGGTCATTCTGCCCTCGGTCATGATCGCCTTCGGCTTCGTCGTTCAGATGCAGCCAAGCCAGATCGGGCTGTTCGCGTTCGTTGGAATCGGCCTCGGGACACTGCTTCCGCGCATGTATCTCCAGAACAAGATCGCGACCCGGCTGCACGGAATCACCCGCCAGCTCCCGGACGTCCTCGACCTTCTGACCGTCGCTGTCGAAGCCGGCCTCGGCTTCGACGCCGCCTGCGACAAGGTCGTCGAGAAGATGCGCGGTCCGATCCCGGACGAGTTCAGTCTGACCCTCAGACAGATCCGAATGGGCCAGTCACGCCGCGACGCGTTCAAGGATATGGCAGAACGTGTCAACCACCAGGATCTCTCTGCGTTCGTCTCTGCCATCATTCAGGCTGACCAGCTCGGCGTCTCGATCGGCCAGGTGCTCCGGATCCAGTCGGAGCAGCTTCGTGACAAGCGGCGTCAGCGCGCCGAGGAAGAGGCTGCCAAGGCACCGGTCAAGATGATGATTCCGCTGGTTTTCTTCATCTTCCCGAATGTCGGCATCGTCATCATGGGCCCGGCCATGTATCAGATCATCGAGGAAATGGGCAAAACCCAGATGACCAGCGGCGGGGAGTGACGGTTCTCGCAGCCTCGGGGAGCAGAAGAAAAGGGTGTATCTGACGGTCAAAAAATCCGATGGTACAACCATTGCAAATCGGGTCGGAGTTGCCGATACATTCCTGACTCGATTGCGCGGACTGATGTTCACATCACCGCTCGGACCGGGAGAGGGTCTGTTGATCGAACCCTGCACATCGATCCATATGATGTTCATGGGGTACCCGATCGATGCGATTTTTCTCGACAAAGACAACCGAGTCGTGGCATGGTATGATGTTTTGCCACCCTGGCGGGGTCTTTCCGGGTGGCACCGCGACGCCGCCAAAGTCCTGGAGTTACCGGCGGGATCGCGCGAGAAGTTGGAGGTACGGGTCGGAGAGACGCTGAGCGTCGAAGCGGCCTGATTCCCGGAGAATGTCCTGGTCCCATGTGTGAAGAATTGTGGCCTGAAAAGTGAGAAGATTGCATGAACAAGCTTACCGTCCGTCCCGAAAGGAGACCTGAACGCATGTTTTCCGTCCCGCGTCTCTCAACCCGGCTCTGCCTGGGCCTCGCCCTGGTCGTTTGTATGGCCGCCGTCATCCTGACCGGCTGCGACTCGAATCCGACCGGATCGTCCGCCAGTTCGACCGGCACGACAAACACGGCCTCCACGACCGTCAACATCGCCGGAACCACGACCCTGTACGGACGGTTGCTCGATCTCTCCACCGGCAACCCGATCGTGAGCAACAATGCGAACGTCGCCGTCCGGTTATATCGTGATGCCGTCCTGGTCGCGGAGCGTGATGCCCAGAACAGCAATTTTTATTCATTTACAGGCATTTCGGGCGGCATTTATTATATCGAAGCCTATGATAAAAGCGGCATCTACGAAAAGAATTATGCCGTCATCAATCTGGCTGCGAATTCCAATGTCGAGCAGAACCTTTCCCTGCGTCCCAAACCGGGCGCTGCTCAGGTGGCTGCATCCTATACCGTCATTGGAAAACTCGTCAGCGCTGCTGACAGCACGCCTGTGATGTTTGCCGACGTTTCTCTCGGTGTAGGCGCCCTCACCACCAGTACCCTGGAAGACGGTTCATTCATTCTGTATGGGGTGTCCGAAGGCCAATACACGGTCACCTTCTCCAAAACCGGATTCACAGACCGGAATGTGGTCATCGTCGCAAGCGCCACCAATCTTTTCGTCGGAGGAGTTGCCGCGAACAATGGCACGGTCGCCGACGGCGCCGGCCTGAACGTAGCTGGTAAAAACATAGGAACGATCGCAATCAGTCCCGCTTTCACGTCTACCGGCGCATTGGCGGGTACGATCCGCAATCCGACGACGGACGCTCCCGTCACCAACACAAAGGTCGCCCTGTGGTATAAACCGGATAACAGCGATACCCGCCAGCCGGCGATCATTCACCGCCCCACGACGAACGCCGTCGGGAACGTCTCCATAGAAAACCTGCCAGCCGGCTGGTATGCGATCACTTCTCTGGATACCGTTACCACCCCTGTGTATGACAACAACGGCGCGTTGGTGGCATATAGATTCGTCGGAGCAGCCATTTATACCGGGGCGTTCCTCCAGGTCACGCCCCCCTATACCACTACCCTCCCCTCTGACGGTCTGTAATTTCCTATCGAGAGGAGGCGGGGATACCCCCGCCTCCTCTCA
>DATCTT010000044.1:0-2837 GCA_036567845.1 Candidatus Ozemibacteraceae bacterium | reverse complement strand
GACTCGGCGAAACCGGCGCTCGCCGAAGCCGTTGACAATCTGAAGCTGAACGGGTTCGATCCTTCGAAGAATCCCGTCGTCACGGCCGACATGTATGACTACCTCCAGGACAGCCGCAACGGCCCCTTCGATCTGCTGATCGTCGATCCGCCGTCCATGGCCCGCAACCGCGCCGACCTCGAACGCGCCTCCCGCGCCTACGTCAAGCTCAACACCCTCGCGTTCAATCGTGTCGCGCCGGGCGGCCTGCTGTTCACCGCATCCTGCACCAGTCAGTTCAGCCGCGAGGCCTTCGTCGAAGCCGTCACCGAGGCATCCCGCAAAGCAGGCCGGCGCGCCCGCATCATCCGCGAGAGCTTCCATGCCGCCGATCATCCCATTTCCCTCGCCCACCCCGAAGGCCGGTATCTGAAGGGGCTTCTGCTGGAGGTCAGCTGATGAAGCCACATCGACCGTTCTTCGAAGTCGGTGCTGCCGTCGTCATTCATGGCTCCCGCGTCCTTCTGGCGAAACGCACCGGCGGAGCTCTCGACGGTCTCTGGGAGTTCCCAGGCGGCAAGTTGGAAAACGGCGAATCGCCGGCCCAGGCTGTTGTCCGAGAGCTGGTCGAGGAGCTGTCGCTCGACGTCATTCCCCACGAGCGGCTTCTCGTGCTCGAGCACGCGTATCCCGACAAGGATATCCGACTGCATTTCGTGCGCTGCGAGCTCGCGACCGAGCCCGACCCCGCATTTCCACCGGTGCCCGCCGACCACGCGGCCTGGTTCGAACCACGCGAATTCCCGCTCCACGCCTTTTGTCCCGCCGACCGCCTCGCGGCCGGAAACATCCCCTGGCAGGCCCTGACATCACCACAGGAGTAACCCATGTCCGACCAGCCCCGCCTGTTCGTCATCAATCCCGGCTCGACCACGACCAAGATCGCCCTGTATGAAGGGGAACACGTGCGCGAGATCCACGAGCTCGAACATGACCGCGCCGAGCTCGCGAAGTTCCCGACCACCCTGTCACAGCTGGAATACCGTCGCGATGCGCTTCACAAGGCACTGGCTTTCTGGAATGTCCCGGTATCCTCGCTTGCGGCCGTAATCAGCCGCGGCTGTCCATTGAAGCCGCTTCAGAGTGGCGTTTATGCGATCGACGAGGCCATGCTGTCCGACATCCGGAGCGGCCGCCTCCAGGACCACGCCTCCCACCTTGGGCCACTTCTGGCGCACGAGATCGCCGAGGAGGCGAAAATTCCTGCGTTCATCGCCGACCCCGTCTCGGTTGACGAGTTCGACGATGTGGCGCGGGTCAGTGGCTGGCCGGAGCTTCCCCGCGGCACACTCTCGCACGCCCTCAATATCAAGGCGATGCTGCGTGAGGCGGCTGAAGAACGTGGCGTCGAGCCCGAAACGCTGAATGCCGTCGTGGCCCACTTGGGCGGAGGGTTTTCGATCGCCGCCGTCCGGAAAGGCCGGATCGTCGATGTGAACAACGCGAACGACGGCGGCCCCTTCTCGCCCGAGCGCGTCGGCACCCTGCCCCTCGTCGGCCTTCTCAAACTTTGTTATAGCGGCAAATATACCTACGAACAGCTCCGCAAGATGCTGATCGGCAAGGGCGGGCTGATGGCCCATCTCGGCACGGCCGATGTCCGCGAAGTCCTCAAACGCATCGATACCGGCGACCAGAAGGCACGGCTGGTGCTCGAGGCGATGTGCTACCAGATCTCGAAGGAGATCGGAGCCATGGCCGCCGTGCTGTGCGGCAAGGTGGACATGATCATCCTCACCGGCGGTATCGCCTATAATCCCTTCGTCGTCGAATACGTGCGGGAGCGGGCCGGCTTCATCGCCCCCCTGGTGATCAAGCCCGGCCAGAACGAGCTGAAGGCCCTTGCAGCACACGCACTGCGGGCCCTGAAGCACCCGGAAGTCATTCAGAAATACTAAAGGAGCGACCATGCGATTTTCCGATCTCGATGCCAAACTTCAAACCGGACGCGTTCCGCTGGCGATCTGTATGCCCGAGGATGTCGAGGCGATTCTCGCTGCCAAGGAGGCCTCGGATCTGGGGTATGTCGAGTGTCTGTTCGTCGGCAACCCGGACGTGATGAAACCGCTTCTCGATAAGGAAACGCCGGGCTTTTCCCCACGCCTCATCGATGCCCGCACCCCTGAGGCTGCCGCGGCCGCCACCGTCGAACTCGTCCGGAAGGGCGAAGCGAAGGCGCTGATGAAAGGGACGATCTCGACGCCCACCCTCCTCAAGGCGATCCTCAACTCCGAGACCGGGATCAAGATGAGCTCAGTTCTCTCCCACGTCCTGGTTTTCGAGTGGAACGGCTCGTTCCGGTTCCTCAGCGACGGCGGCATGGTTCCGCACCCCACGCTGGCTGAGAAACACGAGATCATGCAGAACGCCGTTCACATCGCAAAAAAACTTGGCTGTGAAAAGCCGAAGGTCGCCATCCTCTCGGCAGCCGAGACCGTGAGCTTCAAGATGCCCAGCTCGGTCGATGCGGCGGTTCTGGCCAAGATGAGCGAGCGCAAGCAGCTCAAGGGGATGACCGTCGACGGCCCGCTGGCCCTCGACAACGCCCTGTCGCTCGAATCGGCCCACCACAAGGGCCTCCACAACGATGTCGTCGGGGTCGCCGACGTGTTCATCGTGCCCGACATCGACACGGGCAACATCCTCGGCAAATCGATGATGTATTTCGCCGGGATGCAGACCGGCGGCCTGATCGTCGGCGCGACGGTGCCCGTCATCCTTCTCTCCCGCTCCGACACCAAGGATATCCGCATCAACTCGATCAAGCTGGCACTCGCGGCCGGTCTCTGATCCCGTTC
>DATCTT010000043.1:0-4831 GCA_036567845.1 Candidatus Ozemibacteraceae bacterium | reverse complement strand
CGCCAGCAGGTGTTGTTCCATTTCCGCGTCAGCATCATCGGTGACCAGCGCACCGAGCAGTTGTTTTCCGCCCTTGCCGACCCCGCAAAGCATGAAATATCATTGAAAGAGGGGCTGACTGGCATCGATCTGACGACCTTCACCGAGACCGCCGATCCCGCCCTGCCCGTGCAGGAATCCGGTGAAGATCTCGTCCGTTTATATCTCCAGGCGTGCAGAACCTTGGAAGCCTCGCTTGAAGGCCGGATCCGCGAACTCCAGGCCGAAGCCGACGAGGCATTCCGGGAGGAGCTCGAAAAAGTCCAGGCCTACCTCGAGGACCAGAAGAAAGAGCTCCAGAAAAAGCGCGAGAACGTCTGCTTCCACCTCTACTTCTTCCAGAAGGAGGAGGAAATCGACAAGATGGTGCGCGAGCTCGAAAACGAACAGACCCGGAAAATCGAGGAGCTGAAGGAGAAGCATGCGTTGAAGATCCAGGTGAGCCTGATCAACGCCGTCGTGCTGTGCATCCCGACGCTCGGCTTGCCGGCCGGCCAGACCGCATCACGCCGCAAGCGCGAATCGAACGTGATTCCGATTCACCTGGGTGCGCCCGACCGGCTCGAGGCCCGGCCCGCCCTCTGAACGCGGGGCCGGGGAATCGATCACACGGAGGTTGAACGATGTTCTTCAAGCAGATCCTGATCATCTTCTTGATCCTGGGCCTTCTCGGGTATGTCTATGGCGACCGGCTTTTCTATTTCCAGGCGAATCTGATGATCAACTGGCAGTATGACTTTCCGGCCTACGAGGCCTTCGAACGGATCGTTCGGTATTATCCGGGCAGCAAATACCGCGCCGAGGCTTACAAGATGATGGACATTCTCATCAAGCGCAACGGGGATCTGCGGAACTACCTCAACCAGCGTGATTCCGAGATCCGGAAGCTCGAAAAACAGCGGGCGAAACAGGAGTCGTTCCGGTGACCCAGGCAAGCGACGCATTTGATGCCTTTTCCGCCCCCCTGATCTCCCGCCGCAGTATCCGTCAGTTCCGGCCCGACCCCGTTGATCCGGCCCTGATCCGGCGCGTGCTCGAAACCGTCCGGTATTCGCCGGCCCCCACCAACCGGCACTGTTTCCGGTTTCTCGCCGTTTCGGATCCGCTGCTGCTTCAGTCCATGAGCCAGGATGTCTCGAGACGGATCGACGAGATCGCTGGCCGTCTTGACGGGGAATCGGCTGCCGCGTTCCGGGATTATTCGAAGTGGTTCACCTTTTTCGACCGTGCGCCGCTCGTCTTGTTCGGTGCCTATCGAAGCTTCGTTTCCCGGCTTCCGAGCGGGGAAAATGACCGCACGCTCGAGGGGCTTGCCGAGATCCAGGCCTTCGGCGGGGCCGTTCATGCCCTTCTGATTGGCCTTCATACCGTCGGTCTCGCCAGCTGCTGGATGAGCGGTCCCCTGGTTGCCGAGAACCCGCTCGAGCGGCTCCTCGACGTGCAGAAGCCCTGGCGGCTCGGTGCCGTCATTCCCGTCGGCTGGCCTGCGGCTCAGCCCAAATGCCCGAAAAAGCCCTCCGTCGACGACATCCTCGTCTGGTATCCGCCAAAAGCGGCATCCTGAGAGAGCTCTCGTAGAACACGACGCCCCGCGGCCGAAGAAGCCGCGGGGCGTCGTGCTGCTGTTATAAATTACCAGCAATAGATTGCCTGGATGCCGTAGATGTCGAACGAGGTGTCGGAATCGCCGGCGAGGTTGCCCCGCAGGAGATTGCCGGGCTCTGTGGCGCGCAGGTCGATCGGAGCCTCGTCGTAGAACAAGCGCATGAAGCCGGCGGAGATAAGGAGCCGGTCGGAAGCGCGATACTCGGCGCCAATGGCCACCTGGCGGCTGTCTGAACCGGGAATGCGCGGCGTGCGCCGGTTGTCGGGAATCGGGGAACGGTCCAGGGCGACACCGGCCTGCCAGGCCAGCCGGGCGGTGCTCTGGTACCGCACGCCGGCCGACGTGAGCCAAACGTCGTGCCAATCCTCGGCCGTGACGGCGTCGGGCTGTGCCGGGTTGTCAAAACTCACCGTCAGGCCTCCATACCGGTGCCAGAACGTCTTTGCGACGTCCAGCATCAGGGTCCAGGAGGCGCCGCATGTGCGGCTGTATCCGAGACCAAAAACATCCGGCGTCGTCAGATGGGCCTGGGCTCCGGTTGGGGCGAAGATGCCGGTTGCGGCATTGAGCGTGGCGGCCATGCCGGCCTGATCGAAGGTGAAGGTGCCATTTCCCTCGAGCCGGTGGCGGACGGCGGAGCGGAACGAAATCCCGAGGGTTTCCCGGGGGGAGAGATCGCACAGAAGACCGATCACGTAGCCGAGATCCCGGGAATCGCCGGTCACTTCTGCGATGCCGTCCTGGAGGGTGGGGGCGCTGCCGGGAATGCCGTTGGCAGCGGCGATGCTGCCATAATCAACCGCATTGCTCAGCTTCGCCTCGACGGACTGGACATTCATTCCGATGCCCAGCCGCCATTTCCCGTCGAGCTGTCGGGCGGCGACGGGCATTATCGCAAGGGATTGCATATCCGAGTCGATCGCGTGATACCGGCCGACCCAGCCGGGGGCATACGTCGTTTTCAGCCCCCAGGGCGCATTGACGGCCAGCCCGAATCTCCATCCCCTGCGTTCGGCGATCGAGGCATACAGCGCCGGGACCGTCGCGGACGGCGCCGCATCCTCGTCCCCCGGGGTGCCGCCGATCATGCCGCCGGCTGCGGTCGTCGCGCTTCTCAGCCGGAAACGGACCTTGGGTTCGAGCTGGAGGATCGACACGGTCGCTTCGCCGGGCTTGTGCTTCATGAGCGCGGCGGGGTTGAAGAACGTGTCGGCAAGGTCGTGGGCGCCGGTGAACACCCCGGCAAAAGCGCTCGACAAGCCCTGAGTGCTGTGCTCGCGTACCATATAGCCTGCGGAATAGGCCGCTCCCGGGAGAAGAGCCGCAACGAAGGCAAACAGAAGGGACAGGCGTGAGAGAGAATGCATGGCGCGCCTTTCGGGTGGATAGGACGGAGATGGCATCATGATAGGCGATTTTGGGACATCAAACAAGATGGCTGAGCCGGATGACGATGTCTGACGGCGAATGTGGGAATTCTGCGGGGAAAAAATGAACCGGTTCACGGGGAACCGGTTCGAAGAATAGGAACGTGGGATGTTAAACGGTTTTTGATCAGGATTCCCGGAGGAATTTCGCGACGGTGTCGAACATGCCGCGGGCCTTGCGGCCCATAACGACGCCGATGTGGCCGGCATCGATGACGACATCGTTCACGGGACCGTGGACGATCTTCGAGAGGCAGCGGGCCGACTCGAGCGGGACGATGTGATCCTTCGAGGCCATGACGTTCATCGTGGGCACGCGGAGGGCCGAGAGGTCAATCTTCACGCCGTCGAGCTCGAAGATGCCGCCGCGGAGAGCGTTGTCGTGGTAGCACAGCTTCACGTAGCCCCGATAGGCCTCGCCGGGCACGTTGACATTGTCGTTCAGCCAGGACTCAAGGGCGACGATGCTTTCCGTGGCCTTTGCGTCGAGGCTGCTTTCGAAGACGTTTTTCCACTTCTGATAGCCGGAGAAGGGCTTGATCAGCTGGAACGACGACTGGAGCATCGAGCAGTCGGCGTGGCCGAGGACGTCGACGAGGGTGTCGACATCGAACGCGTCCTTGCGGGCCCAGGCCGAGAGCGGGCCGTCGTCATGGAAGTTGACCGGTGCGGCGAGCATGACGAGTTTCTCGATTCGGTCGGGGTGGAGGGCGCAGTGCATCAGCGACATCGTGCCGCCCATGCAGTAGCCCAGCAGGGACGCTTTGGCGGCGCCGGTGTCGCGGCACGCTTCGCGCGTGGCCATCGAAACGAGATCATCGATGTAGAAGCGGAACGAAAGATGGTCGTGTTGCGGGCCGGGCGTTCCCCAGTCGATCAGATAGACCGGAATGCCGGCTTCGCGGAGGCTGCCCGCGAGGGTGGCCGACGGCATCAGATCCATGATGTAGGCGCGGTTGATGAGAGAGGGGACCAGCACCAGCGGCGTCTTGCCGATGAGGGGGGCGGTGCCCCGGTAGCGGAGCACGCGCATTGTGTCGAACCGGAAGATCTCGTCGACCGGTGTTGCGCCGCGATACGGCTCTTCCCGTGCGGCGTTGGGGGGGGCGAGCAGCGAATCCATGTTGCGCTCGAGGATGCGGGTGGCCAGCTCGAGATTGCTCCCGGCGGCTTCGATCAGGCGTCGGGCACTGGTGGTGAGGGGGTCGTTCATCGTCGCCTCCTGTTGGCGGAGTCGGGGTGCCGCGTCAGGCGTTCGTGCGGCCGGCGAGGGTTTCGGTCTGGGTGCGGAGCTGGTCGGCGATGCCGGCGAGCTGGGTGGTGATCTTGTCGAGATAGGCGTTCTGGTCGTAGAGACGGCGGTTCACCTCGTCGAGCTCACGCTTGGTGACGAACTGGCAGACTTCGGCCCAGCGGTTCAGGTTCGTTTCCCAGATCTTGCGGGCGTCGAGCATCTGCTCGAGCGAGCGGGTCATCGTGTTGACGAAGGTCTGGGACTTGGCGAACTCGTCCATCGACTGTGCGATGCGATTCTCCCAGAACGTCTGAACGTCGCGGCCGGCCTTGAGGTATTCCTGAAACAGTGCTTCCATCGTGCTGCTCCTTTGTGAAGTCGGGATGATATCCAGGGATGAAGATACCTGCATCGCAGGATGAAGTCAAGTAAAATTTTTGCGCTGCACAATTTCTATCGACCGGATTGGCTCTGGACTTGAGAGGAGAGAAATCGACTCCGCAAAAAACCGCCCGGCTCGAGGCC
>DATCTT010000042.1:0-5094 GCA_036567845.1 Candidatus Ozemibacteraceae bacterium | reverse complement strand
GTCGCAGGGGCCGGCTGGCGCTCGGCGGCATCGGCCGCTGTCTGGAGCATTTGGGCGTGCTCCTCGGCCAGGCTCGACAGCTGACGGTCGACGTAGGCACGGTCGATGATGAGCTTGTCAATCCCCTGTTCGCGGAGAGCGAACATGTCGTTGCGCAGTACCTTTTCGAACACGGCACGCAGGCCGCGGGCCCCGGTTTTCCGGGCAAGGGCCTCGTCGACGATCCGCTCAAGACCGTCATCGGTGAAGCTCAGGGCGCAGCCGTCCATTTCACACAGCTTCGTGAACTGCCGGACGATGGCGTTCTTCGGCTCCCTCAGGATGCGCATGAAATCGGCCCGGCCGAGCCCGTCGAGAGCAACCCGCACCGGCAGACGGCCGATGAACTCGGGAATGAAGCCAAACTGGAGGAGGTCCTCGGTGTCGACCGAGTGGAACAGCTTGTGATCCTCGAGATCCTTCGGCCGCGGATCGGCGTTGAATCCGATCGACGAGTCCCGGTGGAGGCGCTTGCCAATGATCTTTTCAAGGCCGTTGAATGCCCCGCCGCAGATGAAGAGGATGTGCCGCGTGTCCATCTTCACAACCTGCTGCGACATCGGATTCTTGCGGCCGGCCGTAAGGGGCACGTTGGCCACGGTACCCTCGATCAGCTTCAGAAAAGCCTGCTGAACGCCTTCTCCGGAAACGTCCCGGGAGATAGAGACGTTGTTCGAGGTCTTGGCCTTCTTGTCGATCTCGTCGAGGTAGACGATACCGCGCTGGGCGTCGTCGACTTCATAGTTCGCGTCGATGAGCAGCGAGAGCAGCACGTTCTCGACATCGTCGCCGACGTAGCCGGCCTCGGTATAGCTTGTGCAATCACCGATTGCAAAGGGTACCTTCAGAAGTTTGGAAAGCGTCCGCGCGAGGAGCGTCTTGCCGCTTCCCGTCGGGCCGACGAGAAGGATGTTCGATTTCTCGAACTCGACATCCGTCGCATCGATCATGGAGAGGATCTTGTAGTGATTGTATACGGCAAGCGATAATACTTTCTTCGCCGCATCCTGCCCGATCACGTATTCCGAAAGTCCGTCATAGATCTTTCGGGGCGTATACTCGTTCAGAATCGCCTTGAGGTCGACCTTGCCGGCAGTGGCGCCCTTCCGGACGGGGTCCCGGTCACTGGCATTCTTCCGCTTGAAGATATCCTCAGCCGTCTCGACACAGGTCTTGCAAAGCAGCATTCCATCACGGTTCTGGACGAACTCGCCGCCCCGCCGGAGGTCTTTGCCGCAGAATACGCAGTAACTCATGGTGGTTCACATCCTTCTCGGGGCACCCGGGCCCCGACATCCAGAAATCAGGAAGATATTCTATCACATTTTCCCCGATACTGATAGAGACCGCCATCCATTGTCGGAGAAATGAAAAACACCGGAAGGCCGAAGCCCTCCGGTGTTTTGTGAAACGTGGTGTGCTTACTCGCCGTGCACTTCGTTGAAGCGGGCCGAGCTCTTGATCTGCTCGCCGGTCAGGACGGTGGGGTCACCGGCCTTGGTGATGCCGCGCTTGTTGAACACTTCGCGGAGCTTGTCGGCATACTTGCCGCCGAAGTTGTTCTTGTCGGAGGTGAAGATGGCATTGGCGCCGTCGATGAACTTCGGGCTGCCGGACTTCAGGTAGTAGAAGCTCTTGTGGATCAGCAGGTCGGCTACTTCAGCGCCCAGGGCATTGCGAATATCCCACAGGATGGCGCCCCAGATGCGACCGTCGGCATGCACTTCGCCCTCGATATCTTCGGGGTAATGCATGTTGTTGGTGAGGATGCGGAGGTAGGGCTTGTTCATCTTGGCCATGGCCCATTCACCAACCTTGTCGTCGTTGGAGATCGAGCAGGCGAAGTAGTCGGCCTGGCCTTCGTTCATGGCCCCGGATTCGGCGCTGTAGTTCAGCTTCACGATCTGGGCAATGTGAGCGTGGGAATACTCGTGGTAAGCAACGCTCTCTTCCTTGGCGAGGTCGTTCAGCTTGTTACCGTCGCCGAACGCCATGGCATTTTCCATCGGAGAATAGTAGGCATTGTCATACTTGTCACCGACATGGACGGTGGCCTTGATGGCCCAATCCAGCTTGTCAAAGCCCATCTTTTTGAAGAAGTCGTGGACGGTGTTGATGTAGTAGTAGATATTGACTTCGTCGAAGTGGGTGTTGTCCGGATCATAGATGTGCTCGTCATTCTCGTTCACCGAACCGGCGGTGTCTTCGTTAACGGCCTTACAGTAGAGGCCCTCGAGACCGTGGCTGGTCAGATTGTTGAGCGCTTCGACGGTGGCAGGACCGGCATTCGGATGGTTCACGAACACGCTGCCCTTGCCGGTGGCGCGGGAGAAGGCGAGCTGGTTGATGCGGCTGATTTCTTTGCCATTGTCGGCATCGATCAGGATTTCCCAGTCACCCAGCGGCTCAAGGGCGCTCATCTTCACGAGATACGCCATGCGACCGTTGTCCTTCTCGGGATACACGACCATCTCGGCCTTCGCGGTGCCGCGGATCTTCTTGATGTTGAGGGCGCGCTTGGCGGCAGCCAGAGCATCCTGGCGGCTGATGGTGATCTGATTGGTGATCTCATTGATGGTCGGGAAGGAGCCATTTGACAGCTGGACGCGTTTGTCCTTGCCGATATGAACCGAAACCAGCGCCTCGTGGACCGGAACGCCATCGAGGTTCATCTGGAATGCGACGTGCGTAGCACCGGCGGCTTCTTCGTTGCGAACCATCTTGAGCATGCTGTCGTCCTTCACTTCGGGAAGGTTGAACAGCTTCGCGTTGCGCTGGATATACCGCTTGGCGGCAAGGGCCATATCGCCGGACAGGGGCTCAGAGAGCTCGCCGCGAAGGCTGCTCAGGCGCTGACCGTCTTCGGTGGCGACCAGAAGGTCGATATTCTTGATCTCGGAGCTGCGGGAGGTCACCGCGCGGATCAGTTTCTCAGAAATAGCGACCGGGCCGCGCCGGACCGGCTTCACATTCGTCTGCGTGGGTGACACGTCAAACGCAAAAGCCGATGCGGTACAAAAAACCGACAGGGCAACAAGCGAAACAAACCTCTTCATCTACATACTCCCCTTTTCTCAAATTCGGACGAAGATAATCAATCTTATCACGAGGGTACGGAACCCGCAAGCCCCCCTCGACTGCCCAGCCCACACGTTCGGAATCTCAGTCGAAATACGCATCAAGGCAGTAGCCCATTTTTCCCAGGTATGAATCGAGGGTCGTCAGGTGACGAGCAAAGTGGTGTATGCGGGGGGGATCCCGTTGTCCTACGCATGAGACATCCGCCCTTGAAGCCTTGACCACACAATACAGCAATACAGGCAATACAGAATGAGCGAGAAAACGAAGCTGCTCCGATGGGGATGACCCGGATTAAGTTAGGAGGCGGGGCTACCCCCGTCGTCCTCTCACACCACCGGACGTACGGTTCCGTATCCGGCGGTTCACGACTGACATTGGAATCTCCTGATCAAATCGAGCAGTGACACGAAACCAAGATCATCAAAGAACCGTTTTGGAAAAGCCTCGTTGATATGGCTTGCACCGGCGTTCCACCACGGGCCTCGCCCGTTGTAGGCAGATTTCCAAGCCCGAGTTTCATCCAAACCACTTTTCATCAGTGCTTTCATTCGCATTCGGGGCTTCTTGAGTTGTCGCCAGATGATGACCCGCGCCTTTCGGCACAGCCAGCAATAAGGGAAACCGCCATCGATGGACGATCGATGGCGGTTTTTATAAGGGCGCCCCCAGAGGGATTCGAACCCTCGCCGCAGCCTTGAAAGGGCTGTGTCCTGGGCCGCTAGACGATGGGGGCTTAGGACATCATTCGGCAGGTGTGGGCCCAGCAGGAGTCGAACCTGCGACCAGCCGGTTATGAGCCGGCAGCTCTAACCACTGAGCTATAGGCCCTTGAAGTGTGATGATTGTATCACACCCATCCAACGAATGCAAGCGTCATTCCATGTAAAATTCCTTGAGCTTTTTCGAGCGGCTCGGATGACGGAGTTTGCGCAGGGCCTTCGCCTCGATCTGCCGGATACGCTCGCGCGTGACACCGAACTTCTGGCCCACTTCCTCGAGAGTGCGCTGCCAGCCATCTTCGAGGCCGAACCGATATTTGATGACCTTCGACTCGCGCTCGGTCAGCGTCGAGAGCACGCGGTTGATCTGCTCCTTGAGGATATTGTTGAAGGCCGTCTCGGCAGGCGGAAGCGCCGACTTATCCTCGACGAAGTCGCCCAAATGCGAGTCTTCCTCGCCGTTGATCGGCGTCTCGAGAGAGATCGGATCCATCGCGGTCTTCATGATGTTCTTGACCTTCTCGACCGGCAGACCAACCTCAAGAGCCAGCTCCTCGACGGCCGGGTCGCGGCCCAGCTTCTGGACCAGCTTACGGCTTGCCTTGCGCAGTTTGTTGATCGTTTCGACCATGTGCACGGGAATGCGGATCGTGCGAGCCTGATCGGCGATTGCGCGGGTGATCGCCTGGCGGATCCACCAAATGGCATAGGTCGAGAATTTATATCCCTTGCGATATTTGAACTTCTCGACGGCGCGGATCAGGCCCTGGTTGCCCTCCTGAATCAGGTCGAGGAATAGCAGGCCCCGCTTGGTGTATTTCTTCGCGACCGAAACAACGAGACGGAGGTTTGCCTCGATCAGCTTGCGCTGGGCTTCCTGGTCACCATGCTCGATGCGCTTGGCGAGGGTGACTTCCTCCTGCATCGTCAGCAGCTTGATCTTGCCGATTTCGCGGAGATAGACGCGGACCGAGTCGTCGATATCGTCGAAATCCTCCTGGGCTTCGACGTAGTTCTCGTCCTTCTTCTCCTCCGGCATCCGGAGTTTTTCCTTGAGCTGGATCTCGTCGTCGTCAACAAGCTCGACGTTCGCGTCCATCAGCTCGGTCACAACGGTTTCGAAGGCTTCGGTGTCGAGCCCGTCGGGAAGGGCGTTGTTGATTTCCTGGTAACTGAGGTATCCCTGTTTCTTGCCCTTATCGATCAGCTCGATGCGGATCGCCTCGAGGGACTTCCCCCCCGCTGCCGGAGGAGC
>DATCTT010000041.1:0-3015 GCA_036567845.1 Candidatus Ozemibacteraceae bacterium | reverse complement strand
TCGCCGCAGGCGAACAGGGGTGCGAGAGGAAGCCCGGTCAGCCCCGTTTCCTCGGCCAGTTCACGCGCGGCGCCGGTCAGCGGAGACTCGTTCATCTCGAGAAAGCCGCCCGGCAGGGCCATGCACCCCTCGAACGGCGGGTGGCCGCGCCGGATCAGGAGGATTTCGATGCCGCTGGACGTGGCGCGGAGAACGGCCGCATCGACCGTCACGGTCGGGCGGGGATACTCGTAGGTATACGGCATGATGTTCAGATCTCCATCAGGCTGAGAAACCCGTCGATGCCGCGCTGGTCGAACAGCCCGGCAAGCCTTTCCTGGCCGAAGCGCAGGGTGGGTAAGGTCCGGATCCGCTCATGTCCCCAGGAAAGCATGTCGTCCTCGGCCTTGCGGAGGGTCTCGGGCAGCACGATCGCGTGCGCGAGCGGCTTGGGGTCGATCCCGTTCGTCTGCAGATGCTCGACGAGCGTGTGAGGATTCGAAATATCGACCTGGTCGCGAAAACAGGCGCGAAAGACGCCCGAAACATACTCAGGAAGCGCGCTTCCCTCATATAGGGCAAGTCCCCGCCGCGCAACGGTTGATGTGGCTTTCGGGTGCGGCCGCTCGATCGTGAGACCGAGCTGGTTGCCCAGCTTTTTCAGCCCCGCCCACCGGTCGTCGCTCCAGAAAGCTCTCCCGAGCAGACGCGGGTTGCCGGGCGGATTCGGGCCGATCCCGACCAGGGTGAGCTCGAACGGCCGGGTCTGGCGGATTTTCTGCAGCAGCTCCCAGCCGATGTAGGAATACGGGCAGGTGAAATCGAAATAAAACGTCAACTTGTCAGGCGCCACCGGCGCTATCCTCCAGTCGGGGACGGGAATGGAAATCGCGGAACCGCCGGCATTCTAACACAGATCGGCCCCGGCTCCGTCAAGTGTTTCCCTTCGCCGTTCAACCTGCACGAAATGGGCTCTGGGTCCGGTCGGTGAACCATCAGTGCGAAAGGCGGAGAGCGGGGGAGGGGCCCAATGGCGCCTGCCCTGCGGAATTGACCCGCACGAGGCGGAAAGTGGGCCGGCGGCGCCCGGATGACGCTGCTTCGCCGGACCCGCCCGTCAGTTTGCCGTGGTATCGAGACTCGACAGCAGTTCGCTCTCGCCGTCCGCGGCTTCCAGATGGAGCTGGCGGAACCGCAGCAGGCCTGCGAGCTCGCCAGATACCTGGCTCAGGGTTCGCTGGCCGTTGGCAAAAAAGGGCTCGAGCTCGGCGACAGTTCCTTCATCGATGCGCTGCCGGAACGCATTGAGCAGCAGATTCCCCACCGCTTCCCGGCGGCTTGCCGCGACTTCCGGATCGAGCAGCGGTGCGGTTTCCTCGAGGCGGGTCGCGATGAGATGCAGGCCCCGGGCGTTCTGATTGCTGGAAAAAACGACGCTCGAACCGTCCGTGGAGGACTCGAGGGTGCCGTCCTGATCGGTGCGGTAGATCTTCACATCACGGCTGGCAAACCGCTTCACGACATCGGGTGAAGGGTGCCGATACGAGTTGCTGATCCCGACCGAGATTGCCGCATAGGCCGGCTTGGCCGTGTCGATGAACGCGTCGGATGAGGAGGTCTTGCTGCCATGGTGTCCGACCTTCAAAACGGTGCAGGGGAAGCAGGCCGGCTTCTCGGCGATCATCTCGCGCTCGACGAGCGCCGTCGCGTCGCCGGTGAGCAGATAGCTGACCGTGCCGGTGGTGACCTTGAACACCAGGGACGTGTCGTTTGCCGTCAGGGCTGGCTGACCGGGCGCCGGGGCGGGGTGGGGGTGGTCGGCGTGGAGGATGTCGACGTGAACCTGCGAGCCCCAGTTGAACGTGTCGGAGAAGCGGGCCTTTTTCAGCGGGATGCCCTTCGCCTTGGCGGCGCTGAAGAGCCGCTTGTAGAGAACATCGTCGCCCTTGGTTACTTCGGGATCGCCGGGGACCGCGATGGTGGCGTTGGTGGAGTAGATGAATTCGCCGATGGGAAGCGCCTCGACGAGAGTGAGGAAGCCGCCGAAATGGTCGCGGTGAGCGTGCGTGATCACCGCCGTGTCGATCTTCTTGATGCCTTCCTTTTCGAAATAGGGAAGAATGAAATCCTCGGCGGCATGATCGAAATCGTTGCCCGCGTCGATGAGCACCGTCTTTTCGCGGGACCGGATCAGGATGGCGTCACCCTGACCGACATCGATGAAGCTCACCCGCAGCTGCGGGCCGTCCTTGTGGTGCCCGGCGGCAAACGAAACTTCGGGGAGAAAAAGGCTGAAAACGAGGATCAGAAGCGTGAAATATCGCGTCGATCGTGCGTTCATCCGTTGCTGCTCCATACTCGATTGTTTGCGGCGATCCGGCCATCCCGGGAACCTGCCCCCATCGGGGCCTCGATACGCGATACATCTCCCGGCCGGAGAGAAAAATACGTGTTGCAATATATGCCCTGGCTTCACCCGCTCCGTCGAACGACAGCGAACCCAAGTTCAAGGATACCAGTCCCCGCATCAGGAGTCAAAATTCGAATGCCCGCGCTGTGGTGGCTCACCATTTCGAGCGTTGACGGGCCGGCCCTGCTGACCGCACACCCGCCATGCCATCATAGCGCCCTCCATCAAAAACAAGGTAAACTGCCGGCATGACACGAATATCCCGACCCCAGGTCTCCGTTGGCGAACTACTGGATCGGACGCAGGATGACGAGGCCCTCGTCGTACTGGTGCGGAGCGGGGCTGCGGCGGCAAAAGCCGCTGCAGCCAGGCTTCGGAGGCTGAAACCGGGCCTGTCGGTGGAGGCGGGCTGGCTGTGCCGCGTGATGAGCCGTGTTTCGGAAGATCCGTTTCAAATACTGGTATCTCTTTTGCCTGGGGCCGATTATTCCAGGTATCGGACCTTGGGGTCGTGTCCCGTCAAGTGGTGTATGAGCCATCGCGATCACCGAGAGGATCAGGCGGCCTTTCTGGAACGTAATTTTGGGGGTTGGAAAAACTTGGGGTTGTCCCGGGGATGAGATCTT
>DATCTT010000040.1:0-5983 GCA_036567845.1 Candidatus Ozemibacteraceae bacterium | reverse complement strand
AGGCCGGACACGACGCGCGGGGCGGGGGTGAAATCCCGCAGAAGGCGGATCAGGCTCTGCTGCCCGACGGGACAGGCGAGGGCGAGGATGACTTCGGCGTTGCCGAAGCCGGGAACCAGCCCCAGGAACCGCCTGAGAACGCGTTGATCGCAGGGGGACTCGGTCATGACCGCAAAAGCGACGGGGTTTCGGTCGCGGAACCGTTCCACCCACCTGTCGAGTTGCTTCGTATCGGCGTGGTGCTGCGCAGCGGCACAGTCGCCGCAGCCGAGAATGCCGACGGAGGGGCCCGGCGGAATCTGAGCGAAAATGCGTTCGGATGCCACGGGAATCGTTCTGATCATGACATTCCGATTCTATCACACTCCGGCCTCACCAGGCGCGGCGAAGATATATATTCAGTGCAATTCAAGATGGGGTGCCGTCTTCCCCGTTCCAGGTCTCGAGGCGGGAACGGAGCGCGGTGCCGAACCGGGCGATATCCGCTCCATCCGCGATCCGGTGATCATAGGTGACGGTCAGCCACGAGGAGAGAGCTGGGCGGACGATGCCGGCCACCACGCGGGGGCGATGCTCGACGCATCCCAGGGAGAGCGTGCACGAACGGGGGGAAAGGGGGGTGGTGGCGGTGGTGCCGAATTTGCCGACGCTGGTGAAGGCGGTCGTGCCGACGAGGCGGCGCAGCAGGTCCGGAAAGGGTTTGACGAACAGTTGGAACAGGTGCCACCGGCAGAACGCCGGGATGCGCTGAAGGCGCTGGTAGGCCTTCCATTCCTCGAGGGATTCCAGCGGCTGATCCCGACGGCTGTGGAGGAATCCGACGATCTCATCGAGCGAGAGATGCGCCGCGTTCCGAAGCAGTGCGAGCAGGACGATGCGCTGATGGTCGTGGAATCGTTCTATCGTTAGAGCTATATCCACGCCGTCGAAGACGGACAGACGTGTGCGTGGCCAGAGGCGGAGATACCCGTTCAGTCGCGGATGAGCGGCGAGCGTGCGGCCGTAGGCGGCCAGGGCATAGGCAACGTAGGAGGGAACGGGTCGGCCGGCAGCCCGGCGGCGGTCGCGATCAGCCTCGACGGCCGTGAAATCCGTGTCGAAAAGGTGGTGATTGAGATAGTAGGGGTCGGTTTCCCGCAACAGGTCCCAGACGAGGAGCCGATCCGGCCCAAGCGGCTGCAGTTCATGCGACATGGAGAAGAACCCCCGCGGTGTTCCCGCCGAAACAGTGTTCCAGGTTGACGGCCCAGGAGTGGCGCCCCGGGGAAGGCGGGGCGGCGGCCAGTATTGTGCCGGGAAGCTCCGGCTGAACCGGCAGGGCAATCGGGCAGGCGCCGCGCATTGCCAGGACCGTGGCGGCCGTTTCCAGAAGGAACGAGGCGGAAAAGGCATGTCCGAGCATCGGCTTCGATGAGCCGAGCAGGCAGGTGATCCCTGGATGCGCCCGGGCGGCCGCCTCCAGGCCGGCGAGTTCCGACGCATCCCAGCGCTCGAGCCCGGTACCGGCGGCATTGACGAGGAGGGAGACCGGTCCATCATCCGCTGCGGCGACGGCGCTCAGAAGACGGTCCATGACGAGGGTGGTTTCGTGCCCGTCCGGCGCCGGATGAATGGGATCACGGAACGAGCCGTGAGACGCTGTGCGATGGATGGCCGCGAGAGGGGAGCGTCCCCGGGATGCTGCATCCGAAGCCCGTTCGAGGACCAGAAACACGGCTGCCTCGGAGAGAACGGTGCCGGGGGCCCCCGCCGTGAAGGGACGGAGGGGGGCTACGTCCCGGGGATCCCCGTGTGCGAGAAGGCCGAGACGGGAAAGATCCGAGATCAGCTGCCAGTTGAGCGTCGCGTCGGCCCCTCCGACGAGCGCCGCATCGACCTCCCCCGAGTTGACCGCTTCGACGGCCCGCGACAGCATCGCCGCGCCGCCGGCGGCGGAGTTGCAGACGTTCGAATTGGCCCCTTCAAGACGCAAAAAATGTGTGACGAAAAATATTAAATTATTAGATATAGTACCGAGAAGCCACCAGGGATGGATCCGGTCGAGGCCGTCCGCTGAAAGTTTCCCCAGGTCGAGCTGGTTGTCGGCCCCGCGTGCCTGGTCGAAGGCCGCGAACAGCCCCTCGGCGTTGTGTCCGTTCGTTCCCGAAGAGACGAACGCCCCGAACCGATGCGGCGGGACGGCCCCGGGCTCGAGGCCCGAATCGCGGATGGCGGACTGGGCGGCGAGCACCCCGAGGCGGACGTATTTATCCATACCACGAAGTTTATTATGGAATCTCGGGAGGGCGTCTGCACCGGCATCCGGGACCCAGCCTCCAGTTCTGACGGGCCAGGTGGAAGCGTCGAACGCGGTGATCGGCCCGTAGGCGGGCCGGCTGGAGTTCAGCCCCCGCACGAGGGCATCACACCCATTTCCATAGGGTGTCACGACGCCGATTCCGGTGATCACTGCCGTCTGGTTCATGTGCCGGCCTTCCTGGTATGATCGGGCGCGCCGAGGATCAGAACCGCGTTCTGGCCGCCCAGTCCGTAGGAGTTCGACATGACGGCCCTTGGACGGGCGGCCCGCGCCCCTCCACCAATGATATCAAGTTTCACCTCCGGATCGGGAGTGGACAGATGCAGATTCGGGGGCAGAAAGCCCCGGATGAAGGGCAGCAGGGATGCCACGGCCTCGACGGCGCCCGCCGCCGTCAGGAGATGGCCGGTGAAGGGTTTCGTCGAACTGACGGGAAGGCCGGCTGTGGATTCTCCGAACACGTCCAGGATCGCCCTGGCCTCCATCGCGTCGTTGTGCCGGGTTCCGGTTCCGTGGGCATTCAGATAGCCGATGGCGGCCGGCTCGAGACGGGCGTCTGCCAGTGCCGCACGCATCGCCGCCGCCGCTCCCGCGCCCGTGGGGTCGGGGATGACCCAGTGATGCGCATCCATCGATGCGCCAAAGCCGAGGATCTCGGCAAGCACCGGCCGGCTGCGCTCGAGGGCGGAATCGCGCTCCTCGAGCAGGAGAAAGGCAGCTCCCTCCCCAAGCAGCGTCCCGGAGCGGTCGCGGTCAAAGGGGGCGAGAGCACGGGCTCCGAGATCGTTACGCTCGGAAAGGGCGCTCAGGGAAGCGAAGGCATGGACCCCGTACGGGAACAGGAGCGAGTCTGTCCCTCCCGCGACGACCGCGTCGGCCCTTCCGGAACGGATATCCCTGAATGCCGTGCCGATGGAGATGCTGCCCGCGGCGCAGGCCGAAGCCTGGATCGAGACGGGCCCGGCCCGGCCGATCGAACGCCAGACGGCTCCGGGAAACAGCGTCAGCGGATATTCGGGGCAGACCGGCCGCTTGCCGGGGTCGGGATGGATGATCGCATCCATGTCGATGCGTTCGAGTCCCATGGTGGTGCAGAAGCCCGCATTTTCAGGGATGTCGCCGATGATTTGGAGCAGGGCATTCCAGGCGAGGACGGCTTTCGTGTCGACGATGGGATCCCAGGTGCGGCGGCCGGGAAGGGGAGGGGGGGATGCCAGGCAGCCCAGCGGGACTTCGCCCCCCTGGCGCACCGTCAAACCTCCGGCATCGAATCTGCGGAACGGACCGATGCCGGTTTTCCCTGCGATCAGGGCATCGAAGAATTCGTCCGTGTTGTGTCCGGCCGCGCAGACGATGCCTGCGGCGGTGATGACGACGCGGCGCTCAGGCATGACGCACCTCGACAAATGCCGTCCTGCGGCAGTTCCAGCTGTCGCAGGCGTCGATGGCGAAGAGGCCGGCCCCAAAGGACCCAATGGCGGCGAGGGCGACGCCGGCCGGCAGCAGGGACGTCCGGACCGGTCCGAGCAGTCCGGCGAGCCGGTCCCCATCGATCATTCCAATCTTGCCGTCCGCGGGCAGAAGGCCTGCCCGGACTGCATGATCTCGCTGTTCGTCGGCATCCGTGCCGGCCTGACCGGTGACGATGCCCAAAAGCGTCGTGCACCACTCCCCGGCCGGACGGGCTGTGTCCTTTGCCAGGCCGCTTCGGAGCCGGAGGGCGACGGCCGTTTCGGGGGGGAGCCCTCTCGGTGAAGCGGTATCACCGGCCATGGCCGGATGTGAAAGGACGGCCGGGACGAACGTGACGTCGGGACAATCGACGGCGATAGCGAGCGCTTCCGGTGTGCCTGCCTCGACCAGGGCCGCTGCCTGAATGAGGGCGGTGGCCCCGGCCTCGACAAATCCGCTCCAGACGGCCCCCTCGCCGTGAAGATGAAATGCGAGCGAAAGCCAGGAAAGCGGGGTGTTGGGAAGGAGCCCGACGGCGCCCGCCGGCTGGATCATGGGAAGAGCGGCATCGGGCTCGACCCTGCCCCCCCAGCGCAGCAGCGCCGTGAGGTCGGTGCGCGCAGGGCCGAGGCCGAGATGAACGGGAACGGTGCGGCTGTCGAGATCGGACCAGTGCCGGGTGAACATGCGTGCGAGCCGGGTCAGCAGGAGCATCTGCCGGTCGAGGAACTTCCGATCGCGTGGCGGGATGGTTTCGTCGGGGGACGCGGTGTCTCCGGGACCGGCGGGCCATTCGCCCTGGCCGTTGACCAGAACGGCTTCGACGATCACGGGGATGGCGGCCAGCGGATGCGTCCGGTCGGCTATCTGATCGGCACGGCGGTCTTCAGCGGTCATCGGGGTGCGTGAAAAGGAGCGTACTGTTGATGCCGGCGAATCCGAGCGAGTTCGAAAGCGCAGCATGGACTGGTCCGGGGCGGGGCCGGCCAATGACATGGTCGAGACGACAGGCAGGATCGATCCGGCCCAGATTTCGCGTCGGGTGAATGCGGCCCTCGACGATCGATTGGGCGCAGACGACGGCTTCGACGGCACCGGCAGCGGCGATCAGGTGGCCGATCATCGATTTGGTCGAGCTGACCGGGATCCGCTCCGCGACCGGTCCGAACAGGTTCCTGATCGCCTCGGCTTCGGCGGGGTCGTTCATAGGGGTTGACGTTCCATGTGCATTGATATAATTCACCCGGTCTGGTGAAACGCCGCCCTCATTCAGGGCCGCCTGCATCGTCCGGTGGATGCCCTCCCAGGAGGTTTCCGTGATCCGGCCGGCCGAGGCCCCGGCGCCGTATCCTGCGATCACCGCGAGTGGCCTCGCGCCACGTGCGCGGGCGCGATCCTCTGACTCGATGAAGAGGATGCCGGCACCCTCCCCGAGAACGAAGCCCCGCCGAGCGACGTCGAACGGCCGTGAGGCGGAGTCGGCCGGAAGCCCTGTCGCGACGGCGCCGAGCAGATGAAATCCGATCGCCATGTACTCGTCGATCATGTCATCCGCCCCGCCGGTGACGGCCCAGTCGAGCTGTCCGGACGAGACGAGCCGGAACGCCTCGCCGATCGCGAGATTCGACGACGAGCAGGCATTGGAGACGCTCCGGATCTCCCCTTCGATGCCTCCCAACCGCATCAGCAGGGCAGGCAGAAATCCCGGCTGTTTGGAAAGCACCTCGCCGGGGGTTAGATACTCGAAACTCTTCTTGCCGAAGGCTGTTGGATCGATCCCTTTCGGGGTTCCCGAGGTGGCGAACATGTCGAAGAGGATCCGGATATCGATCCGGCCGGTTTCAACACCGAGCAAGATCCCGCCCCGGCCATCGGCGACAGCATCATGACCGGCCTGGGAAACGGCTTCGCGGAAGGCAGCCGTGGCGAACACGGCTTTCCGGGAATGGTAGGCGGCGTAGGTTTCGGCTTCGGCCGTGAACAGCGTTGCATCTTCGACCGTTCCCGCGACATCGACGGGAAATCCGGCGGCTTTCCACCGAGGAATGTCACGGATGCCGTTTTTCCCCCGGCAGAGCGCGTCGAAGCTGGCTTTCACCCCGATGCCGACGGGGGTGACAGCCCCGAGGCCGGTGATGACGACCCGCCGTGGCCGTTCCGCCATCACCTGACCCCGGGAGTGCCGAACGAAACCGGCGCGGGCTGCAGCGCCCGCAGAAGGCTTGCCCGTTC
>DATCTT010000039.1:0-5889 GCA_036567845.1 Candidatus Ozemibacteraceae bacterium | reverse complement strand
TCGGTCACGCTTGCCCAGGCCGCCCTCGAGACCGGCTGGGGCTCCTCGACGATCGGCAGTGCCAAGAACCTGTTCGGCATCAAGGGAACCGGCCCTGCCGGCTCGGTGACCGTGCCAACCAAGGAGTGTTACAACGGCAGATGGGTGACCATCAATGACAAGTTCCGCAAATACAACACCTGGAAGGAATCCATCGACGATCACGCCCGTTTGATCAGCGGAAACGCCCGATACAAAAACTGCATGAAATACAGCAACAACCCCGACCAATTCGCCCGCGAAGTGCAGAGGGCCGGCTATGCCACCGACCCGGGGTATGCCAGCAAGCTGATCTCGATCATGAAGGCCAACAATCTGTACAAATTCGACAAGTGATCGTCCGCGACTCAGGAGAACGACGATGAAACATCTGCTGAATGCTGTGTGTGTGTGCGCGCTGTGTGCCCTTCTTGCGACGGCGAGTTACGGTGTCGAGCTGGCGACTGCGACCGGGAAACTCATCCCGGATTCGCCGGACGTGAAAGTTCTCAAAACCCGCGATGCCGATGAGGTTCGTCTGACGATCCAGGATGCAGCCGGAACGAATCTGTTTCAGAGCGAGGTGCTCGGCTCCGAGGAAAAACTGTTCACCCTCGAGGGGAAGCCGACCTCGCTTGCCCTGCGCGACCTGACCGGCGATGGCGTGCCTGAGGTCATCACCTCGGCATTTTACGGCCCCCTCGCCAGCGGGCTCTACGTCTTCACCTGGGATGCCGCCGCGAAGAAGTTCGTGCCGGTGCCCTGCATCTATCCGAAGTTCGATCTGACGCGCGACCTGCTCGTTTCCGACGTGCAGCGGGAAGACGGTTCGGACATGGTGATCGGCGCCGACAACGTCGTGACGATGCTCGGACTCGTCTACCCCGACAAGGAAGGCGCGGCTCCGACGAAGGCCGCGTATACCTTCGCGTTCGACAAAGGCCGGTTCGTTCACCAGAAGACCGAGCCCATTCCCGAAAAGTGACGGCCACGACGATACGGCAGGCGGGGCGAACGGAATTTCGTTCGCCCCGCTGTATTTTTACTGTTATATAAATAGCCGGATCCGACCGGGTGTCACCCCTGCAGATGGTCGAACAGGACCGTCGAGAGATACCGCTCGCCGGAATCGGGAAGAATGACGACGATCGTCTTGCCGGTGAACGCTTCTTCCCGGGCCAGACGGAGTGCCGCGACCACGGCGGCCCCGCATGAGATGCCGGACAGGATGCCCTCTTCCCGGGCAAGGCGCCGGGCCATCTCGATCGCCTCGTCCCCCGTGACGCGCTCGACGCGGTCGACAAGCGAGAGATCAAGAATCTCGGGAAGGAAGCCGGCACCGATGCCCTGGATCCTGTGAGGGGAGGGCTTCAGAGGCTCACCGGCCAGGTGCTGCGTTAAGATCGGGCTTTCAGCGGGTTCGACGGCCACCGAGGAGAGCTGATGCTCGAGGCGTTTTTTGAAATACCGGGAGATCCCCGTGATGGTGCCGCCCGTGCCGACGCCGGCCACAACCACATCGACAACCCCGTCGGTGTCGTTCCAGATTTCCGGCCCCGTTGTCCTCTCGTGAACCAGCGGATTGGCCGGGTTCCGGAACTGCTGCGGGAGGAACCACCGCCCGGGATCCGACGCGGCGATCGCTTCGGCCTTTTTTACGGCTCCGGCCATGCCCTCGGCGCCGGGGGTCAGCACGAGGGTCGCGCCGAAGGCCGCCAGCACCTTGCGTCGCTCAATACTCATCGTGTCCGGCATGGTTAGGGTGAGCTTGTATCCACGTGCGGCGGCGGTGAACGCGAGGGCGATGCCGGTGTTGCCGCTCGTGGGCTCGACGATTTCGATGCCTCGCCTCAGGAGGCCGCTCTGCTCGGCCTCGACGACCATCGCGGCGCCGACCCGGCATTTGACCGAGGCGGCCGGATTCCGGCTCTCGATCTTCGCCAGGACTGTGGCTCGGCAACCCTCTGTCACGCGATTCAGCCGCACCAGCGGCGTGTTTCCGATCGACTGGGAGTTTTCCAGGTAGATACGCGGCATGATCCGTTTCTCCTCTCAGGAATGCCCCGGCAACAGGCATATTTCACGGAAAATATAGCACGAATCGGCCCCGTGATGTGAACCCCATCTCTTCCTCCGATCGGCGTGGAATGGTGCCGGGATTGATATTGTCACGAGTGGCGATCCGCAGTTGATGCAGATATCGCGGAAGGTTTTATGGACCGGGTTTGTTGATCGAGCCCCGTGTCGCCGTGTGCTCCGTGATGAACGTTTACCTCGCCTTCGGTCCAGAAATTCTTGATTATTTCAACGGAGGATCACTGTGGTGAGCCGGTCTTGGGAGCGATGTTGTGCAACCTTCGTTGTGGCGCGGTGAGCTTGCCCCCGACAGGGGATCCATGTATGCTTGGCTGCGTGAGACTCGACCAGTGCATGGTGGCGCGCGGCCTGTGCGAATCGCGGGCGAAGGCCCAGGATCTGATCCGGGCCGGGGCCGTCGCGGTCGGCGGAAGGCCGGTCAGCCGCCCTGCTCACGAGGTTGCCGAGGAAGAGGAAATCGTCATCGCCTCGGCCGGCCCCGCTTATGTGGGCCGCGCCGCCCTGAAGCTCAAGCCCGTCCTCGCTTCCGGTCTCGTTGATGTGCGCGGAAAGCGGTGTCTCGATGTCGGTGCCAGTACCGGCGGGTTCACCCAGGTGCTGCTCGAGTTCGGCGCATCGCGGGTCGTCGCGATCGATGTCGGCACCGGCCAGCTTCACCCCACGCTCCGCGCTGACCCGCGAGTCGAAAGCCGCGAAGGCTGCGATCTACGTGAATATCGGGATGCCGACGGCTTCGACATCGTGACGGCCGACGTCTCGTTTATCAGCCTCCTGCGCCTTCTGCCGGATCTCGACCGGCTCGCCCGGGCCGTGCTGGTGCTGCTGTTCAAACCCCAGTTCGAGGTCGGTCCCGAGGCCCGCCGGAACAAGGCCGGCGTCGTAACGGACCCGGAAGCCGTGGCAGCCGCCCGGAAGCGGTTCGAAGCCGAAGCTGCCCGGATCGGCTGGCAGCTCGTCTCCGCCGCACCAAGCGAGGTCGCGGGGCGCGATGGAAATCTCGAATACGTCTGCGTTTTCGACAAGCGCCCCGCGGACGGCGCCCGGATGGCACCGTCCAGCCGGGCCCGTCCCTTCCTGATGGGAAAGCCGCGCCACGGTTCCGGCTGAGTTGTGGGGGCCGGTGTTCGTCCGGCTTCACCGGTCCATGCGCATTGGTTCCTGAAAGAAATGATATGAATATAAAACATGCAGATATAATACTGACGAACATGACGATCTGGGCGGGACGCAGCTTCAGTGAGTCGCGGCCGGGGATCTCCATAGCGATCGCCGCGGACCGGATCCTCCGGATCGGCGATCCGGTCGACGTTCTCTCCCTGCGGGGGCCCGCCACCGAAGTGATCGATCTGCGGGGAGGCCTGCTGCTGCCGGGCTTCCGGGATGCGCACCTGCACCCGATGATGGGGGCGATCGATCTCGTCGAGTGCCGGCTGTCGGGCCCGCCCGACCCGGTCGGATACCAGGACCAGGTGCGCGCCTATGCCGGCGCCCATCCCGGCCGGCCGTTCATCCGGGGAAGTGGCTGGCTGTATGCCGCCTTTCCGAAAGAGGGTCCGAACCGGAGTCTGCTCGATGCCGTCGTTCCCGACCGGCCTGTCTTTCTCAAGGCGATCGACGGCCACTCCGGCTGGGTGAACACGGCCGCGCTCCAATTGGCCGGCATCACGCGCGATACGCCGGAGCCCGTCGGCGGCTCGATCCAGCGTGATCCGGAAACGGGCGAGCCGACCGGCTTCCTCCGCGAGTGGCCGGCGATGGGCATGGTGACCAGCCAGCTTCCGAAACCCGGCCTGGACGAGTATCTCGAGGGAGCCCGGATGTTCCTGGCTCAGGCGGCCAGGCTGGGCATCACGGCGGTTCACGACGCGATGGGCAAGCCGCCGTTCCTCGCGACCTGGGAGCGGCTCGACCAGCTCGGCGAGCTGACGCTTCACGTGACCGCCTCCCAGTTCGGCAATCCCGAGCTTGGTCCGGAGCACATCGAGGAGCTGCTCGAAATCCGCCGGACCTGGAAGTCGCCGCTGCGCCGCATCGGCCCCGCCAAAATCTCGCTCGACGGCGTTGTCGAGGGGAGGACGGCGCTGCTGCTCGAGCCGTATGCCGATGCCCCGGAAACCTGTGGAGAGGCGATGTGGGACGCATCCGACGTGAGACGGCTCGTCTCGGGGCTCGATGCGGCCGGCTTCCAGACGCATTTCCATGCCGTCGGGGATGCGGCGGTGCGACTGGCGCTCGATGCCCTCGAGGCCGCCCGCCTGGCCAACGGCCCCCGTGATGCCCGGCACATGATCGCCCATGCCGACCTCGTCGATGTGCAGGATCTGCCACGTTTCGCGGCGCTCGGCGTGATCGCCAACCTCCAGCCGGCCTGGTACTACCGCGACTCCAATTATGAGGGCGTCGCCCTGCCGTGTCTCGGCCGGGCACGCGCCGAACGCCAGTTCGCTCTCCGCGCTCTGCGCGATGCGGGCGCGCCGCTGGCGTTTTCCAGCGACTGGCCCTTCGGGGGCGACATGCTGACCTTCAACCCTCTCGACGGCATCGAGACCGCCATCACGCGCCGTGGCACCGGTCGGCAGGCGGACGAGCCGTTTGTCCCGGAGCAGTCGGTGGATCTTGTGACAATGCTTGACGGATTCACGCGTGGTGCGGCGTTCGCCGACTTCGACGACGAGGCCGGGGTGATCGCGGAGGGGGGGCGGGCCGACCTGACGGTGCTGGATCGCGATCTATTCGCGGTGCCGGCCGAGCGGATCCACGAGGCCCGCTGTCTGCTGACCGTTGCCGCGGGCCGCATCACCTGGCGCGAAGCGTCTCTGTAAGCGTATCACGGAGGTGTAAGGATATGACGAGCGGCTACAGGAACCGGGATGACGAACCCGTCGAATTCGTCCTCATCCGCCATGGGGAGACCCGGTGGAATCTCGAAAATCGCATGCAGGGCCACAGCGACAGCCCGCTCACCGACAAGGGGCTCCGCCAGGCAAAAGCCATCGCCGACCGCCTTTCCCGGGAAAAGCTGGATGCCCTCTACAGCAGCGACCTCGGCCGCGCCTGGCAGACGGTGATACCGATCGCCGAGGGCACCGGGCTCCAGCCCATCGCCGCGCCGGGCTGGCGCGAACGGAACCTCGGCATCTTCGAAGGAATCGTGGCGGCCGAGCTGCCGAGCAGGTATCCCGACGAGTGGACGCGATTCATGACCTGGGACCCGAGCTACCGTATGCCCCAGGGCGAAAGCAGCGAGGACCTGCGAGACCGGATCGAGGCGACGGCCAACGAGTTCGGCCGCCGGCACGGGGGCATGCGGATCGGCATCGTCACCCACGGCGGGGTGCTCGACATGGTCATGCGCATCGCCCTCGGCCTGCCGCTCGACCAGAAGCGCTCCTACTCGCTGTTCAACGCCAGCCTCAACTCCTTCACCTGGCGCAACGGAAGCTGGCGCCTGAACACCTGGGGCGATATCCGTCACCTCGCCGACGCCGGCACCGGCGACAACGAGTCGGTGGCCGCAAAGAGCCTCTGACCCCGTGCAGGCGCCGCTTTCCTCTGAGCTGCCGCTTGCTCCGCTTCTTTCCAGGCGCCTGCTTTCCCCGGGCCGGAGTGTGTATAATGTACAAACATGCCGGTTGACGGCCGGAATTTTGCTTTGCAGGGGAATACGATGAACAGACTCTGTGGCTCTCTCGTTGCGCTTATTTTCGCCGCGGCGCCTGTCTTTGCCGGCGGACCGTCGAATCCGCCCGCTCCGGCTCCCAAGCCGCCGACCAC
>DATCTT010000038.1:0-5773 GCA_036567845.1 Candidatus Ozemibacteraceae bacterium | reverse complement strand
GGAGGAACCCCCCGCCGTTGAGCCGGAACGCCCCGCTGAAGAGGCTGCCCTGCCGCCCGAGCCGGGAAGCGCCGTATCGGCGATCGGCGCGCGTATTGAAAACCTCGCGGATGATGCTGATTTCGGGGATATCCAGACCCTCGTCGGTGAAACCGGAACGGATGATATAAAATATTGGAAGAAATATATCGAGCGTCCGCCTTCCCGTACCATTCTCGAAACGCTACCGAAGTTGCTGGCGGCTCTCCATGAGCCCGAACTGACGCCCGTGTTTGCCCGGCTGCTCGACTCCGGGCATCCCCGGGTGCGGGCGAACGCCGTCGAAGCACTCGAAGAGAACGGCGATCAGAACGCGATTCCGGTGTTCATCTCGCTGTTGCGGGATGACGACAACCGGGTGCGGGCGAATGCCCTCAAGGGAATGTCGAAATTCGGCATTGACACGGTGCTCGAGGAGCTGCGCGGGATGATCGAGGATCCCCGGGTGGAGATGCGGGATTCGGCGACGTATGTGTTGAAGGGCATCCGTGGCCAGGACGCGGCGATCCTGCTCGAAAGGCTGCTGCGCGACGGATCCCCGCTCGTGCGGTTCAACGCGATCCGGTCGCTGGGGGTGCAGGGCGATCCCGGCAACATGCAGCGGCTGATGGAGTATCTCCCCGAGGTGGCCGATCCCGAAGAGCGCGATCTGCTGTTCAAGGCGATCGCCGAGCTTCAGAAGGCCGGCTGACCCCACATCGTCGATGGAGCCCGAACGATGGGACGCAAAGAGATCGCGGAAAAAATAGCGGCAGGTACCGTTCACGTGACGCGGCATGCCTACGACCAGATGGTCGCGCGCGGGATCTATATCAAGCAGGTGCATGAGGCGATCGCCAACGGGCGTGTGACCAGGAAATGGCCAGACCGGGGAGGGGACCGCCTGGCCATCGTCGGTGCCAGGTTCAACGGCGATGTCATCAAGGTCATCGTGAAAGACAGCGAGGTTCCCCGGGTCATTACGGTGTGCTGGCCGTACGAGACCGGCGACTGAGGCTCCGCCCCTCAGGAAAAGAGCAGCTGGATCAGGGCTTGCAGGAAGACTTCCTTGATCAGCACGAGAATGCCGGGAAGGGCGATAAGAAGCGCGGTGCCGAGGGTTCCATACCCGGCAAACGGCCACGTGGGCATTTCCTCGATCGCGCGGACGGCGTTCCGACGGCGGTCGAACAGGTCGAACTCGGCTTCGGGCGCGTCGGGCGTGAGTCGGCGCTCGATCTCGTCGAGCCGGGTGCGGGCGCCGGTCAGAAGCGCCTGACGCCGGGCGTCGAGCAGCTTGTGGACCTCCCATTGCGGATAGGTGAAATACAGCAGCGGGGCCAGGGAGGCGAGGGCCAGCAGACCAAAGAAGATCGCCAGCTCGAAAAACAGCGGGTCTTTCAACAGCATCGTGAGCTGGCCCGCGAGGTTGAGGCCTGGCCGCCAGCGAAGCAGCGCGTAGGCGGGCCACATCAGGCCGCGGTACGTGTAGACCAGGTGCAGGGTGTAGATGATGATGACGCAGAACCCGAAATGCACCGTCGCCAGAACAGCGACCTTCAGATAGAAGCGGCTCAGCAGGCCTGTTTCGACGCGGCCGAGCTTGCCGACGGCGACCTCGTGGGCGATGCGTCTGACCAGCTCGGTATACCGCCCGCAAAGCACGGTCGCGTTCAGCATGAAGAAAAAGCCGGCCAGGAGCCATCCCGAGAAGAGGATGTCGAGCCGCATCGAGTCGAAGGGACTGAACTCCAGCGCCGTGATATACCGGATTGAGATGGCCACGATGGCCAGCAGAAGAGGCGCGGGAACGAGCCAGCGCCAGTCGTGGAACCGGTCGCGAAGCCCCGCGAGCAGGTCGAGCATGTCGGGATGATAGGCCAAAAGATCGGCGATCAGCCGGTTCAGCAGCCGGGCCAGGAACAGACTGGTCGCGCCCGCTGTGGTGAAAGCCAGGGTCAGCGTCATCTCGTGATTCCAGTAGAACGGGTCGCCGGGGAAGAAGTGCCGGCGGATCGCGATGAGCAGCAGCCACAGGGTGGGGCAGAATGCCAGGGTGGCGGCCAGGGCGGTCGAAAACCGCGTGAAACACCACGACCAGGGGGCGACCAGTTCGGATACCGCCCCGACGGACGTGTTTCCTCGCGGTGGGGGCGGAGATGCGGCGGTGTCCGCTGTCATCGGGAGGGCGGGCTTTTTCCGTTTTCTGTTCGACACGCCCAAAGTGTATCGGCGTCGCGCCGGGTTGTCCATAGTATACTGGCGGGAGAGGACGTCCCCGTTGCCGGCACGGTTGGGCGCGGCTTGGGGACCGGATGGACCGAAGCGCCCTTTGGCGCGGCAGAGGAGTCACAGAGATGAAACGCATCCGTCAAACCCTGGTGCTTGTGGCGCTGTTCCTGATGGGGGCCGCGGCGGCCGTTGCCGGCCCGCTGCTCGAAAAGGCGATGCTGTTCGAAGCGTCGATCCGTGATCTGCACTGCCCCGGCGGCATGGTGTTCGATGCGGTGCCGGGGCCGGATGGCCGGTTCGAGCGGGCCGCGGGCGGCGGGGACTCGACGATCTGGACCGGGGCGTACATCGCCGCCGAAGTGTTCCGGTGGCGGGCGACGAAAGACCCGAAGGCCCTTGAGGCCGTCGAGACATCGCTGAAGGCGTTCCACAGGCTTCATCTGCTGGGGGGCGGCGACGGATTTCTTGGGCGGTTCTTTGGCCGGCGCGACTGGTTCCCCGGCCGGAGCGATGTGCGGCCGTGTGACCCGCCCGATCAGGATCTCGTCTGGAATCCCGACACGTCCCGTGACCAGTATACGGGAATTTTTCTCGCCTGGAGCCTGGCCTGGCCGGTGATCGCCGATCCCGCGCTGCGGGCTGAGGTTGCATCGGACGTGCTTGCCGTCGGACGGAATCTGATGCAGAACGATCTCGCGCTCGTCGCCCGCATCGATGGCCGGCCGAAGAGCATGTTCAACGTTTCGCCCGGGTACTGCTATCAGGACCGCATCACGCCCGAGGAGTGGGCACGGGTTGACGATTTCCCCGTGAACGCCTTTTGCCGGGCGGTTCCCTGGAATGCCACGATGGCTGCGGTTCTTGAGACGTTCCAGCCACCGCCGATCCGGGGTGGCGAGGCGCTGAGGGCGCTTCTGATGACCGGAACGGCGGCACAAATCACGAATGACGCCGAACTTGCGGCCTTTTTCCGCGACGAGGTGTGCGGCCGCCGGCGGTATCCCGTCGTCGCCTCCGAAACGTCCCAGCTCCTGAACGACCTGTTCCTGGGCATCAACGAGGACACGGCAGTCCGTCTCGTGGCTGGTCTCCACGTCTCGTTCTCGGATCTCCTCATCGAGGCCGTCGCGAGGTTCAGGCCGGCCTATAAAAGTATTGTATCATTTATATCACCAGCTATACATAGCCTGGCCTTTGGAGTCGGGTATCTCCGTGGGAAGGTTCTCATCGGGCTGCTGGACGCTGTGCGCGGCCCGGATGGTTTTTCCTGGATCGGCCGGCTGGCCGAGAATGCGGAGGGATGGGCCGTGGCAGCCCGGGGACTTGGATTCGGGAAGGCAGCGGATCGGCTTGCGGCAAGGGCGGCCGGCTGGCGGGCGATGGCCGGCTCGAATCTCGATGAACTGTCGGATGCTCTTCGGAGCTATGTCGGGACGAACATCACCCAGTTCGCTCTGCTCGGGCTCATGGAATCACTTCGGGTGAACGGGATCGAGGCTGCGGCCCGGGACTCGATCGACCGGGCTTTCCTGCCCATCGCCGACGAGGGCAACTCCCTGTACACCTTTATCCGGCATGTCCACGGCACGGCTTCGCTTTCGGCAGACCTGATCGACGCGGCGAAGAAAACCCTCGAGCGGTATCCCGTGGATCAGCGCCAGCGGCGCGTCGACAACAGCAACGAGCCGGGACTGCGCATCCTGCCCTGGCCGGACCGGTTCGAGCGGTATGGCGGCATTGCGGACCGGGTCTTTCCCATCGATCAGCGTGCGCCCCATATCTTCATCTGGCAGGAATGTCCGCGCCGCATCGTCAGTGGCAGCGACGGCCCCGGCCGTATCGCCCCTGTCGGGTATCTCCTGGCCTACTGGTTCGGTCGCTGCTACGGCATCCTGACACCGGAGGAGTGAGGCATGAACGGGCGCGTGGTGGACTCCCAAAAAGCGATCACCCCCCGGTTCTTCAGGTGGAGGGGGGGGCGGTTTGGTGCTGCCGCTCACGCTCTGCACCCGCGCGTATGCGACGACTCCCGTTGCCGGGTCGGGGCCGGATGTGCAATGCACTCTATCAGTGCGGGTATCTGGTCCATCGCTGCAGCGAAATCAACATGATCCGCAGACTGGGTCCGAATTGCCGGCAGCTTCTGGCTCTTTGTGATATATCTGCCATGATAGATGCTACCGTGCCACCCCCGCTGGCTCGGGAGAGCCGGGATCCAGGGAGGCTCCTCTTCTGGAAATATTCCTCCGGCTCGAGCGGGCTCGCCGGTCCGGCTGGGCGGTTCCGGCGGGGTCTCGCGAGGAGGTTGTCAACGCGCGGCTTGAGGAGTCGGCGATGTTCCTGCTGACCCCCGGGTCGACAGGCGTGTATGACGAGATGCTGCGCGAGACACCCGAGTGAGCGGCCGGAGGGAATCCATGGATGGTGGTCCGCGTTTGCTATACTGTCCGACAGTCCGCCCCGGCCCGAAGCCGGAGGTGAAGAGGAGAGGTCTTATGAAACGTCTGCTGCTGATTCTGCTGTTGCTTGCCGGCTGCGCCATTCCGGCCATCGCCCAGGAGGTGCCACTGGTACGGCTTGCAATCGGGGAGGGGGCCGAGAAACCGGTCTTCATCCGCTCGGTCGAGGCGAAGGTCGTCGTCGAAGGGATGCTGGCCGAGACCCGTCTGGAGATGACCTTTTTCAACCCCAACGGTCGCAGACTGGCCGGAGATCTGACCTTTCCGCTCCCGGAAGGCGCGACGGTCAGCGGCTACGGTCTTGACGTGAACGGGGTGCTCGTCGACGGCGTCGTCGTCGAGAAGCAGAAGGGGCGCGAAGTATTCGAAACCGAGGTGCGGCGTGGCGTCGATCCCGGCCTGATCGAAAAGGTCAAGGGCAACAGCTTCCAGACCCGCGTCTATCCGATCGAGGCGAACGGAACCCGCACGGTAATGGTGAAATACGTCTCGACGCTGACCGAAACGGGGGGAGAGTCTTTGTGCGTGCTGCCTCTGGCTTTCGATGGCAACATCGGGAAATTCCATCTGCGCGTCGAGGTGGTGCGGGGGAGCATGAAACCCGAAATCCGCGCCGGAAGCCTGGCAAATTTCGGCTTCGACACCTGGAAGAACGGATTTGCCGCCGAGACCACGCTCGATCAGGCCAGTCTCTCCCAGACCCTCCGGATTGCGATCCCCGATGCGAAGACCCAGCGGGTGCTCGTCGAAAAAAGTCCGGAAGGCGAAACTCATTTCTGCCTGTGCGAAGCCATCGAGGTGCCGGCGGATCTTCCCGCGATGCGCCAGCCTGCACGGGTCTCGGTTCTGTGGGATGCCTCGGGATCCCGCGCGAAGACGGATCACAAGCCCGAGTTCGACCTCATTCGGGCGGCCTTTGCCACCTGGAGCGCGTCCCCTGTCGCGGTTGAGCTCATCCCGTTCCGGAACGTTCCCGGAAAGGCGGAGAAGATTACGATCGTGAACGGGGATGTGAAGCCGCTGCTGGCCGCGATCGAGGCCCTCGCATACGATGGCGGCACCCA
>DATCTT010000037.1:0-2581 GCA_036567845.1 Candidatus Ozemibacteraceae bacterium | reverse complement strand
TCCCGGCCCGCGCCAGCGGCACGATCATCCTGGCCACGACGACCTCGACCCAGGCCACCGGCCTGCTCGACGTTCTCCTCGCCGCCTACGCGAAGGATTCCGGCATCACGGTCAAGGCCGTCGCGGTCGGCACCGGCCGCGCGCTCGAGCTTGCGAAGAACGGCGATGCCGATGTGGTGATGGTCCATGCCCGCCAGCTCGAGGACGCGTTCGTCGCGGAGGGGTTCGGCGTTCATGCATTCGACCTGATGTATAACGATTTCATCCTCGTCGGCCCCGCCTCCGACACGGCTCTCGTCAAAAGCGCCCCGGCCGTTTCGACGGCGTTCGCCCGCATCGCGAGCGGCTCCACCCGGTTCATCTCCCGCGCTGACAAGTCCGGCACGCACGAGCGCGAACTGGCGATCTGGAACTCCGTCGGCATCAAGCCGGCCGGCTCCTGGTATGTCGAAGCCGGCCAGGGCATGGCCGAGACCCTCCAGATGGCCAGCGAGATGCAGGCTTACACGCTGACGGACCGGGCCACCTGGCTGGCGATGCACGGCAAGCTGAACCTGGCCGTCGTCTACGAAAAGCCCGAGGAGCTGAAAAACCCCTACGGCGTCATCGCCGTGAACGCCGCGAAGGTTCCCCAGGCGAAAACCGACCTGGCCGTCGCCTTCATCGACTGGCTCGTCGGCCCCAAAGGCCAGGAGGTCATCAAGGGATTCAGGATCGACGGTGGCGAGATCTTCCATCTTTCGGTCGGGAAGCGGTGACCGGTGATGAACGTCCGATCCATGCGCGGCCTGTTCCTGATGCTCGCCCTGATCGTCCTCGTCCCGTGCGCATTCGCCGCCGAGCCGGCGACGGCGAGCGGCTCGAACACGATCACGATCGTGAACGGCACGGCGACGACGGTGTTCCCCCTCGCCGAGCTGCAGAAGCTCCCGGCCGAGACGATCACCGGGTATGAGCCGGTCGGCACAAAAAAGGGGCCCCTCGGCAAGCACGACTGGCTCGGCGCCGGCATGCCCGCCCTTCTTCTCACCGCCATCCCGGGCATCGACAAGGCCGAGATGGCGCAGAAGCGGGTCGTCGTGAAGAGCGTCGACGGCTGGACCGTTTCGTTCCGCGCCGGCGAGCTGTTCGGCGACTTCTCCGGCGGCCGCGCGCTGTATGCCGTCAAGGGCTGCAACGAATGCCACGGCGCCAATGCCGAGGGAAGCGCCCCGCCCGGGAAGAAGGCCGCCCCGGCCCTCGTGAACCGCTCCCTGCCCGCCGCCCTGATCGGCGCCCTGCTGCGCGCGAACCACGGGGACGTGAAGTTCTACGGCCCCGACCGCGTGAGCGAGGACGAGATCGCCCAGATCACCGCCTGGCTGAACGCCCCCGACACCGCAACCGGCAGCTTTCGCATCGACCCCGCGAAGAACCGCATCCTTCTCGCCTGGCAGCGGGACGGTCAGCCCCTCACCCCCGCCGACGGCCTGATCCAGCTCGTGGTCGAGTACGACCAGTTCGCCGGCCGCTTCTCCCACTGGGTCGACCGCATCGAGATCGAGTGAGCTCCACCACACCGACTTCAACTGGAAACGGGGAAGACGTCACTTGGGCCCGGCTCGAGTCGCTTCTGGGGCGAAAGCGGCTGTTGTCGTGGGTCGCGGCGGCAGCGGCAGTCCTGCTCGTCGTTGCGGGGTTTCCCGATCTCGGAGCCGGGTTCGACCGGGGCGCGCTGGATCTGGCCACGCGGCTCGCCACTCCCTGGCGGGCCCCGCATCCCGACCTGGTCATCGTCGGGATCGACACCGAGACGCTGGCCGCGGTTCCCGACCGGTGGCCCTGGCCCCGGGACCGGTATGCGCGGCTTCTCGCGGCCATCGGAGCGGCGGAACCGCGTGCGATCGTGTTCGACATCCTGTTGCAGCACCCCGAACCGGCCGATGGCGGGGCCGGGGATCGCGCGCTGGCCGAGACGCTGCGCCGGCTGGCAAATGTCCATCTCATCTCGCTGCTTGAACAGCAGGAGACCGAGTTCGAACGGCGGAAACGGCATTTCCGCAGCGCTCCCCTCTTCCGGCAGGCCGCTGCAGGTGAAGGCTTCGTCTGGGCCTGGGTCGATCCGGACGGGATCGTTCGCTCCTTCGTTCTCCGCGACGAGCAGATGGAGCTGAACAGCTGTGCGTTGTCGATGGCCCGTCTTCTGGGCTCTGAACCAATCTCCCTGCCCCAGCCCGATGAGGAAGGCCGCTCCCGAGGCCTGATCGCCTTTGCCAGCCGCGGTGGCGTTGTCCCGACGCTCTCGGCGCTGGATTTCCTCGAAGGCCGCATCCCGGCCGGGGCGCTCGCCGGGAAAACGGTGTTTCTGGGTGTCACGGCGCCGATCCTCCATGATTTTCACCGCACCTGCCACGGACTGATACCGGGAACGCGCCTGTTGTCCGCATGTACCGACACGCTGGCGCAGCACCGCCTGATTCTCCGGCACGAGGGCCGCGGCTGGCGACTGGTGCTGGTCCTTCTCGGTTTTCTGGTCAGCGCCGGCCTCATCCGGGCCCGGCCAGCCCGTCCCTGGGTGGCCCTTGCCGCCGGCACCATCCTC
>DATCTT010000036.1:0-3923 GCA_036567845.1 Candidatus Ozemibacteraceae bacterium | reverse complement strand
GGAAAGGGCCGGCAGAGCCGCGTCCTGATATGCGTAGATCTGGTCGGCAGCCGTTTTCCGGACGATCCAGTGTTCGTCCCCGAGGGCGTTGATCAGGAACTGCAGGGCGGCATCGCTGCGGCTGCGGCCGATCTCCTCGATGAGCTCGACCTTGCGCTCCTTGTTGGCGAGAGGAAAGGATTCGATCAGTTTCTGTGTGTATGGATCCATGCGGCTCTATTCATACCAGCGGGGATTTACCAAGTCAACGGGATTGGCGCATCACGGCCCTTCGGGCGGCCGCTGGGCGTCGGGTGTGATTTCCGTGACCTCGATCTGGACCGAGGCGGGCTGGATCTCGATCACCTCGATCTTTTCGGGGATTCCAACCGGGCAGGGCAGGTTCACCGAGTAGCTGCCGGGCGACATCTTCCGGATATCGAGCAGGATGTTCATGTCGGCCGTTGACACCTTGTCGAGCTGTTCGACGAAGCCGCGCAGCACGACGGTGTAGCTGGAAGGGGTGACAAGACAGTGCTGGTTGGCCGAGTTTCTGAGAGTGAGCGGCAGCCCGGAAATCTGACGCGTCACCGGAGCCGGAGCGAGACGCACCCGCACGTTGACGGTGCCTGAACCGGCGACGCGCAGTGACTCAACGGGCGGCTTGAGAATCGCGGTGAGGCTTCCCGAAGCGGACAGCTGGGCAAGATCGATCGGCAGGGTAAGGATCTCGTTCATCTGTTCGAGAACCCGGCCGGGCCCGCTCACGGCAACGTCGGGCGGATCGACCACGAACCCCTCGAGGCGCAGACCTTCCGGAGGTTTGTTGATGAACTGGGGGGTGACCGGAATGACCCGCGCCGGATACCCGGCCTTCACCGTGATATCGACATTCACCTTTTCGGGAACCACCCGGACACTGTCGACGGTTTCGCCGGAGGTCGCGATCAGTGTGACGCGGCAGCTCTCCGTGAGCGAGTTGCGCGCATTGTTCAGCAGCACCGACACCTGGGCGGCCGCAACCCTTTCGACCTGATCCCGGGGGCCTTCGATGACGACGCGGCGCGGGGTCACCAGGGGCAGATCGGCCAAGAACCCTTCATCGGCCTGGCCTTTGACCTCAGCCGAGACGTCGAGTTCGCGACGGATCAGGGTTTCGCCAGTCACCTCAATCTGGGCAGGCTTGATCGAAACGACCGTGAGGCCGGGCGGTGTCGTCACCTTCACCGGCACCATCGCCGTGCCGGGCCGAAGCGTGTAGAGGTCGACGCTGAGCTGGACGAGGTCGCGGTTGGCGATGATGAAATCGCGGCGGGTCCCGGTGAGGACGATCTCGGCCTCGGCCCGCTCTGGCAGAACGCGCATGAGCTGTGGAATATTGCGATATTCGACCCGCGCCTTCACCGTGCGCCGGATGACCGGTGAAATGATGATGTTCACGTAGGTCCAGAGGGCGATGGCGAGGAGGGCCGTGATGAGCTTGAGATTGATGCGCATGGCTTCACTTCAGCGGCGACAGCAGCCGCCGGTCCTTGATGACGCGTTTCAGCGCGACCCGCACCAGGTCGCGCACCTTGTCCCCGTTCAGATCCCGGACGAGTTTGCCGCCTTTCGCGAACGAGATCGTGCCGGTCTCCTCGCTAACGATGAGCGCGAGGGCATCCGTGATCTCGGTGATGCCGACGGCGGCCCGGTGGCGCGTTCCCACTTCCCGGGCGAGATCGGGGTTCTGGGAAATGGGCAGGAAGCAGCTCGCCGCCTCGACGGCGCCGCCCTTCACGATCACGGCTCCATCGTGCAGTGGGGTGAACGGCAGGAAGATCGTGCTGAGGAGTTCCGAGGTAAGGACACTGTGGAGCGGCACGCCTTTGTCGATGAAATCCTTGAGACCTATGTCCTGTTCGATGACGATGAGGGCGCCGATGCGCTTTTTCGCGCAGGCATCGATCGTCTTCGCCAGCTCCTCGACGAGCTCGGGGATGTTCTCGGGGTTCGCGTTCTGCTCCGACAGGAACCCGCCCCGGCCGATGTCTTCGAGGGCGCGCCGCAGTTCCGGCTGGAAGATGACCACGAGGGCGAGGAAGCCTGTGGGGAGGGTGTTCGAGAGGACCCAGTTCAGCGCATGGAAGTCGAGGTCCTTCGTGAACATCAGGAGCAGGATGATGAACCCGAGCCCCTTGAGGAGGTTGAACGCGCGGGTTCCCTCGATGAGCAGCAGGACGCGGTAAATGCCCCAGCCGACGATCGTCACGTCGAGAAGATCGATCAACGTGAGATCGCGCAGAACGGAGACGACGAACTGGAATACGGTCATTCGACTTGGCCCGGTTTCAGGATGGGAGCAGCCCTAGTTTTTCGAGGACACCGGCGAGCCGGTCGCGGGTCTGGCTCACGGCCGGGACCAGCGGCAGACGGAACTCGTCGCGGATGAGGCCCATCAGGGCAAGAGCGGTTTTGCAGGGGATCGGATTCGACTCGTAGAACATCGCCCGGTGCAGATCGAGCAGTTCGAAATGACGGCGGCGGGCTTCATCCCAGGCGGCGCGCAGGGCGGCATCGACGAACTGCTTCATCAGGCGGGGGGCGACGTTCGCCGTGACGGAAATCGTGCCGCAGGCCCCGACGGCCATCAGCGGCAGGTTCAGTGCATCCTCGCCGGAAACCAGCTCGAAGCCGGCCGGCGCGGCCCGCAGAATATCCATAGCCTGTTCTATATTTCCAGAGGCTTCCTTGATGCCGCGGATGTTCGGGACCTTTGCGAGCTCGAGAACGGTCGCAGCGGTCATGTTGGTGCCGGTGCGGCCCGGAACGTTGTACAGCATGACGGGCAGCTTCGTCGCGCCGGCGACGGCCTGGTAATGGGCAATCTGGCCGGCCGGCGTGGGCTTGTTGTAGTAGGGGGTGACGACGAGAACCGAGTCGGCGCCGAGGCTTTCGGCGCGCCGGGTCATTTCGACGGCGGCGGCGGTGCTGTTGCCACCGGTTCCAAGCATGAGGCCGATCTTTCCGGCCACGCGGCCCGCGACGGTTTCCATCAGCCGGATCTTTTCCTCGCCGGACAGGGTCGCGGATTCGCCAGTCGTGCCCGAGATGACGAGCCCATCGGTGCCGGCGGCGAGATGCAGATCGAGAAGACGGTACAGGGCGTCGAGATCGATCTGTCCATCATGAAACGGGGTGACCAGGGCCGCCCATGAGCCCTGGAACGTGGTGCGCGGCATCTCGGACCTCCCATTGCGGCGGCGGTTAGGAATCGGCCGGCGTCGACGAGACGTAGAGCCGGCCGCGGCAAACTATAGCATATTTCTGCCGGAATGGGGAGAATCTTCTTTGGTGAGAGGACAAAAACGCCGATGCAGCTCCATAAACGATGATTCCGGTTGACGGAACACCGGAGAAAGGGTATTCTCGCGGGGTCGAATCATGCCAAATCAACACGAACCCGGCTGCGCGCCGCTCAAACCCCTGCTCGTCTGCTGCCGTCCCGAACCCGGCCGGCCAACGGACCCATGGGAGGAGCTGCCGGCAGTTCCGGGCCTTTCCCCGTGGGAGGTCGCCCTTTCGCACTCGGCCCAGGAAGCCGGCCTGCTGCGCCGTCTGGCCCCTCAGGCCCGCGTTTTCTGCTCGCACGAGGCGGATGAGCTGATCGGCGGACTCGGCCGGTTCGATCTCGTCGTGGTTTCCCCGCTGAGTCTGAACACGCTTGCGAAGCTCGCTCTCGGGCTGCGCGACTCGTTCCCGTCACGGCTTCTCGCCGAGGCGGCCGGCCGGGGGCTTCCCCTCCTGCTGGACGGGCGGGCTGTTCCCGCACCCGATGCCTCGTTCAATCCGCATCTGATCAAGATATACCGCCGTCACTGGGACCAGCTTCTCGGCGGCACGATCCGGGAGTTCACACCGGACACCCTTGCCGCTGCCGTCGCCGCCGTGATCCGCACGCGCCG
>DATCTT010000035.1:0-33983 GCA_036567845.1 Candidatus Ozemibacteraceae bacterium | reverse complement strand
TTCCGTGCGGCCCGTTCCAGGAAAGATCAGAACAAATCAGCGCTTGTTCCAGAATTCATGATGATGAAATCCAGCCATGTCGACCGTCATGCTCGCTCCCATCCCGGTCTGATCATACATATAGCCCCACGCCTGCTTCCCATCTTTTTCTGCGAGAACATCGAGGCTTCCGGCCGGAACCATGAACGTGACCTTCCCATCGCTGCCGGTGAATTTGATGTCCTGCCAGACACCGCCCGTTGTATCCCGGCTCGAGGTCGAGGTGATCGTCACCCTGGCGCCGGAAACGAATTCCGAGCCGCTCGCCACCTTGACGACAAAGCTACCCCCGGTGAAGGGCCTGTCGAGATTGTAGAACGTGAAATGCGTCACCTGGCCGACGTAGACGACGTTTCCGCCAACGACCTGACGCGTCGCGACACCTTCCTCTTTCCACTTGCCCGTCGCCGGATCAAAGGACCAGAGCGGAATCGTGTCATTGGTCGGAACGTTGCCGGCACCGATCGGGATCGTGAGGGTCGCGGGCTTGGTCGGATCGAGCCTGTTGCCGGCACCGAGATCGACATTCACGAACCCGAAGCTTTCAAAAGGAGTCGTGGTGTTATTATTCCGGACCCCCGCAAACACGCCCGGGAAGGTATCAGCATATCCCGCATCGCCGGGCACCTGATTGGCGATCGTGATGTTCGCTGAAGTCACCGGGGTGCCATCGGCACCAAGGATGCTGTTGGCGGCAAACTCGACCTTGGCTTTCTTGGTATCCGGCCGGCCATCATCCTGAAGCGTTTGAGCCACGGTCATATCGACATTTCTATGGACGCTCCCGGCAGCGAGGGTCTTGAGGGTATAGGTCGCCACGAGCGTCTGACCGCCCGTCACGGGTTCGAAGGCATAGGTCGTCAGGCTGCCGTTCCGGCTGATCGTGATCTTCACGATCCCGTCGGAAGGAACGGCCACGTTCGTCAAGGTGAAAGCGCCGCCAGCGGAGGTCGTCGTGACGTCGCCAGTCGTCAGCTGGGCGCCGTCGATTTTTACATTCCCGGTATCGACGACATTCCCCTGGATCGTGACCGCACCGGTACCGGAGGCGTCGTTGTCATCGTCGCCGCCGAACAGGTCGCAGCCGGTGAGACTGATGACGAGGGCAAAGGAACAGACCAGGGCGAACAAAACCTTCGTGAAAAACCGCATCTCCATCTCCTCTTCGAGCATAATGTTTCGGATATTCCGATCTCCCGAAGAGGATACCACATATTCCAAACCGTTCAACCCTTTAGAATAATATTGCTTGATTTATTATTTGGATCGGGAACGGCAACCCGGGCGCATCGTTGGATCGGCACAGATATCGTAGGGGCGGATCGTGATCCGCCCGTTTGGCGCGCCGTAACGAAATATGTTTCCCGACAATGACGGAGGGGCGGGTTTGAAACCCGCCCCTACAGGAACATTCCAGGAGGTTGTGTCAGTTTTTCATGCTGTGGATCGGGGCCGGGATGCGGCCGCCGCGCTTCACGAAGCCGGCCGGAGACTGGCGCACGACATCCATGATCGGGCCCTTCCCGAGCAGGCCGCCGAAATCGACGATATCGCCCGCTTTTTTTCCGGGAACCGGAATGAGCCGCACGGCGGTCGTCTTGTGGTTGATCATGCCGATCGCCATCTCGTCGGCGATGATGCCGGCCAGCACCTCGACGCTCGTGTCGCCGGGAATCGCGACCATGTCGAGGCCGACCGAGCAGACGCAGGTCATCGCCTCGAGCTTCTGGATCGTCAACACGCCCTCCTCGACCGCGCGGCACATGCTCGCATCCTCAGTGACCGGGATGAACGCGCCCGAGAGGCCGCCCGCATACGTGCAGGCCATGACGCCACCCTTCTTGACCGCGTCGTTCAGCAGCGCCAGCGCCGCCGTCGTGCCGTGGCAGCCGGTCCGCTCGAGGCCCATCGCCTCGAGGATGTCGGCGATCGAATCGCCTTCGGCCGGCGTCGGGGCCAGCGACAGGTCGATCACGCCGAACGGGATGCCCATCATGCGCGAGGCCTCACGACCCACCAGCTCGCCCACCCGAGTAATCTTGAAACTCGTCTTTTTGATCAGCTCGGACAGCTCGCCGAAATCCAGCGCGCCCGCGTTCGCAAGCGCCGCCCGCACCACACCCGGGCCCGAGATACCGACATGCAGAATCGCCTCGGCCTCGCCGACACCGTGACAGGCGCCGGCCATGAAGGGGTTGTCCTCGGGCTGGTTGCAGAAGATGACCAGCTTGGCGCAGCCGAGCCCGTCGCTGTCGCGTGTCCGCTCGGCTGTTTCCTTCATGATCTGGGCCATTCGATACACGCCGTCCATGTTGATACCGGCCGCCGAACTGCCCACGTTGACGCTCGAACAGACCCGTTTCGTCGTGCTCAGCGCATCCGGAATCGAGTTGACGAGCAGCTGGTCACCGCGCGTGAAGCCCTTCTGGATGTTGGCCGTGAAACCGCCGACGAAGTCGACGCCCAGCTCGGTCGCGGCCCGGTCGAGAGCCGCGGCGATCGGAACGACGGTGTCGCCTTTGCAGGCCCCCGCGATCTGCGCGATCGGGCTCACCGAGATGCGCTTGTTGACGATCGGAATGCCGAACTTGCGCTCGATCGCCTTCGCGGTCGGCACCAGGTTTGCCGCCGTGCGCATCACTTTCTCGTATACCTTCGCGGCGCACCGGTCGACATCCTCGTCGGCGCACGTGAGCAGCGAGATGCCCACCGTGATCGTCCGGATGTCGAAGGTTTCGACGCCGACCGCGGTGATCAGTTCAATGACTTCTTCAAGACTGTAAGACATGGCGCGCTCCGCGGCTCACAGCCGGTGCATGAATTTGAACACGTCCTCGTGCTGGATGAAAATCTTCACCTTCAGCTCGTCGGCCGCCTTCTGCATCCGCGACTGGAACTCGTCGAAGCTGCAGTTTGCCTGGGCGACGTCCGTCACCATCATGAGAGCGAACAGATCCTGCATGATCTTCTGGGTGACGTCCTCGACGTTGACGTTGCTCTCGGCAATCGTCTTCGTGATGCCGGCAAGCACGCCGGGCTTGTTGGCGCCGAGCGCCGTGATGACCACACGTTCGCGTTTTTCGCTGTTCATCGGATGCCCTCCGCAAGTCTGTCCGGATCGGCCAGCCGGTCGGTCAGCCCGTTCTCTTCGAGGAACGAGAGACACTTCCCGATCTCGCCCACATCCCCGAGCCGCTCGTGCGTGTCGGTTCCGATGGTCAGGAACAGGTCACGCAGCACCCCCGGGTCACGCCGCGCCCAGTACCAGGGATTCCGACTTCCGCCCGGCATCTCGAGGCCGTATCCGAACCGCCGTACCATATCACACAGCGGCCCCAGCCGCAACGAATCTTCGAGCAGGTCGATCGCCGGATGGGCGACGATCACGGGAACGCGGCACCATTCCCGCAGCCGTGCAAGCCCTTCGAGCGGCATGCCGCCCACCTCGTCCTCGGCCAGATACTCGACCAGCAGATAATCGAGCCGGTTGATGCCATCCCACGGAAGCTCCCCAAGCGCCATGCCGACCCGGTCGAGGCATGTGTCGAGCTCGATGCCGAACCAGATTTTCAGCTGCGGGGAACCGGCCGCGCGCCACCGGTCGGCTTCGGCCAGGTATTCAGGCCAGACCGAGTTCAGCCATTTCTCCAGTTCCTGCCGCCGAAACACCTTGCGTGTGTAGAAGTGATCGCTGATGCCCACCCCCTCGAGGCCGGCCCGCGCTGCCTCGGCAACGACTTCGGGAATGGTGTACCGTCCGTCCGAGAACGTCGTGTGATTATGGAGATTGATGCGCCGTCTCATTCCCTTCATGACTCACTTTCTCTGCCAGGCCCAGGGGCCGAAAGGCCCGTCGTTGGCGAGCTCCAGGGCAGCCAGGGGAAGCGGCCGCAGCCGGCCGTCTGAATTTCGGGCGGGGGGAAGGCGACGCTCGGCGAGGTATCTGAGACGCCGATCGAGTGCCGCGTCGAGTCTTGCGGAGAAACTTGCCGTGCTGCCGAACGCCATGCGCAAGGCGCCCCAGGCCGGCACCATCGCCCCGGCGTTCGGATCGGCGACCCGGCCGGTTGCGGCAGCCCCGATCGCTGCGCTCGGAATGCCTGAAAAACGGCTGCTCCCCTCTTCATCCGGCCGGATCAGCCCCAGGTTCAGCCGCAACAGACCAGCCCGGAGAGAGCGGGTTGAAGGATCGGGCCGGAGACTCTGGATGGCCCGTGCCCAGCACGTGGCGATCTCCGAGGCGGTTCCGAGAGCGAGAACCGCGGCAAGGAGGAGGAATGGCAGTCTGCGGAGATACGGAGCCAGCAGGGAAGCCGCGGCAGGCATCAGCGCCAGGATCGGCAACAGGGTTCCCCGGAGCGCAAGGTTGTTCGAAGTGCCCTGGGAGATCAGGAAAAACGGGATGGCAAGTGCCGTCACGGCCCAGGGAACGACGCGGCTGCCTTCCCGGAGCTTTCGTCGATCGGCCGTGTCTGGCCGGATGAAGACCGCGATCAGTGGCAGCCCGACATCTGCCAGGATAAGCAGATAATATAATATTATTATATATATATAACTTGGCGGCCACGCATTCACGACGCCGGGCAGGACGCCGCCCCAGATCGCCCGCAACGTGATCTCGCGGCCGAGGAACAGCCACAGGACGGGCAGGACAACCGTCGTCGCAACGGCGGCGGTGAGGCCCGCAAATCGGGCGCCGGCCCGGCCGTGACGGGCAATCCACCAGCCGAGCAGCGGCAGGGCGCCGATCACGGTGAACAGGCTGCCGAGAACCGCCGAGGCCATCAGGAGTCCCGTTCCGAGAACGACGAACAAGGGGCGTCCCCGGCCGGAAGTCAGGAAGGCATCGCCGATAAGAACGGCCAGGAGCACCGCCGCGGCCGATACCAGATGATGGACGGCCCAGATGCTTGCCGAGGCGACCGTTCCGAGCCCCAGGGTCGAGCCCACGCGCTCCATCCACCATTCATGGGATGCGAGCGGCTCAGAAAAGACGAAACAAGAACGGGTCCCGCACTGCCAGAACACGAGGTAGAGAAGCATCGCAAACGCCGCTCGGGACGCGGCGGCCCGGGAGGCAGCCACGACGAGGAACGCGAGAGAGAGGCCGGCCGTCACGATCCAGCCGATGAACAGGGCGATCTTGACCGTCTTCCAGGCAGCCGGCAGGAGATGCCAGAGAGTGGCCGGCAGCATCCAGGTGGCGTAGTAGGATGAGAGCCACTTGTCCGGCTGATCCGGGGCGCGGACCGGGAAGGCGGGGGCATCCGTCAGCGCCGTGATTTCCTGGATGTGCCAGAAGTCGTCCCAGCAGACCGGGTCGATGCAGAACCCTGTAAACGGCTCCGAGAGGTAGACGGCACGCGGCGCAAGCAGCAGAACGAACGTAACGGCAAGCAGGGGCAGGAGAAGCCGGCGCCATGCTTTTCCCGCCATGCACTCATCGAACCGGGGGAAGGAACCCCAAAGCTGCAGGGCAAGCAGCGTGGCGGCCACGAGGGCGGCACCGTAGACTCCCGGAAGCGCCGTTCCAGGCAAGGTGCCCGCGTTCATGACAACCATCGCCAGCGCATTTGCGCCGCACAGCACGAACAGGGCCGCAGAGATCATACCGGCACCTTAGCATATCTTTGTCACGACGTCGTGGTTCCTGTATAGTAAAGGTGCATCCTGGAATCCGGGACGGAATATTATATATATTTATATTTTATTTGGAGGATATCGATGAGCGTTGGCACTTTTTTGCGATGCGCGGCAGCAGCGGTTCTCGCCTTCGGATGGGCGGGAACTCTTGCGGCGGCAGATCTGCAGGCAACGATCCTGACCACCCAGGGAAACACCATCGAAGTTACGGCAATCACGCCGGAGGGGCGGATCGAGTACACCCCCGAAGGCGGGAAGAAGACGGTGATTCTGTTCAAGGATATCAAGCGCATCGACTGGGACAAGGGAACCCGGATTCACACCGTGACGACCAGCGACGGAAAGACACAGAAGATTGAGCGCGCCTGGATCTTCGCCGGGAACAGCGCCTACCTGTCGTTCACCGGCATCGACAGGGAAACGAAGGAAGACGCGAACGGCACGATCACGGGAAGCGACATCGCCAGCATCGAGTTCACCGGCTCCGTTACAGCCCCAGCCTCGCCGGCTCCGGCAGATGCCGCCCAGGCGCCCGAACCCGCGGCCCAGCCGGCCGAACCCACCGTTCCGGCAACGCCTGCCGAACCTGCCACCCCGGCTCCGGAGTCCGCAAAGCAGATGAAAAGCGCCAAGAGACTTTCCACGAATAATATAGACTATACAAAAGATGCCGTAGCCGAGTTCGAGCAGAAGATGCCGGCGATCGCGGCAGAGATGGAGAAAGCCCGGGCTGCCGGCAGTCTGACGGCCGAGGAGAAGGATCCGCGCACCGACGAGATGGAGCTGAAGGAGATCCTTCTGCTGCGAGATCTGCACAAGGCCTTCCACGGGATCGTTCAAAACTACGTCGCCGCCCTCGGGGACGGCTGGGAGGCCTCGGATGCAGAACTGGCCCCGTATCACGACAAGCTCGCGGCGCTGCTTCCCCAGCTCGAGAAGCTCGGCTACCGGAGCTGCTTCCACCCCGCCGATGCGGCCTGCGAGAATCTCGAGAACATGGATCGCGCGCTGCTCGAAGCCCACAAGGCGATGCTGCTGACGACCGCCCGGGGCAATGCCAATGCCGGCAAAAAGCTGATGGAGAACGTCGATGCGAGTCTCGCGGAGCTCACGAAGGCGTTCGCGAGCGCGAACCAGGCCGACCACCCGGCTCTCGGCCGGTTCAAGGCCGAACTCGAGCGGCTGAAGAAGGCCTGCGAAGCCGGGTTTGCCGAGGCCGGCAAGGCGAAGGAAACCGCCATGGCCGCCTGGGAAGCCCTGCGGGCTGAACGCGAGCGGCTGCAGCCCACCACCTACAAGATCGAGAACGGCCAGCTCCATCCCAATGCCTGGGCCGGGTTCATCGAGGAGCTGGAGAAGTTCGAGAACACCGAGACGGCCATCGTGAAGCAGAAGATCGAGGCGCTCGGCAAGATCTGCGGCGCCAATGCCGACGCCCTCGAAGCAGCCATGGAGGCGCTTCTCGGCAAGAACCCCTCGGGCTGGGACTGGAGCGCCGAGGTCAAGCATTTCGACAAGATCTTCACGGCCATTCCCGCCTTCCGCAAGGATATCGGCGACGGCATCGCCGCCCAGGCGAAGCAGGATCTCGGGATGATGAGCGCCTTCGACGAGTCGATCCGGGCGAAGAAGTTCGACGAGCTGAAAGCGCTCGTCAGACTCGGCCTGCGGTATGACCCGCACAATGCCGATCTGATCGACCTCACGACGAAGGTCGAGGAGGCCGCGGCGGGGGATGCCGCCGGGATCGAGAAGCAGATCGCCAAGCGCCAGTGGCCGGGCAACCACAAGGGATTCACGGGCCCCGGTACCCCTGAGGAGCTGACCAAAGCCGCCCTCGAGTATTTCAACTCCACCTGCAAGCCGACGGAAAAGGCGCTCGCCGCCTGCATCGTCGAACCCGAGTGGTATTGTTTCAAGCGCAATATTTTCGGCCAGCCGGTCCAGTGGGCCCTGACCTTCTGGGTGGCCGTCGCCGTCGAGGGCGAAACCACGCCCGACACGGTTTACGCCTGGAGCATCTCGTTCCTGACCGAGGAGAACGTCGGCATCGCGAAGGCCCCGCCGTTCAAATGGGCCGCCTTCAACTTCAAGCAGAAAATGAAGCGCGCCAACGTCCCCGGCCTGAAATGATCTGAAATGTCGCTGACCCCCGGCCCCGGGCAGCCCGTCGCGTCCGGGGCCGGTTTTTATGTTGTTGAATATATTTTATAGCCGCCCTTGTTGGTGACGGTGAGCAGCTTCTTCTTTTCGAGGGCTTGAAGACACGTCTGTATTTTCGTTTCGCCGGCATTGCGAAACTTGCCGGCGATCTTCGATTTTGTCTTCGGGATGCGGCAGAACTCGAGGATTTCACTCGAAAGGGTATCGAGTGCCGAGGGAAGCGGCTTCCGCGGGAAAACGAAGGTCGTGCCAAGATTTCCGCCGCTGAGATGCTCGCCAGGCTCGAAGGACAGGCACTCCCCATGAGCGGCAAGAAATGTTCTGAGTCGGGCCCGGATCTTCCCGCCTTCGCCAGTGGAGCCGTAGCCGTGGATGACGAGAATGCGGCTGTGATCGCCGCGCTGCACCCGGTCGTTGTAATACCCGATGAACGCGTCGATGGCCTCAGCCGTCAGGAGCCCGTGCAGATCGATTTCGTTGCCCATGCTATGTTTCGAAGTATAATGAATGAGAGAGGCCCTCTTCAAGCGTCTGCATTTCGAAGAAAACAACGCACCACAGAGACACCGAGACCATTCACCACACAGTTACCAAGGCACGAAGAGCGACACATCAACGAGGGCGGTTCGCGATCCACCCTCGTCGATGAAACGGTCTTGAAATCTCGCCCTGGATTATCGGAAAGGAGAGGAATATGGCCGAAAAGCGTCGTGTGAGCGGGGTGGTCGACCGCATTGAGGGAAGCATCGTCGTGGTGCTCGTCAAAGACCCGCGGGATCCCGAGATGACGATCGAAGTCTACGTGCCGCGCAGCAAGATCAAGAAAGTCGAGCTCGAAGAAGGCGATCGCGTCACCGTGCTTGTCTGAACGTCGCATCGGAGATGCCGTTCACGGCCGTGCAGACGATTTCAGCTCCTGCTGAAGTTCGTGAAGAACGGTGTCTCCCTCGGGATTCGGAAGATCGCGCAACAGAGAAAGAGCATGCGCGCGCTGCATCGGATCGGGAAACCGGGCGGTGATCTCACCCAGGATCAGGCTTTTTCCGGTTGTGATGCGTCGCCGATCACGTCTGCCGGCCCAGCCGATCATGACCACCAGAAGAACAACACACCCGGGAAGCCCGAGCAGCCCGCCCAGCGATTCTCCGAGCAGAGCGATCAGCGCGATGTACAGCGGAATGGCAAGGATGACCGTCCCGCCGATGGCACACCCGAGGCCCGCCACGGGCGAAACGGCATGCCGGGCGGCAATGGCCGCCAGTTCCGCAGCAAGGATGGGATCACGCTCCGGCTCGGCATCCTTCGCGGAAGCCACGCCGCCAAGGACTGGAGCAGGATGAGAAAGCGGCGGTGGCGGGGAACCGCGAGGCATCCCCGGACCCTCTGAACGGAATGACGGCGTCTGCGTCCAGGGAAGGCCGGGAAGGGCGCCGGGGAAGCGGACCACAAGCTTACCAGCCGTTCCGTCGATCGCGAGATTCCACCCGGCTTCGGCCAGAACAGCCGAAAAACTGGCCAGTTCAGGGTCGAAGGTCTGCCCCGAAATCCCCCATATCGCAGAAGATATATGTTTGTCGCTGTCGAGCATGAGGCAAAACTCACCGTCAACGGAGCTCTTGACACGCAGAACGGTTCCGCCTCCGACGGACGTGAGCCCCGCCAGCCATTCCTGAGGCGGCATGCTGGATACGGCACTCCCGCCGGCCAGTTCCGCGAATGCTTCGAAAGCCCCGATGATGGCTTCCGGATTGCTGTTCCGCCATACATCTGGGCCGGCCCGGAGGAGCGAGGCAAACACCCGTAGACGTTCGGCCTGTCCGGCAGACACCGCCAGAATCCTCTTCCCTGCCACCATGTCACCGTTCATGCGGTTCGCTCCCAGGCGGAGACGCTTTCGCAGGGTTTCACCTGCGGCTTCACCGACGTGAGGTGCTGAAGAGCTTTCTGGGGCCAGGTCGCCGTGTAGCCGGAGTAGAGCTCGTCGCCCCCGTCTCGGACGATGACGTTATTCGAAGTGTCTTCCCCGATCGTTCCGTAACCGATCCCCGTCTGAACGAGGGTCACGAGGCCACTTCCCAGCAGCCATTTCGTGAGCGAGGCGACCGCGGTGCCCGCCACGGCGCCGGCAAGACCGGTTCCCACCTTCGCCGCGACCGACGCGATGAGCATGAGCGACTCCGCCACCATGCCCAGACGCTCGACCTCATCGGCCGCCGTGAACAGACAGCGCAGGCCTGAACCGGCGTTCGTCCAGGTCTGACGCCACCACGGATCGATGAACCGGGGGTCCTGGGCCGGCGACATTCCCGCCAGATAGATGCCGGCGAAGAGATGCGGCCAGGTGGCCAGCATGCCCATTGTATATTCGCCGATCTCGATTCCGTTGTACCGCGCCATCCGCTCCGGAACGAACGGGATCGGAGTCTCGTCGCCACGCGGGGAGCCGAACCGGCGCCGTTCCAGCCAGGCACGGATTCTGGCCCGGTAGCTGCCGCAGACAAACCGGCCCGTCAGTCCGGCGAGGGCCTGGCACTCCTCCGTGCTGGCGGCGATCGCAGCGGGAGTGCCCAAGGCGGTCTTCTCGAACATCATGTTCAGCATGTTCTGAGCCGGTCCGCGGAAGATCTCCGGAAGCGTGCCGAACATCTTCCAGCTGGTGTCGCCCATGAACTGCGCGGAATTTCTGTCGAACAGCGGGTTCTCGAACTCCAGCTCGCCGTTGCCCGCCTCTGTCTCGAGCTCCGTCAGCATGTTCATGAGGTTCCGGCCAACGTCCACATCCGTGAACACGGCTTCATGGATCGTGCCGTGCCGGTCGGGAATGCCGAACTTCACCCGGAACCGCGCATCGCTGACGTTTGCCCAGCTCAGGCCCTCGTATCGCAGCACGCATTTGCCGGTCAGGCCGTCGGGCCCGGTTCGCACGGCATCGCCCGTCAGGGGACGCAGGCTTCCGTGGCCGAGATTCTCCACGCGCACGGTGACGGGAACGCCGCTCATGGCCCGTTTGATATGCGGCGGAAGGCAGACAAGCGCGACGGCATCCGCCGTTCCCGGCCTCTGACCGGCCACGACCCACGGTGTGAGAGCGATCGCGCGCGGCTCGAGCGGGATATCGGCCGGATCGGGCAGAAGGCGGACATTCCGGGCTTCAGGCCGGAGCCGCGCTGTCAGACGGGCAATCAGGGAGCGCTCCGCCCGTTCCTTCGTATACAGCAGCGGCCGCAGGCTTTCGATCTTCCAGGTCCCCCGTCCGGGAAGAGGTGGCACGGACCGATCGGGCTCGAGCGCGAACTGCGCTGCATCGCCCCCCTCCAGCTCGATTCGTTCCAGTTCGACGTATTCAGCCGGTTCGAGAGGGGTTTCCGGTGCGTCTGTCCGCCGGAACGCAACGGCGAGGTGGAGAATGTCGGCCCCGTCGGCGGCCAGCTCCAGCTGTGCGAGGGTCAGACCGCGGTACGGGCGCTCCCCGCGGTTTTCGATGGCCCCGTGGTAACTCCAGGCACATCGTTCGACGGTGGGGCGGAAGCGGAGCGTCACCCTCGCGGAAAAACATCGCGGCAGTTCTTCCTGTGTCTCGGCGCGGATTTCGAGGTTCACCCGACCGTCGCCCAGCAGCCACGGCTGAAGCGTCGCATCCCGGAGAAGATCGACATCGGGCCGCAGCCGGAGAGCGATCGTTCCCTGATCCATGCCCGCGAGCGTCCCGGAAACCGTTTCGATTTCGAGGATCTCCCGGTCAGCGACAACGGGCGGATCCTGGAATCGCCATGGCCCCGGCGGCCGCGCCTGTGCCCCGCGGGAGTCGAGGAAGAAGGCGGTGATGGGCGGGAGAACCCACATGTGGCGCACCTTGTCGAACACGACCTCGGCTTCGGCCAGCCCCGAAGCCCAGGCGCCAAGCTGCATTCCCAACCCGATCCGCACCGAGGCGCTGGTCGTGGCAGCTCCGGCCCGGGCCGTCACGACCAGCGTCGTGGCAAGGGTTCCAGACTCCGGCAGGCGGTCGAGGGTAATCTCACACCGCAACTGGCCGGTTCCGGCGTCAGGCGTGACGCTTAGGGCCGGGATCGGCGGCTGAAAGGCGAGAGAAATCACGGCTTCGGTTGCCGGATACCGCGACGCATCCCCCATGATGCGCCAGGCCGTGATCTGCAACTTGGCCGAGGTCATGGGGTCGACGTCGATCTGCTGTGCCGACAGTTGGAGCACATACCCGGCCGGCTGGTCGGGCGTCACCCGGGAGCCCGCCTTCTTGATGAGGGCCAGGCCGGCGATGAAGACCAGGAGCAGCCCGAGAGCCCCTGTTCCAGTCACCGTCTGCCACTCCGGGGCTTGGGCATCTTTGGAAACCGGTGCGGGGGGCGTCGTCGGGGTTCCGCCTGGTGGCGTCCAGGTGATGCGCAGGCCAGCCAGAACAGCGTGTGCCTGGCCGATGATCTCGTCGCCGAGGGCGACCACCTCTGTTTTATTTGAATTGCTATAATCACCGCCGGCGCCGGCCCGGAAGATGATGCGGATGCAGGCCGGGCCGCTCATCAGATACCCGTGGCCCTCCTCGAAATACTCGGAACTGCGGTATCCGCCGTCATCCCAGGACCCGCCCCGGAACTCCAGCCTGTTGAAAAGGATGTAGCCAGTGAATCCGTCGATGGAATACGGCCGGAGAACCGAGAACAGGGGAAAGGTCCGGCGAAGGGATGCAGGAATTCCATCGGGGGTCTGAACGTCGAATGGTTTGTCCGACCAGCCGACGACGACCGAGCCTTCACAACCGAGCCCTGGCTGCCCTTGGCTCGTACGGACCCATTTTCGGGAGACCTTAAATCCGCCGTTCGGCAGCTCGCCCTCGAGTGTCCAGCCCGAGGGAACGACCGACCGGATCGGCCCGAGATCGGAAGCGCCCCACGCGGCTTCGAGAACGACCGGCAGACCGAACAACAGCAGAATGACGGCCAGAATCGGGATCGGGCCACGCGGCGGGCATGGTCTACGGTAACGGGAATCGCTCATCGTCCTCTCGCATGGAACGGCTTTCTGCGCCGATCTCTCCCGCTCACTGTACACTCCCTGTGAAATGGGCGCAACAGGCCGCCGGGTGATATGATCGCTTCTGATATGCGAACGGCCCTCGTGTTTCCTCCCCAGTGGGATCCCCGGCAGCCACCGCTGGCTCCGGCCGTGCTGGCAGCCGCGCTACAGCGGGCCGGGGCGGAGGTCATCATCCGGGATCTGAATCTCGCGCTGTACCGGAACCTCCTCCGCCCAACGGCGCGGGGTGATGCCGACGAACTGCTTCTCGGGCGGCTGCTCGACCCGGCTTCTCTGCGCGATGCCCAGGGATATCTGCAGACGACCGCCTCGCTCCAGCGCATGCTCGACGAGCGCTTCGACCCGTCGGGCAAGGGGCGGCTGTTCTGGGATACCTGCGGCGGCCTCCCTTCGGCCGTCACGTCACTGGGCTGGCGAACCGCCCTGGAAGCTCCGGAACATCTGCCCCTGGTGCGCCATCTGCATGCCGAAATCGCGGAGATCATCCAATGGGACCCCAATCTGATAGGCATCTCTGTCTTATCCGACACGCAGCTGCCGGCGGCTCTCGCTCTGGCAGCGCGTTTCAGGCGTGATCTTCCCCGGGTCCGCATCGTTCTGGGGGGCGATGCCATCACGTACCGGCGCAGGCTCCTTTCGAACCTCGAATGGCTTCGGACAACGATTGATGCGTTCGGGCTCGGCGACGGAGAGCCGCTTTTGACGGCGATCGCGCATGACACTGAACCCGCAAAGGCGCCCAACGCCCAGGGCTGGACCGTCAACGGCAAACCCGTCGCCGGTATTTCTATCGTATTTAATATATCTGATGCAGTATTGCCGGACTTCGGCATGTTGCCGCTTGAGCGGTATCTCACTCCGCATCTGGTGATGCCGATCGAGACAGCCCGGGGTTGTCCCTGGGGCCGGTGCGCGTTCTGCATCCATCCGGTGCGGGCCGCGACGGGGCGCCCGTTGTACCGCCCCAAGCCGCTCGAAAGGGTCGCGACAGAGATCGAAGCCCTCTTCAAGGCCGGCCACCGGCGGTTTTTCATCGTCGACGAGGCCGTGCCGCCACCTCGCCTCCGGGAGCTGAGCGATCTGTTTCTGGCTCTTCCAGAGCCTGTCTCCTGGATCGCCTATGCCCGCCTCGATGCGGGACACACCCGCGAGGGATTCCTTCGCGCGCGGGCCGCGGGGTGTCTCAAGCTGTTCATCGGCGTGGAAAGCGGCTCCGACCGTATTCTGACCAGATTTCACAAGGGAACCGATGCGACCCGGGCCCGGCGGGTACTGCTCGATGCGGCCACCGCCGGGCTGGCGGTGCACTGTTTCCTGATGACCGGCTTCCCGGGCGAGGAAGAACGTGACCGCCAGGCGACGCTCGACCTGCTCGCCGACGTCTGGCCCGCCTTCGACCCCTTCGGCGTCTCGTTCGACCTGTTTCCGCTGACCGGCGAGCTCGAAACCGACCTCGCAGCCGACCCGGCGGCGTATGGCTGGAGCGGCCCGCACCGCGATTCCCACAACGACCTCGCCTGGCAGTTTCCTGTCTCCACCGGCCCCGACGCCGCAGAGTCTCTCGTCACGTTCCGGGCGCGCATCACCGGCCTCGCTGACCAGATCTTCGGCCCCGCCTTCGGCCTCCGCCACGCCTCCCTCGCCCAGGACTCGCTCCACCTGCTTCTCCTCGAGGTCCGCAACAAGGGGCAAAATATTTCTTTCGCAGAGCGCCTGGAGCCATCCTGATGGAATAGTTGGGAAGACGATTTCTTGAGCAAAAAATATAGAACAATGGCGCATCTCAGAGGGAAATCCGTTTACAAGAGTCTAACGGACCGGATCAACAAGTTTTCCGCTGGAACCCCGCCATCTCCGTTGTTGGCAAGGATTCTCGAGATCCTCTTTTCGCCGGAGGAGGCCGGACTGGTCGCCCAACTTCCCGTGCGCAGCTTCAACGCCCGGCGAGCGGCAAAGGAGTGGAAGGTGAGCCTTTCGAAGGCCAAAGCTGGCCGGGTTTTTCGAATTCTCGATATCCGTTTTGCCGACGCTCCAGCCGGATGAACCCGAAGTATCGATTAATATCCGCATCGCTATTTTCAGGATGCAGGCATCGCCATCACGCAGAACGTGACCGATGCACCGTTGCAAGAGGACCGCTGAGAACACGGTTTCTCTGGCTTTGCAAAGCCTCATCCCAATCGCCGGCGCTCGGGAGACGGGGATACGGTGAGTTACGAGGCTTTCTGGAAATCTCCGGCGATGGTTTCCGGGTCCTGGCCGGCGATGGCGGCGAGGAAGGGGCGGCCGTATTTCGCGAGTTTCTGGTCGCCGACGCCTTTGATGAGGCGCAGGGAATCGGCATCAGCAGGCTTGAGGGCGGCCATCGAAGTGAGCACCGAGTCAGGAAACACCATGTAGGGCGGAATCCCCTGTTTGCGGGCCAGCAGCAGCCGGAGCTGCCTCAGCGTCTCGAACAGCGGAAGGGAAGCGGCATCCGCCCCCTCGCCATTGGCCGCTCCCCCGATCGTGATCCCTGCCGCGACGCCACGCTTGCGCTTTTTCGACCGCCCGGGCAGGCCTGGCTTGCCGAGCCGCACCGCGCCGTTCCCCTTGCACAGCTCGAGGCCAACAGGCGTGACCTGGAGCAGGGGATACTCCCCATCGGTCACCGCGAGCAGCCCCTGGATGACGAGCTGGTCGATCCAGCCGCGCAGGATGGCCTCGCTGAACTCCTTCATCAACCCGAAGACCCGCAGCGTGTCGTGGCCATTCGCGGTGATGCGCTCGTCGGATTTGCCAAGCAGGACGCTGATGACGTAGTTCCCGCCGAACCGGCTGCCGGTACGGTAGACGGCACTGATGATCTTCTGGGCCGTCACGAGAGCTTCGTCGTCCGGCAGCGCCGTCGTTTCGCCCAAACACACGTCACACGCGCCGCACCCCTGCCCGGCATCAATATCCGCTATTATATCTTTATAATTATTATTTTCCGTCTCCGCGGGAGGCGGATAGGGTTTGCCGAAATGCTCGGCGAGCAGCCGGTGGCGGCAGACGGGGGAGACGGCGTACCGGCCGATCTCCTTCAGCTGGCGTTCGACGACGCGGCGGCGCTCCGGCGTCATTCCCTCGTCGCGGAACGAGAGAGCGCGGTGCGTCGCGAGATCCCCGGCCGAGAAGAACAGCACGCACTCGGCCGGCTCCCCGTCGCGGCCCGCGCGGCCCGACTCCTGCTGGTAATGCTCGATCGATTTGGGCGTGTTCGCGTGGATGACATACCGCACATTCGACCGGTCGATGCCCATACCGAACGCGATCGTCGCGACGACCACGTCGAGCCGCTCGTGGACGAAGTCATCCTGTGTCCGCGCCCGCACGGCAGCCTCGAGACCGGCGTGATACGGCGCGCACGAGACGCCCGCCTTCGCGAGGCTCTTCGCCAGCCGCTCCACCTCTTTGCGGGTCTGGGCATACACGATGCCCCCCTCCCGTGGATGGTTGCGGATCACATCGAGCACCTGGCGCGCCTGGTCATGCCGTGGAAACGCGCGATACGTCAGGTTCGGCCGGTCGGGGTGGCCGACCAGCAAGAGCGGGTTCCGTAAACCAAGCTGTTTCCGGATATCCTCCTGCACGGCAGGCGTGGCCGTCGCCGTCAATGCCATGCGCGGCACATCCGCGACCTGCTCCAGCAACGGTGCCAGCTGACGGTATTCGGGACGGAACTCATGCCCCCAGTGCGAGACACAGTGCGCCTCGTCGACCGCGACGAGGCCCAGATGCGGCCGAACGGCCTCGATCAGACCGCCCGCGACGAGCCGTTCGGGGCTCACATACAGAAGCCCGAGCGAACCGTCATATATCGATGCATATACAGATTTTCGGACCTTCTCCGTCGTCTGGGAATGAAGCGCCCCGGCGCTCAGACCTATCTCCCGGGCAGCCGCCACCTGGTCGTCCATCAGGGCGATCAGCGGCGAGACAACGAGCGTCAGCCCGATGCCGCATGCCGCCGGCAACTGGTAGCATAGGCTCTTCCCGCCCCCCGTCGTCAAAATGACGAGCGCGTCACGCCCGTCGAGCACAGCCGACACGGCCTCCCGTTGCATCGGCCGGAAGCCCGTATACCCCCACATCCGCTCCAGCACGACAGCCGGGTCAGGCAATTCTGCGCCATCCGGGCGCTGCCGGCCCATGTCCCGCGTCCTGCCGGTCGGATCGCCCAGTCGCTTTTCATCCATGATTCGTCGCATCTCTCCCCCCTCATCCTGCACGCCCGACCGATCATCGGCTCCGAACAGCATCCGGGGAAACTTCTTCAGCCCTGTGCCACACCGGTTCCTGCAAGCACCGCGGCCAGCTCTGCCGGGTGGCGCACCAGCAACTTCGCGCCGCCTTCCCGAAGCTCGGCTTCGTCGCGAAATCCCCACAGGGCCCCGATCGGGAACATGCCGGCCGCCGTCGCCGTCTTCATGTCGACCATCGTGTCCCCGAGATACAAAAAAGCTTCGGCCGGAATCCCCGACTCGGTCGCAATCCGCAACGCCCCGGCCGGATCCGGTTTCCGCGGAATGCCGTTTCCCGCGCCGTAGACGCACCGGAACGGCGTTCCCGGAAAATAATGGCGCACCATCGCCGTCGTGAAACCATCCGGCTTGTTCGACAGCACCGACAGGCTCATCCCCCGCCCGGCCAGCATCTCGAGCAGCCCGGCGATGCCGTCATACGCCACGGTCACATCGGCCCAGTGACTCCCGTATTCGGTATGAATCTCGTGAAACAACGACTCGGCCAGCTCCGGCGTCCGCCGGTCGGCAGGCAGAACACGTTCGGCAAGCATCCGCATGCCGTCGCCGACGAAATACCGGTAGGCATCGACAGGATGCGCAGCAAATCCGCGCCTCCGCAGCACGCGATTGGCCGAATCGGCGATGTCCGTCAGCGTGTCGAGCAACGTCCCGTCCAGATCGAAAACAATGCCACGATACCGGGTTCTATCCATAACGGGCGTATTCTATCACAGCCGCATGCGCAGCGGTTTCCATCGCCGGGAAACGTTCAAGGCAAGCGGATCCGGCTCTGCCCGTGTCCGACAGGAGCAGCCGCTGCATCCAGGAGAACTCCCTGAAGCAGAGGCTGGAAAAACGAGTGTACTGGCCCTGGAAAACTTTCTATCGCAGCATACGGGGTAATGCCGGGGCGGGATACCGCGCCTCCAGATCGGGTGTGACACCACCGGCCCGGACGATGCTGCGATACACGTCAACCGAGGGGGTCGGCACGCGCTCGAACCGCCCGTTCCGGCAATCAACGGAGTACAGGCCGAACCGTGGCGCAAACGAACCCCATTCCCAGTTGTCCGTGATCGACCAGTGGATATACCCGAGCACAGGATACCCGTCGCGGATTGCGCGCTGCATCTGCTTCACATGCTGCACGAGGAACGCCTCGCGGGTCCAGCCGTCCGGCCGCGGAGCCAGGTCGCAGGTGGCCATGCCGTTTTCGGCGATCAGCACCGGCACCTTGAACCAGTTGTAATAATTTTTGATCACGTCGTAGAAACCCTCGGGATGAATCTCCCACAGGTGGGGCTTCGTGAAGCCGCCCGGCAGCCGCCAGAGGGCGTAATAATCGATGCCGATATAATCGAGGCACTTCGACGCACCGCGCCCGCCGACATCTCGCCCTCTCTTCGTCCCGGCCATCTCGTTTAGCCATTCGGTCTCGACGCCCCTCAGGGTTTCGAGAAGACTCGGGGCATCCGCCCCCGCCCCTTCCTGCCCAGCGGGCCCCTCGACCAGAGCGTGGATGTCGCCGAAATTGCCAAATCTATATGTTCCAGTATAGTTATTCCATGAAACATACGCCGCCGGGTCGTTGTCGTGGATGATCCGGTAAGCGAGCTTATGGCAACGAATCCAGGAGCGGGTGACGGCGAGCGCCTTGAGCGGGTTCCTATACCCCGGCGCGCTCGCGCCGAGAACATAGCCGGCGATGATCTCCACCGGCGGTTCGTTGTAGGTGAGCCAGAAATCGACCTTGCTCCCGTACTCGCGCGACACGATGTCAACGAACCGGCAGAATGCGCGAACGCCGGCTTCCGAATCCCAGCCACCGATCTTCTCGAACCACTGCGGCCAGGTGAAGTGAATGAGGGTGACAACCGGCTCCAGTCCGCGTTTCCGCATGCCGTCAAACAGCCGGTGATAGAACCGGACGCCCTCCGGGTCGATTCTGCCCTGCTCCGGCTCGATCCGACTCCACTCGATGCTCGTACGGAACGCGTTCAGCCCCATCCCCGCCGCAAGGTCGAGATCCTTCTCGAACAGCTCGTATCCGTTTGCGGCCCGCCCGATCTTCTCCTCGGTGCGCCCCGCATCGGCAAATGCCTCCCAGATGCCGCCATGTGTTTTGCCTTCCCACTGCTGGCTAGATGTCGAAACGCCCCACAGAAATTTTTTCGGAAACGGGTTTCCGGCTGGAAGCGGCTTATTGGATCGCTTTTCGCCCTTCGACACCGTTCCCTCCCCGGCAAGGATGAAAACGGGCGATCCGCTTCCGGAAACGGCCGGCTCGACGGCCATGCATTGCCGCGTAAACCAGGCCTGAAGAAGTCCGACCTCCTCTGTTCGCGAAAGGTGCGCGCCTTCCGCGCGGATCTTCGCGATCGATGCCGCCAGGAGCTCGATCGACCGGGTTCCAGGCCGCTCCTGCTGGACTCCCTGATGCTGGAGGCGGGATTTCAGCGAATCCAGGAGCGAAAGATATCCCCGCCGGAGGGGAAAAGCCCTCGCACCGTCCGGAATCCGGGCCAGAACCGCTCGAACAGCTTCTTCCTGTATCCCAGGCTCCATCGCGGCAACGTTTGAAAGAAGAAGATCATGGAATCGCTCCAGGGCATCCGTCGAACAGCGAAGATTCTCCTCAGCCCTGGTCCGACGCCATTGACTTCTGATGAGATCGGCAACGGGTTTCGTGTGACAGCGCGCCAGTTTTTCCACCTGCGCTCCAGCCTGCGGCAGGGTGAGACACTGCCAGACCAGATGCTGGCGAAGCGCTTCCGCATACTGGTCGAGACGGTCCTGGAACTCCGCGAAGGCCGGGGCAGAAAGACAGAATACGATGCAAAGAACGGCAAGAAGCCGCCCAAAAGATGCAATCCGGCGACCACCTGGATGACTCATGCGTATCTCCTCCCTCACGACGGGACAAACTGCGGATTTAGAACAGGGGAATGCCAAGCAGGCCGGGCGGCGGCGCCACCTGCATCAGATTCAGCATCGTCACATAAAGGTCGACCGTGCGGGCGCAGGGAAGGCGGCCCGGCGGCACACCCCGGCCCCACAGAACCAGCGGAACCTTGATCTGAGCGGCATCCAGGCCGCCATGCACGCCCTTTTGCCCCTCGTGCCACGGCTCGAAACCGGGAGCGGCATTGACGATGATGTCGCCCGAGTTCTCGGCCTCGAGCAGCTGCGAAATCTGGAACACGGCATCGGGATACGGATCGAGACAGGTCATGCGCAGCCACTTCCGTTCCTGGACCAGCCGCCCGTCCGACACCTTGCGCGCTGGAACACCCATATGAAGCGGATCGGTCCCGGAAACGACCTTGTATCCGAGGCGGTCTCCTTCACGGGTGATGATGGCCTCGCCAGACCTGGACAGCACCCGGTAGCGGGCCCGACCGTCCCGGACGGCCAGAAAGCCGACGCACGGCTGGGCCAGGAGCGCCCCGATCACATCGCCGATCTCGCGCGCGTCGCTTCCCCGACGATAATTCCGCATCTCGGCGAGGGTCGGGCGGACACGGAACGAGGGCGCCCCTTCGAGGCCGGTAGCGGAACGGCCTTTGAGATACAGCTGAACGCAGGCATTGCCGCTCACGCAGACGATCACGTCGTTTTCCTCGGCATGGCCCTTCTTGTCGAAATTGTATCCAAAGGTGCTGCGACCGATGGCATCGCGGACCTTCAGCCCCATGCCGGAAAGCACCGGGGCGAGATCGCCGCTTTTCGACGTCGACTGGGAGCCGTGATCCGCGCTGATGACGAGCGTGGTCCGATCCAGTTCGCCGTGCGCCTTCAGCCAGGCAATGAGCTTCGCGACGATGCCGTCGAGGTTAACCAGCGTCTCGTCGTAGGCGACGCCGTCGGTTCCGGTGCGGTGTCCGACCGAGTCCGGCCCGTGGAAGCTGACGAAGGTGAACCGCGGAAGCCCCTTCCCGAGCTCCTTTTCGAGCTTCCTGAGGATGGCCTGATCACACGCGAGATACTTGCCCTGCATGCTCTTGAGGAAAAAATCGATGGGAGGATTGAAACTCCGGTCTGCGCCGCGATCCAGCATCGCGACAAGCGCCAGGCTGTCGCGGGGAAGGAGCTCGAACACGGTCGGATAATCCCGCGAAAGGTCCTCGGTGATCTTTTTCACATCGGTGCCGCAGTAGCTTCGGTACGTCCCCGACGAGCGCAGATACTGGCGGATACCGGTGAGATTCGACTGGAAGGGATACGTTCCGCAGATGAACGGCGCATACGCGGGCCCGGTCGTCGATGGCCAGACCGAGACGGCATGGTCGACGGCCAGCCCGTGGTCTCGCAGCCAGGCGAGAGTCGGCGTACGGCCCTGGTCGCACAGCCTGTTGAACGTGTCGGCGCGGCAGCCGTCGAAAAGGATGAACAGAACCTTTCCCGGCTCGCCGGTGCCCGCATGCGCTGCCCAGGCCGATGAAAACACGAGGCAGAGCAGGAACAACACGACATGCGTTCGATTACGGAAAGAGCGCATCACAATCCTCCCCGTCGGCACATTCGGCCGTTTATCTTTTCATTGTATCCGTTTCCACCTTTTCCCGGAAGAGTACCAAAAGAATTGGCGGCGGATACGTATTCGCCCCAGGCTTCGGCTGATCACACCGGGCATTTCGGCCGTAAAAAAACCGCCGGTAATCCGGCGGTATCAGGGGGGAGAAACAGACAGAACCTCAGTTGATGGGGATTTTGACGCCCTCGTCATCGACCGGGGCCGACGTGTCGATGGGCAGAGTGACCGTCAAAACGCCATCAGCATACGAAGCTTTGGCTCGCGATTCGACAACCTTTCGGGGCAGCTCGAAAATCTGAGAAACCGATCCATACGAGATTTCCTCGCGGAAAACCTTGTTATCCTTGTCTTCCTTGTTCACGGATTTGCGTTCGGACTTAAGGATCAGAGCCTTATCCTTGATCCGGAGGTCGATGGTGTTCTTGTCGTGGCCGGGAAGATCGATCGTCACGATGAGGTTGTCATCTTTCTGGGTGATATTCGATTTTGCCCGATGCAGCGGGAACTGGTTTTTCTCCCCGCCGGTGTTGAACCCCCCGGGAAAGAGACCGAAGTCCTCTTCAAACCAATGCGGCATCCGACCACGTCTTCCGAAGGGAGCCTGCATGATCTGATCCATCTTCTGTTCCATGGAACGCATCATATCCTCAAGCGATGATGATGTGGTGGCCTGCTCCTGAATGGTCCCGCTGTTCGGCTTGAGAACTGGGGAATCCGTTTTGCCCTGCTCTGCGGCCCAGACCATGAAGGGCAGAAAACAGCCAACCGCGACCAAGAGCGGCCAGATCAGCCAGGAACGATACAGGCGTGACATAGAAATTTTCCTCCTTTCATGTTGCCCTTTTCGGGTTTTGCTCTTTTTAGACATCCTCCGCGGCAAAAGGTTCCCAAAGAATCGGGAAAAACCCCGCAACGGGCATCCGGAACAGATCCCGGATCGGTGTTTCATTTTTCCGGAGAATGCGCTAGGATCGGAATATACTGAGGATCATCGCTTGAAAGTGCTTTTCCGGAGAGTGACGTTCACGAGCATCATTCGCTCATCCCAGGCTGAAAGTTCCCTGGATTCGGAGGCTCGATATGATCACGTTCTGTATTTCCACACTGCTGCTTATCGTCGCATATCTGGTTTATGGCGCATATCTCGACCGCACCCTGGCCATCGACCCCGTCCGGCAGGTGCCGGCTCTCGCCAGTCAGGACGGGGTGGACTACATCCCGATGCCCTGGCCGCGCGTGTTTCTCATCCAGCTGCTGAACATCGCCGGCCTGGGACCGATTTTCGGTGCAATCGCCGGAGCATTGTGGGGCCCCGTCGTCTTTCTCTGGATCGTCTTCGGTGGGATCTTCATCGGCGCCGTCCATGATTATATTTCTGGATATATATCATTGCGAATGAATGGCGCAGGCCTTCCGGTGATCATCGGCACCTATCTGGGAAACGGTCCCCGGCGCGTGATGCTTCTGCTGGTGATGGTGCTTCTGGTGATGGTCGGAGCTGTTTTCGTGATGGGCCCGGCGAAGATTCTTGCCGACATGAACGGACCGGGCACGGCGGAAACGGCCGATTCATCCGCCCCGAGGGCACAGCTCGAGGATCCGTTCGCCCGGACCGCCTCGGCGACGCCTCCATCAACTCCGTCCGTGGAACGAGGCTGGCTCGCCTCGCCGCTGTTCTGGTCCATGCTGATCTTCACATACTACCTCCTCGCAACACTCCTTCCGATCGACCAGCTTATTGGCCGGATCTACCCGATCTTCGGCCTCGCGCTGCTAATCATGGTCGGCCTGATCGTTTGGCGCATGTTCTCAGGGGACTGGACCATCCCCGAGCTGACCCTCGCGAACCTCCACCCCGCCGGAACCCCGATCTGGCCAGTCATGATGATCACCGTCGCTTGCGGGGCAATCTCGGGGTTCCACGCGACACAATCCCCCATGATGGCCCGCACGATCACAAGTGAAGGGTTCGCCCGGCGCGTCTTCTTTGGCGCGATGCTGACCGAAACGTTCGTTGCGCTCGTATGGGCCGCCGCCGCCATCGCCCTCTGTCACGGGTCGACGGCTGAGCTCCAGAAAATGCTCGGCCCGGCTGGCGACGCGGTCGTCGTTGTCCGAGCCGTGGGCAACACCCTTGGCCACGGGGGGATGGTGCTCGTCCTGCTCGGTGTTGTTGCTCTGCCCATAACGACCGGTGACACAGCATTCCGGTCGGCACGCCTGATCCTCGCCGACATGACCGGCATGACCCAGAAACCCTTCCTCAACCGCATTCTGCTCGCACTGCCACTGTTCCTGATCGGCGGCTGGCTGTGCACAATCGATTTCGGCATTGTCTGGCGATACTTCGCCTGGCTCAACCAGACACTTGCCGTCTTCACCCTCTGGGCCTGCACCGTCTACCTGCGCCGCCTGGGCCGCAACTTCTGGATCACCCTCATCCCGGCCGCCTTCATGAGTCTCGTTGCCTCGGTCTTCATTTTCACCAGCCCCAAACTTGGCCTTGGCCTCGACCCCACCTCCGGATTCGCCCTTGGCCTCGCCGTCACCGGCTTCTGCCTCGCTCTCACCCGGTCCCGCTCACACCCCGTCGCCACGTCCACCCCGACATCTGCCTGACGGGCACCCCTCTCCATCTTTCAGAACAGAGGATCAAGGATGAAAAAGCTGTTTCGCGCCGCCGTGTTTGTAAATATATTTATTAGTATTATATATTTGAATTCGTCTTTTGCCACTGACACAGTTTCCGAACCGGCCTTTCCCCAGATTCCAGGTATCACCGCCCCGGACCAGCGCCCGAACGCCTGCGTCAACTGTCACAGGGAGTATCCGGAGAAAAAAGCCGATTTCCGGCTCACGACCGTCCTGAAAAACTGGGAAACGGGTGTCGCTCCGAAATTTCTCGTGAAAGGCAAAGCTGCCGCTCCGGCCGGCGCCACGCTCACCGGCAAGCATCCGGATGTTCGCGAAGAAGTGAAAACCATCCCCACCGACTGCCTCCGGTGCCACGGCAACGACTCGGCGACGGTTCCACCCTTCAGCCGGCTTCTCCACCTGATCCATCTCGAAAACAGCCGCGATAATCATTTCCTGTCAGTTTATGGCGGCCAGTGCACCCATTGTCACAAACTCAACCACGAGACCGGCCGCTGGGGATTGGGAAGCGGCACTGCCATCTGGTGATTCCCGCCAGGCACCGATAAAACGGCCCGAACGGATCGTTCGTTTCATCCGTTCGGGCCATGCGGGCTCTCACCCGTTCAAGCAGGGCTAACGGCGCCGGCGCAGCTTCTCGGCGTAAGCGTTCCAGGCAGCCTGGATCTCATCGGGCAGCTTCTCGGGCGATCGTTCAATAGATTCATCTATAGTTGCAGCGGATGGGCTTGCGCAGAGACGGGCAATCAGCCGATCCTTCGCGTCATATACGTCGATCGCCATCGCACCCTTCTCGAACTGTTTTCGATAGACGCGGCGCACCGGGGGCGGCGGGATCACGAGCCGGTTCGCGATCACGATCGGGGACGGATCGTAGACGATCAGCCCTTTCACGTCGTTCGGCGAAAGATACGACGGCAGCACATACTCGTCGCGGTCGGCCACGTAATCCGACAGAATCGACCGGAACTGGAACTCGGCCAAATTCTTCAGAAACCGCGCCACCGTGTAGTATTTCGAGTCACGCGCGATGCTGTTCAGGTCCATGCCGCGCGGTCGCGCTTCCTCGATGACCAGCACGATCGGACCGTAGAACTTCGCCACCGACAGGTTCGGTGAGGTGAAGATGAAATGCGACTCGGGATCGGGCATGCCTGTCTTTTCCAGCATTTCAGCCTTGCCCTTGTAGTTCTCGAACAGATTCTTGAGCGACTCGAGTTTCGCGAACGTCTGGCGCAGCACCTGGAGATGCTCGCGGCGTGCGAGGTCCAAGGCTTCGGCTGGCGGCCGCCCGGCCATCTCGTGCTTCTTGATGAGCGAGCGCAGCCCGTGGGACTGGCAGTCGGTGTCGATCAGGAAATGAAAGCCAAGCAGCTCGTCCCGGCCGATCCGGTCGGCCTTGCGCGTTCCGAATCCACGGTAGACCTGATCGAAGAACCCTTTTCGGATCCGCTCCATCGCGGTCTTCGAGTTCATCGCATACATCGTCGGAACCTCGAACGGCGCCGGCTTCGCCGCCGTTTCAGGGAGAGCCGGGGCAGCCGCATGGGCCGGCTGCTGGAAGGCAAGCCCGGCGGCAATCAACAGGGCAGCAGACAGAATGGTCTTTTTCATGGGTGTTTCTCCGTTCTTCGGGTTCACGGAAGCCGATACCGGTTGAGGATCCGGGCCAGCCTGGCGGGGTCATTTCCCTCGGGATTGGCACGCTCGTAATCCGCCGGGTCGAGCCGAGCGACAAGGCGACCTTTCCAATCGAGTACAAACAGCTGCGGAATGAATGCTGTACGGGCGTAGCGCATCATCAGGTCAAAATGCCGTTCGTACCGTTTCTTTCCGTCGACAATACTGCGTTTCCCAACGTCAAGCTCGACCAGCTCGAACTTCTTGAGCGCCTCGACCAGAACCGGCTCCTGAAAAGCCTTTTTCATGTCACGACACCAGGGGCACCACTCGGCCGTGAACATAACCAGCACCAGATTCCGATGCGCCGCCGCCGTCGCACAGGCCTGATCGATCATCGCCTGTCCCGAGACGGCATCTCTCCCCGAAAGATCCTTGGCTGCCACCGGTTGCAGCGCCAGCACAAACAGCATCAGAGCCACCATCGAGCGGATCCATCCACGCATATCCCGGTCCCTCCAGCATTTACAAACAGGCTCATGTCTCAGACACAGCAGCAAGTATACCACGGAACCTCCTCCCGATGCGCGGGAGTGCCGAACCGGGGACAAGAATTGCAGAGATCCGCCTGCCGTTGCGCGGAACGGGCTTGCCATGCTATCTATGATGTGCCTTCCGGCCGACTCCGGGCGGAATACAACAATTGTATAATTTATATATCTTATCATACAAAGGAGCCCGCCGATGTCAGCGGAAACGCCGGCACCCGCCCACACGCCCCCGGCATCACCGCCATCAGCGCACTCCCAGCCCCATCCTCACCATCCGAGAAGCGAACTGTATGCCCTCGCCATTGGCGCGCTGGGCGTCGTGTATGGCGACATCGGCACCTCACCCCTGTATTCGGTGAAAGAATGTTTTTCGAGACACACCGGCCTGCCGGTTACCCCCGAGAACGTTCTCGGCATCATTTCTCTGGTGTTCTGGACTCTGACGCTGATCGTCTCGGTGAAATACGTCTCGTTCGTCCTGCGCGCCGACAACGACGGTGAGGGCGGCATGATGTCGCTGATGGCCCTCGTCAAGGGCAAACTGGCCGCCACCCACATCTCGTCGAGCCTCCTGCTCAAGATGGCGATCTTCGGCACCTCTCTGCTGCTGTCGGAGGGGATGATCACCCCGGCCATCTCTGTCCTGAGCGCGATCGAAGGCCTCGAGATCGCCACGCCCGTCTTCCGGCCATTCATCCTTCCGTTGACGATCGGCATCCTGCTCGCCCTGTTCCTCATCCAAAAACGCGGAACCGGCAGCGTGGCACGCATCTTCGGCCCGATCATGCTCGCCTGGTTCTGGACGATCGGCCTCCTGGGCCTCGTCTGGGTCATCCGCAGTCCCGCGATCCTCGAAGCCATCAACCCCTGGCACGCCCTGAACCACTTCCTCCGAAACGGGTTCCACGGTTTCCTGCTGCTCGGCTCGGTCGTCCTGTGTGTCACCGGAGCCGAGGCCCTTTACGCCGACATGGGCCACTTCGGCCGCAAGCCCATCGTCATCGCCTGGTACTGGTTCGCCTACCCCTGTCTGCTCCTGAACTACTTCGGCCAGGGCGCCCTGCTCCTGGTCCACGGCGGGCAGTTCCAGGACAACCCGTTCTACAGCCTCGCCCCCCAGGTGCTCGTCATTCCCCTCGTCCTCCTCTCGACGGCCGCCACGATCATCGCCTCCCAGGCCCTCATCTCGGGCGCCTTTTCCCTTGCTCAGCAGGCCATGCACCTCGGCTACTCGCCCCGCCTCACCGTCCGCCACACATCCAGCCAGGCCCACGGCCAGATCTTCGTGCCTGAAATCAACATCTTGCTGATGGTCGCCTGCGTCGCCTTCGTCCTCGTTTTTCGCGAATCCTCCAATCTCGCCGCCGCCTATGGGTTCGCCGTCACCGGCACGATGGTCATCACCTCGCTCCTCCTGTATCGCGTCATGGTCGACACCTGGAACTGGCCGCGTTACAAAGCCCTGCTCCTGTCCGGGCTCTTCCTCGCCGTCGACCTGCCCTTCCTTGCCGCCAACATCGGCAAGATCTTTCACGGCGGCTGGGTGCCCTGCCTGGTCGGAAGTTTCCTGTATATCCTCATGTCGACCTGGAACAAGGGCCGGCGCGCTCTGTCCTACGAGCTGCAGAAATCCCTGCTTCCCGTCGACGGCTTTCTGAAAGAAGTCGCTGAGGCCGGTATCCTGCGCGTCAAAGGCACTGCCGTTTTCATGACCTCAAACGTCAACGTCGTCCCCCCCGTTCTCCTGCACCATTTCAAGCACAACCACATTCTGCACGAGCGTGTTATCTTTTTATCTATTATATCTGAGCACATTCCAGAAGTGCCGCACGAACGCCGCATCGAGATCCGCGACATGGGCCACGGTTTCTGGAAGATGGTCGCCCGGTTCGGGTTCATGGAAACCCCCAGCGTGCCCGAGATTTTCCGGGCTGCAGGGGAAACGGGCCATCCGGCGAAACTCCTCGACACCAGCTTCTTCCTGGGCCGCGAGTCCCTTCTGTTGACCGGCCAGTCCGACATGCCCCACTGGCGCAAATGGCTGTTCCGGTTTATGTCCCGCAACGCCCGCGAAGCTACCGCCTTCTTCGGCATCCCACCCACCCGCGTGCTGGAGCTCGGTTGCCAGATCGAACTCTGACAATCCGGTTCCGGAACCGGCCGTTGGTGTGATATCACAGGGAAACTTCCTGTTCGAAAGGGAAACCGCATGAAACAACACCTCCTCCTCGTCCCGCTCCTTCTCGCAGCCCTGGCGTTCGGAGCCCCGGACACCGCGATGGCCGGCGCCTACGACCAGCTCATCGAGATCGGTGGCCAGCCCGGCAACGTGCCGGAACCCCCACCCCCGACACCCGTCGAGCCACAGCCGAGTTACGACGATTCGAGCAGCTCGGATTCCGGTAGTTCCTCCTCTTCCGACAGCTCTTCCTCAAGCGGCTCGTATTCGGGAAGCAGCGACACCTCTTCGGGCTACGAGAGCAGCTCCGATTCCTCCGGCGGAACGGGTTATTCGAGCTCCGGCAGTAGTTCGCAAAACTCTGGAACCGGAACCGGTGTTCCCTTCCAGGGGTTTTTCAATCTGTTCAAACCCAAACCGGTCGATCACGTGAAAAAAGCCGCCGAAATCGGCAGTCGTGCTGACCGGGCATACGAACGCGGCAACTATCGTGACGCCGTCAAATTCTACAAGCGCGCCCTCAAGCACACTCCGCTCGATGCGGAGCTGCTGCGCAAGCTCCAGCGAGCCGAAAGTTCCCTCGCCGCCAGCCGGGCAGACAGGGAACGCGAGGAGCGGAACCGCCGACGCCAGCGCGAAGCGGCGCAGAAGAAGCCGTCTCCCCCCCCGCTGCCCCCGCAGCTGAGGCCCTCCCCGCCCCAGCCCAGGCCGGTTCCCGTCATCACGGCCCAGCCGGATCCGTTCGTTTCCGCCACACAGACCCGCTCAACCCTTCGCGACATCAAGTCGCGCATCGACGCCCTCCGGAAGGCCGGATTGCTCCAGAATGTCGACACCCTGCTCGCGAAATACGCCGCAACCTGGGCCCAGGCCATCATCCGGGACGACCTTACCGAAAAAGACCGGGAAAGCCTCCAGTTGGACATTCCCATCCGGGAGAGAGACGAGAACGGCCGCAAACCCCTCTCTCTCGGACGGGATGATACGCCCACCACGCCCCAGGAGCCGTATTACGGAGAGAACAAGGATCTCGAGCAGATGCTCTCCCGTTTCAACGCTGAGCGCGCCGCGGCCGGCGCCGAGATGCTGGGAGAACGGACCGTCGGGAACCTTGTCCCCGAACCGATCGCCACCCAGTATGAAAACGTGCTCGGCCTGGGCAAGGTCACCGTCGAGCTCAGGAGCGGCAACACCGCCGGCGCCGTGAAGGAAGGGATCGACTTCGTGATCGGCAAGCTGGGGATGCCCCAGGCCTCATTCGCCGTCGATGGCGGCCGCATCTATGCGAACACCGCCTTCACCGCCCTGAACAAGTTCATGGAGGACTCGACCCGGGCCGTCGGCGGCACGTTCGACCGCAAGGCCTTCTGGGAGTCCCTGCGAGGTCAGATGTCCGCGGGCCAGAAGTGTGTCATGGAATGGATCGGAGGACCCGGTGGAAAAGAATAATATGAAGTATATTTTTGTAGGCATTCTTCTGTTGTCTCTCGCCCTCACGCCAGCCGTTCAGGCCCAGGCGGGAACCGAAGCCCTTCTGAACACCACGCTCGCCATTCCGGCCTCCTGCCCGATCCAGGTGCGATGGGTCCAACCCCCGATGGGCCACACCGCCGCGGAACAGGCCAGGCTGCGCATTCCCGACATGCACTTCTCGGTCGACGCGAACGGCCGGCCCTGGATCGGCTTCGATGATCGACGCATCGTCAGCCCGGAAAACGGGTTCCGGGCAAAAACCTCGGTGCCCTTTACCGGCTTCGTCCATCTCGACGGCGGCGCCATGATCGTCTCGACGGTCACCAAGCTCGGCTTTCTCACCTCGCCGACCCCAACGGCGGATCCCTCGGCAGAGTATCCGACCGTCCCCTTCCAGCCCATCGCCCAGCTTCCGGCCTTGTACGGCCGGCTGTTCGCCGGCGCGGGTGACACGCTGTTCGTTGCCATCTCCCGACCCGGCGGAAAGAGCGAGCTGTACCGCCTGAAAAAAGGCGCCATTCTGAAAGGCTTCGAGAAACTCCTCGAAATCGACGGCGAGATCACGGCCGTGGCCGGAAACGAAACCCGGATCTTCGTCGCAACGGCCCGCCGGATCTACGAGGTGAACCCGGCCACCCAGAGCGCAATGCCGATCATGGCGGATGTACAGCACCCGATCACAGGCCTGGCGCTCCACCCCGTCAAAGGTCTTCTTGTCTCGACGACGCGGGGCGTGCTGTATCTCGTCGGGGAAACGGCCCTGGTCCTCATCGAGACCTCCACCCCGCGCATCTGCGTCCGAAACGGTTCTCTCTACGTGCTCTTCCCCGCATCCCTCGGCGTCGCGGCTCTCGACAACATCGGCTCCCTCTCCGCCCTCTTCCCGTGATTCCAAAGGCCGTCCAGAACGGCCTTTGAGTCACAGTTGATTCCCACCGCGTCCGGCTCCGCCGGGCGCGGTGCCGTTTTCCGGAAAAAAGAACGAGGGGAGAACCCTCCCCTCGTTCCATCGATATCGAATCGATCAGAGCTGGCGCAGGAAGGCGACCAGCTGTTTTTTCTCCTTCGCGGTGAGGCGCAGCTGCTGGATGAGGTTGAAGAACTCCACCGTGTCTTCCAGGGTCAGGCAGCGGCCGTCATGCATATAGGGGGGCGAATCTTTCACCCCGCGCAGCGGGAAGGTCTTGATGGGCCCTTCCGGACGGATGTACTGTTTATGGACCATTTCAGACTTGTAGAACCGCTCCACCTGCAAATCGTGCATCATGTTGTCGGTGTAGGCCGGCCCCGAGTGGCACTCGAGACACTTCCCCTTGCCGAAGAAGATCTTCTGACCGGCTAGCTCGTCATCCGTGGCTTTGTTCGGATCGAGCTTCCCGTAGATATCGAGCTTGGGGGCCGGCGGGAAGTCGAGCAGCGCCTCAAACTCGGCCATGAAATGCACCTGGCTGGCCCGTTCCAGCACGTTGACGCCCTTCTTCGTGGCGATGCAGGGGTCCCCGTCGAAATACGCGGCCCGCTGCTCGAACTCGGTGAAATCCTCGATGGTCTTGAGCGCCCGCTGCGAGCCGAACAGCCGCTGCTGGTTGACGCCGCGCAGGGACGGCGTGTTGATGCGGTTCCGATGGGCCTGGGGCCGGATATCGCCGACGAGGTGGGTGGCACGATTCGTATGGCCGTTGGCATGGCAGTCGAAGCAGGTGACGCCCAGGCTCGGCTTCACAGTCTTGCGGTCATCCGTGGCATTGAACTGCTGCTGCGGAAACTGCGTCACCAGCAACCGGAGCCCCTCAAGCTGTTTGGGATTCAACAAGCCGTTGAACAGCTCGTAATAATTGTCGACCGTCACCAGCTTTCCCTGCGAGACGTCGCCCGCTTCCTTGTGGGTGGTCAGATACATCGGGGGCGGAAACTCCGGCAGGAAATGCTCGGGCAGGTCGTAATCGAGATCAAACCGCTCCAGTCGCGGAAGCTCCCGAATCACGTGCTTCGGGAACGTCATGCCGCCAACCGAGTGCTCGATGAACGCCAACGGCTTGTAGGGGAAGATGCCCCGTTCCCGGATCTCCTCGGGCGCCATCTTCGCCAGCTTCTCGAAAGTCATCCCCTCCGGAAGGCGGGCGGTGGGGCCTACTGGCAGCGGTTTTCCACGGGACATGGTCGCCCGGGGATCGACCCGGCGCGACAGGTCGAACCGTGCATTTAGATACTCCAGGTGCTCTTTCATCACCAGGGGTTTCCTGGCGATGTCCTTCTCCATGGTGACCTCGAAGGGCTCGGCAACGCTCGTCGAAGCGAAGCTCGATTCCCGGGGCTGATCCAGAACCGTCAGGTTCCCTCCCCAACCGATCCCGAGGCCGGCAAACAGACAGCACAATGCAACACCGATGGTTTTTCTCACAAAATCCTCCATTTTTTGATATCTCTCTGAGAACTTCTGAGGACATGGTAACCCATCCAGAAACCCGGTTCAATGTTGCCAGGGTACAAGCCCGGACCAAGCGCACACGACCGTTCTTGCCGAATCACGGGATCGGAGAAATGGCGGTCAGCGGTTCGATGTAATATCAAATCTATAGTTAAAATTTCCGAGGATGGGCTTCGGCCGCCCGGAAAGCGGGCAGAAATTCTCGTGCCCGCCCCAGGATGAAAGCCGGATCAGCGTTTGCCTCAGGAAAACAGGGCGCCGATGCTCTCGCCGGTATGGATGCGGTCGATGGCCTTGGCAAACAGCTGTGCCACAGACAGGATCTGGAGGTTGGGCAGCTTCTTCGCCTCGGGCACCTCGACGGTGTTGGACACCATGATGGCGGTCAAATCCAGAGCTTTCAGCCGTTCCATCGCGGGTCCGCACAGCACGGCATGGGTGGCGCCAGCATAGAGCTTCCGGGCACCGGCCTTGCGCAACGTGTCGACGGTCGAAACAATGGTACTGGCCGCGGCGATCTCGTCGTCGAAGATGATCGCGTCCTTGCCGCTCACCTCGCCGATCACGAGGCCGTGGCGCACCTTCTCGTCGTTGATCCGGCGCTTGTCGATGATGGCCATCGGGATGCCCAGCCGCTCGGCGAACTTGCCCGCGCGCTTGCCGCCGCCCGCGTCGGTCGCCACGGCCACGGCGTTGTTCAGGTCAATCGTCTTGCGGGCATGCTCTGCAAGGGTCGGGATCGCGCTCAGGTGGTCGACGGGAATCGAAAAGAAGCCGTGCACCTGATCCGAATGCAGATCCATCGTCAGAACGCGGTCAGCGCCGGCGGTCTGAAGGAGATCGGCCATCAACCGGCCGGTGATCGAGATCCGGGGCGCATCCTTCTTGTCCGAGCGGGCGTAGGAAAAATACGGGATGACCGCCGTTATCCGCTTGGCCGAAGCACTTCGCAACGCGTCGAGCAGGATGAACAGTTCCATGATGTGGTCACTCACCGGCTCGGTGAACGACTGGATGACGAAGATATCCCGCTCGCGCACGTTTTCCTGGATCTGGACCGAGATGTTGTCGTTCGAGAACGTCGAGATGTCGAGCTTTCCGAGACGGATGCCCAGATGCTCGGTCACCTCTTCCGCGAACTTCCTGTTCGAGCGCCCCGCGAACACCTTCAGCAAATCGATCATGGCCGCCCCCCGCTGGCAGGATGGAAGGAAATTCCTTCCCGGCCATGGTATCGTTCTTCCGGTCATTTCATCAATCACCATTCTGCTCCGGACGTCCGCTCCGGGAAAATTTTGTATCATGAGGAATATATGAAACGTCTGTTCCTGATCGCTGCCCTGACGTTCCCGCTCTGCCCGGCCTTCGCGGCCACGCC
>DATCTT010000034.1:0-6250 GCA_036567845.1 Candidatus Ozemibacteraceae bacterium | reverse complement strand
TGCCTCATCCGCCGCGAAGGATTCTCTGGCGGCTTCTGCTCAGGCGGCAGCTTTCCGGATCCGGGCAAGCGCCCGGTCGAGATCTACCGAGGCGACCGTCGAGCGAGCCGCCGCGGCCTGGATCAGGGCCGTCGTGAGGCTCGACCGCGTCTCGAGCATGCGCCGGAGGGTTTCCCCGAGACGGGTGGTTCCAGCCTCCTCGGGGGCGATGACGAACTCCCAGCCGAGCTCGGCCGCCAGCCCGGTCATCTTCGGATCGACGGCGAGTCCCAGCCATGGGACTCCATCGATCGAGGCCAGGACAGCGGCGTGCAGTCGCATGGTCACGACGATTCGGCAGTCGCGGAGCACCGCCCCGGCTGAGGTGGCGTCGTGCAGGATCGTCACATTTGTATAGCCTTGGATATTCGACCACGGAAGTTCGTCCTCGCCGGCCTGGAAGGCCAGCGGCAGGATACCGTAGCCCGTTTCCCGACCCCACGAGACAAGACGTTCGGCGATGAGATGCGCTTCGGGGCAGGAGCCACGCAGGACCACCCCGACCCGCGCAGGGGGTTCCCCCATCGGGGCAGGAACGGAGGGCTTCAGAAACACGAGATCTGCTCCCGGAGAGTGACGGAGCGGAGGTCCGGGCAGACGTTCGAGAACGAGAGCCGCCTCACGATCCCGGCAGGAGATATGGTCCCCGAACTCCAGAACGCCCCGAGCCGCCATTGCCGCGAGAAGCCGGTAGCCGCTGCCCGGAGTTCCCCACGGACCGAAGCCCTGACCGGTCAGGATGAGCTTCGCCCCCAGCAGACGGCCGGTTCCAAGCAGGAGAAGGTAATACAACAGGCTTCCCAGGCTTGTCGAAGCCTGGAGAAGGCTTCCGCCCGGAACAACGACGGCACGGGATGAAGCGAGGGCTTCGAGCACCCCCAGCCGATCGCTCCGCAGCACGGGGAGAATTTCACGAGGTCCATTCCAGGCGGCCGGGCCCCAGAGGATGCTCCACAAAAGATCCGGACGCCGGCGTGCGGCCTCGTCGGTGAAGGTGCGCCACAGCAGCTCGTCGCCAAGGTTGCCGAAACCGAAATATCCGACCAGCAGGCTGCGTTCACCTTTCCCGCCGGCGAGCGCCACGATCCGGCAGATAAGATACCCGGCGAGAAAGGCCGCTCCGGTGATCAGGCCCGTCCAGAGGCCATTGAAGCCACGCAGATAGGCAAGTGCCAGCGGGGAGTGGAAATGACAGAACGTGTTCACCAGCGACACCTGGCCCATTTGCATGAAGAGAGCGAGCACCGGAAGAATCTCCGTGACCCCACGGCGGCGAAAAAACAGGAAAAACAGGGCTGCGGGGTATCCGATGAGAAACTCCTTGTTGCGCGGACGGGCAATCATCAGGTTCTCGAGGAATGTCCGGCCCAGATCCTCCATCTCCGAGGGTTTGAGAAATGTGACGTTCCCCGACCGGAGCAGATACAGGACCGTTCCGCCGGCCACGGCGAGGCCGATGAGCAGCTCGCGTGCCGTGAGGGGGCGAGAAAGGAGCGACAGCATCCCACCGCCGTAGCGGCGCAACGCCCAGATGCCCGTCCAAACGAGGGGGAGAAGAAACGCCGCCTTGATGCCACGAAACTGTTCGAACTTGAGCAGGTATGTTGTTTCGGCATACAGAGCGGCGATCAGGGTTCCGCCGATGATTCCGGGCACGACGAGCCGCAGGAAAAACCGCGCTCCACTTCCGGATGCTGACGATGGCTCCAGCCCGTCCAGTTCGCGTTCATGCATTGCCATGGCCCGGATGCAGCCGAGCGAGGACCAGGCGACCGCGCCAGCAAGCCCGACCAGACCGACGAAGGCACCCACCGGCAGGAGCCCCCATGCCAGGAACGTGGCGAACACGGTCAGCCAGACATCGCGTTCGAGCAGGATCCGGCCGCGGGAAGCGGCGACAAGGAGCGGAATGCCCATCATCAGCACTAAGCCAATCGCGAGACGCTCACCGGTTGAAGCTACCCCGACCAGATGGCGAGGCTCCTCGCGGCGTTGCTCGTCGTTCCGCGGAATCCGGAACCCATCCGCCTCGAGGCGTGCAACGAGGGTCCCAAGATACTCCAGGTTGAATTGGATGAGATCCCCGATGAACTTCTTCTTGTCCTGGAAGAAGCAGCGCATGTACAGCATCTTGAGCCGCCGCTCGCGCACAGCCCGAACCCATCTTGCTATAGCCCTTGATACATTGTAATTCTCGTCGAGCTCTTTCCGGCCGATGCTGTGGACCCGGACAAACGGCCTCCGGCCGCGCAAACCGGCGAGGAGCGTTTCCATGCCCGCCTGGTCGTTGAACTCGACCCAGCCGATGCGAAACGACCGGTAGAGCAGCTCATCGACCGTGGCCTGGAGCGCGCCGCGGTTGCCCAGCACCTCCTCTTCGGCGAACACGATGGCGGAGATCCCGGAGGGATCGGGCAGTCCCGCGATCATGGCCCGGATTGAGCCGGCAGAGAGGCCCGGATGGTTGTATATCCGCAGGACGACGCCGAGGCCGCACTCGCGCGCGAGATCGATGTATTCCTTCGAGAACCCGAGTCCGACGCGGGTTTTGAAATCCTCGCCGGATCGCCGGAGCACCAGGAGGTTGAGGCTCACGCGCCGGACCCTGCCGGCGGGCAGTTTCCAGGAAAGGTGGTGTTCGATCCGGTCCAGCAGGCCTTTTTCCTGCGACCATACCCAGAGAGCCCCCTGTGGTTCAGAAAGCTCGATGCCGCACGAGGCGGTGTCCCCCTCGACGGCCATCTGCCGAAGGTCGGCGATGTTGAGGATCGAGATGCGGCCCTCGGATTCGAGGGATTTGAGGGTGTCCTCGGAGATTCCGACCGAACTGGCACCTCGCTCGGCAGCCGCAAGGAGCATCTCACGCAGTTTCCACCCCTCTTCGCGGGCGAGTATCCGCAGCTCATCGAAGTCCATCACGGTTTCGACATAGACGTCACGGCCCTCCGCTTTCCACCGGAGGGTGTCGCGCCAGACGGCCGCCAGAAGGCCCGGAATGCAGAGAATGAGGAGAATGACCCAGCTGCGTGTTCCCCGAATCATGCGTTCACAACCCCATCACCGGCCGGGATGGAGGCCCAGGGCGAGGACCAGCCCCATGCTTTTCGCCTCCAGCATCAGGCCGGGTGTTTCGGGAACGAGGATCAGGTGGTTCGCGGGGAGCCACGTATCGGGGGCAAGCTCCCGACCGTCGGTGAGGTCGATGACGGATTTTCCGCGGGGAGCTTTCAGGCGCAGCCGGCCCGAGCGGATGACGATCATCGCCCCTGGCGTGAGCTGGACGGTATCCCCGTTCGGGACCACAACGGACCGGAAGCGGAAAAACTGGTCGAGATAACTTTTCGAAACGAGCGGATCCGCGGTCGTCCCGGGTTCCTGAGCTGGCGCTGTTGCGGGATTGACCAGCAGCAAGGCAAGAATGGCCGCATATACTATATTATTCACGATACTTTCTTCCCTTCGTGAGCGATACCTGCATCGCGACCCACAGTACCACACCCCGGGTCTGTGGCGGAAGGGGGGCTGGCCCGGGCTTTTCCACACGTCCATTCATTTTTGCGGCTTGCCGAAGGGAAACGGAGGGGGGTAGAATGACGGCCCAAGCTCGTGTACAGGAGTCGGCAGATGGCCATCGACGAAATCGAAGTTCCCGGGACATCCATATCCCTGAAGTGCTGGAATGCCCGCATCGAGAATATTCCCGAGTTTTTCAAGAAGCTTTCGAACGAGGGCGACGTGTTCACCCTCGATCCCGAGACCGCCGGGTTCCATGACTGCGACATGAACGAGCGGCTGATTCGTGGCTTCTATTCGGGCATCATGCCGTTCGAGGTCGAGCATCTCGTCGAGGGAATCACGACGAAATCGCTGTTCAAGCGGATCGAGAGCACCGAGTTCCTGCTGCTGGAGGACTGCATGTTCACGATGGGCAAGAAGGGCGGACCGGCCAAGGGGCTCTCGAACGCCCTTTCCGCGGCCTCCGGATATGGCGTCACGCCGATGGAGTTTGAATTCCGCCAGATGAGCCAGCTTCAGGACCGGATGAGCCAGACCAAGGCGATCGTCCTCACCAACCCGAAGGACAAGGAAGTGCGGCGGGCGCGTCTGGCCGGACTGATCGAGAGCTATACCGATTACAACGTCATCGACCCGCGCAATCACGGAATCGAGAGCGTCGCGGGCCTCGTGGACTCGCCAAACGGGACGATGACAATCACCGTCACCCGGAAAGGCGGCCTTCGTCTGGCCGTTTCCAAGGGCTTCATCCTGACCATCGACTGCCTGAAATGGTTGCTGGCGCTAATCCGGGACGAGGAAGCCCCGCCCTCACCCCGAAAAAAAGGCTGAGCTCACTCGAACTGACGCAACCGTTCTATAGCTTTTTTTATTGTTTCCTGAACGAACGGTTCCTGTTCGGTTTTCAGAACGGCTTCCAGGGTGGGCAGGGCCGCCCAGGCCGTGCCGCCCATCTCGCCGAGCGCATGGGCAGCGGCTTCCCTCGTCAGGGGATCGCCTTCCGCGACGGCGGCTTCGAGCGCCTGGACGGCCTCGCCGCCCAGGCGGCCCAGGATATTCCCGACGATCCAGCGCACCGAGCGGGTGACCGTTCCCAGCGACTGGACCAATTCAGGGATGGCGCAAGCCCCGAGCCGGACAAGGGTCTCGCCGGCGAGATAGGAAATGCCTACGTGCTCCTCACGCAGCATCGTGATCACCGAAGGCACGGCGGGTCGGCCGATCATGACGATGATGTCGGCGGCCCAACACCGCATCGCGACATCTCCCCCGCGCATCAGCTTCACCAGAGGCGCCACACCGCTCACCCCGAACCTGCTGAGGGCATCCGCCCCATTCGGGCGGCTGACGATCCCCTTCTGGACGGCTTCGATCAGCGGGTCGACGGCCAGCGGGCCGATTCGCTCGAGAACTTCCATCGCGATCTCCTGAATGGCCGCAACGGGCGAGTCTAGAGCCGCCAGAAGGCCGGGGACCGCCGGGGATCCGATCTGTGCCAGTACCGGCCCCAGGAACGGGCGGATCCGCTCGTCGGCCATCGCACCCAGCAGCAGGGGCACGGCTGCTTCCCCTGCGTCCGCAAGAGCGACGGCAGCAAACTGCCGCACAAAAGTATCCCGGTCACCCAGAAGCCAGACGAGGCCAGCAAGCCCCGGCCGGCCGATGCGGGAAAGCGCCGTCGCCATCGTCCGGCGCAGCAACGGCTCCTGCTCGATCCGCAGACGTTCGGAAAGAGCCTGCAGAACGATTTCCGATGACATCCGCAGCCGCCCGGCAACGACCACGGCAGCCCGGCAGACGAGCGGCTCGGGGTCACGCATCGACAGCGCGACGACTTCCGACACGTCCCGGCCCAGCTGGTGCCAAACCGGCAACTCGAACACGGCCATCTCGCGAAGCCCGGGCAAAGGCGCATACAGTGATTCGAGGAAGGACACCCAGCTCTCTTCGGGCGGCACCATTCCCACGGGGATTTCCCGGGGCTTGTTCATGACGGACCCCGTCTCTTCCCACAGTCTCTCGTCGGCCCCGGCCTGCACCATCGGCTTCTCCTTCTCGTCGCGCTCACTCACATCCATCCTCCCGCGCATCCCCCCGCTTAGCCCACCGCCTCCGGCAGAGCATCCCGGCTCCTGGCATAGCGATTCCTATAGATGAAATTTCGTTCTCCGAGACGCATCACATCCCCGTCGACCAATGGCCGATACCGGTATCGGCCACCGATGAAGGTGACAGGCGTTTCCTCGAGACACTCGAGCACATGTACCCCATCGCGGTCTCCGATGACAAACCACTGCCCCGGTCCCTCATCGAGACTCAGATCGCACTCGTCATCCGCGCCGCACAGAAACTCCTCCGTCTCGAGCCGGTACTGAATCGGCCAGCCCGAGGCAACCGCCTCCTCGACCCAGGCCTCCTTCAGCAGCTCGAGAGCCAGGGCCGGGCCCAGGGCGGCTGCCACACCTATCACCAGGGAACCGAGGATCCAGGCCCCGCGCGGAAACAGAACGATGTCCGCCATCAGTCCGGCCAGGATCAGAGCCGGCGCAAGCCCCATGAAGCTCTGGCAGGCTGCTCTCGGTGCGTTCACGACGAACCCGCGCGCGGCAGACAGGGCCACGGCCAGGATCGCCCACCAGAGCAGCCGGAGCAGGATCACCGGGGCGTGCCGCGCGAGGCCGGCCCACTCCCCGAG
>DATCTT010000033.1:0-9754 GCA_036567845.1 Candidatus Ozemibacteraceae bacterium | reverse complement strand
CCTGCCGAAGTCCGGCAAGAAGGACAAGGAGTCCGGAAAGGCATCGGGCGGGAAAAAAAGCGGCAAGGCGACCAGCAGCCGCTGATCGGGCTTGCCGGCCCTAGCAAGAGCAGGGTGGCGGCGGAAGCGGATTCCTGATATGATTGGAGCCCGTCGGCACGCCATGCTCTGCGGGCCGCACAGGACGGGCAGCTTGCGTGCAGCCCGTGTCCAGCCCCTCTCCGCGCGGAGGTTCTGCACCATGCAGAAGTCTGTTTCACGGATCATCTTGTTGTTCCTGGCGCTCGTGACGTTCATTGCCCCCGCCTTCGCGGCCGAAGCCCCTGTTCCGGCCGAAATTCGCATTATCGAACGGATTGAGCGGTATGTCTATGGAGCCGCCCAGGCCGGCACATCTGCCGACAGGCTCGCCAAGCTCGAGACCGACCTGCTGGGTCGACGGCTCGGACGTTCCGCCGCCCAGCGGGCGACGAATCTGAACACGCTCATGTTCAAGGGTTCGGCGGGCTCCCCGTCGCTCGACATGAAACTGAACTTCCTCGAGTGGAAGGTGTTTCACGAGACCCGCAGCGGCAAGCTTTCCGAGCGCATCGAGGCACTGGATTTGAAGGTCACCGGCCAGCCCGCGGCTGAGCCGCTGGCTTTCCGCATCGAACAGCTGATGCAGATGACGGTCGACAGCGGCATCATTTCGCTTCACCCGGTGAAAATCCCCGCAGGAACGCTGTTCCGCGTGAAACTGGCCGAGCCGGTTTCGAGCGCGAACGTCCGGGAGGGTGACATGATCACGCTGGCCATGGCCTCGGATCTGGTCATCGACCGGTCGGTTCTCGTGGTCAGTCGCGGGGCGCCGGTTGTCGCCGAGGTGGAGAACGTACGCCGCGGGGGCCGCTTCGGCCGCTCCGGCTTCATCAAGCTGCGCGTGAACGACATTCCCGGCATCGACGCGACGCCGGTTCCGGTGAAGATTCTCGGCTTTGCCGGCAACGAACTCGATCGCAAAAAGCTGGGTATCGCCGCCGGCGCATCGGTTCTCGGCTACCTGGCAATGGGTCCGGTCGGTCTCGTTGGCGGAGCGTTTGTCAAGGGACAGGATGCGGTCCTGCCGGCCGGCACCGAGCTCGAGGTCGAAACCGTGACATCGGCCCAGGTCACGGGCATCGTCGTCACAAGCGACAACTGAGTTCCAATTTCGCCTCTCTCCAGCACCGCCGGGTATCCACCTGGCGGCGTTTCTCATCCGGAGCGCTTCGGCAGCCCTCTTCCCCTTTTTTCCTTGACATTTCTTTGACATCAAATATTTTGATATCAAAGGAGTTATTCCATGAGCACGAAGCATAGGGGGAGCCCACGCGAAAACCGTGCTCTCGACACGTTCATCAAACTCCTGCGGGCATCTGACACCGTCTCGCGCCGCACGCGCGAGGTGTTCACGGCCGCGGGCCTCACCGAGACACGATTCGGCGTCCTCGAGGCGCTGTATCACCTTGGTCCTTTGAGCTCGGGAGAGCTGGGCCGCAAGGTGCTCAAGTCGGCAGGCAACCTGACGCTGGTGATCGACAATCTCGTGCGCGACGGCCTGGCAGAACGACGCACAGGGGAGTATGACCGGCGCATGAAAACCATCGTCCTGACACGTCGCGGTCACGAGCTGGTCGAATCGATACTTCCCGCCCACGTCGCCCTCATTGCCGATGAGATGGCCGTGCTGACGCCGGAAGAGCAGACCGAGCTCGGCCGACTCTGTAAAAAGCTCGGACTCGGCAGGGAAATCCCGTCCTGACCTTCCCTCCGACACCCTGAAACCCGCTTCTATAATAAGGAGTATTCTTTATGAAGACCCTTCTGCATATCATTGCCAGTCCGCGAGGCGAGGCATCGACCTCGCTGCGCGTCTCAAATGTCGTCGTGGAGCAGTTTCGTCGTCAGCACCCCGACGGGAAGGTCGACACCCTCGACCTGTTCGCCGAGGAGCTGCCGCGTCTGACCCTGAATGCCGTGAACGGCAAATACCGCCTGCTGAGCGGAAAGGATCTCGACGACGTGACACGCGAGGCCTGGAAGCCGATCGAGGCGCATATCAGCCGGTTCAAGGCGGCTGACGTCATCGTGATCACCAGCCCGATGTGGAACTTCGGCATGCCGTATGTCCTGAAGCACTACTTCGACGTCATCCTTCAGCCCCGGTATCTGTTCCGATACACGGCGACCGGCGTCGAGGGTCTGGCCGGCAACAAGAAGGTGGTCGTCGTCACGGCACGCGGCGGCGATTACAGCCCCGGCAGCGGTGCCGAAGCCATGGACCTGCTGATGCCGTCCCTCAAAACGATGCTCGGCTTCATCGGGCTGAACGAGCCCGTGTTCATCAATGTCCAGCCGACCCTCGCCAGCGCCGAGCTGACCGAACCCCGGCTCGGCGAAGCGCTCGAGACCGCGAAGAGGATGATGTTCTGACACCCTCCCGGCCCGGCACCGCCGCGGGGGGCTCGTTCTGCACCCCCTGTATCGAGTGACGGGCGGGTGTGCTATTCTGCCCCCATGCATCCCATTCTCTTCGAATACGGTCCGATCCGCATCGGTTCCTACGGTGTCCTTCTGGCCCTGGCTTTCCTCTCAGCCATCTTCTTCACCAATCGCGAGTTCCGGAAAAATGCGGCTGATCCGGCCCTTGCCTGGGACATCTACCTGCTCGCCATCATCGGGGGTCTGGTTGGATCGCGACTACTGTTCATTCTCGAGCTGCCCGACCAGTTCCTGAAGGCTCCGATCGAAACCCTGTTCGGCTCGACGGGCTTCTCGGTGATCGGTGGATATCTTCTGGCCTTTCTTCTCTCCTGGCTCCGGGTCCGGGCTTCCGGAGAGCCGTTCTTTCGGATTGCCGATCTGACAGCCCCCGGTATGGCCGTCGGGTATGCCGTCGGGCGGCTTGGCTGTATCGCGGCTGGCGACGGCTGCTATGGCATCCCGACCCTATCCGGCTGCGCAATGCATTTCCCGAATGGCCTGGTGTCGACCCTCAGCGCAAAAAATCCCCTGCTGAGCCGGCTGTTCACCGAACTGTTTCCCGGCACCCCCGTTCCCGTGGATATCGGCGTTCATCCGACGCCGCTGTATGAATCGATCTCTCATATTATTCTTTTAGCTATTCTCCTCCTCCCGGGATGGAAGATCGGCCCGGGAAGACGTCTGGCGTTTTTCCTGTGCTGGTTCGGAACCTCCCGGTTCCTCGTCGAGTTCATCCGGCTCAATCCGCCCTCATGGCTCGGCCTGACGAGCGATCACTGGCTCAGTATCCTGATCGTCGCGATCGGCATGGGCCTGTTCCTCCGGCCCCAGCCCATCCCGGAGCCAAAACCATCCGCATGAAACCTGCTATCGATCCGCGACGGCGCCATCTCGTCCACGAAGGCCGTCCCGGGAGCGGGCCAGTCGTCTACTGGATGTCGCGCGACCAGCGGGTCGAAGACAACTGGGCCCTGCTGACAGCGCGGGAGGACGCCTTCTGGCGGGAGCGCGGACTTTGCGTCGTTTTCTGCCTGGCCCCGGGGTTCCTGGGGGCAACGAGGCGGGCCTATGATGCCCTGTTCAAAGGCCTCCGCGAGGTCGAGGCGGATCTGAGGCGCCGGCGCATCCCCTTCCGGCTGCTCCGGGGTGAACCGGCGGAATCTCTTCCCCGCTTTCTCCGAGAGATCGATGCCGCAGAGCTCGTCATGGACTTCGACCCGCTCCGGCCGAAACGGGAATGGCGCCGCCGCGTCAGTGAGGCCGTCCCGCTCCCCTGCATCGAGGTCGATGCCCACAACATCGTCCCCTGCCGGCAGGCCTCGGACAAACGGGAATGGTCGGCGGCAACCCTGAGACGAAAGCTGATGCGCCTCCTGCCGGCCTTCCTGACGGAGTTCCCAGCCCTCGAACCGGTGACGGGACACGCTCTTCCGGAATCCTCCACCGACTGGGAAGAGGTTTCCGCCTCCATCGTCTGTGATGAAAGCGTCTTCCCCGTGAATTCCTTCGAACCCGGCCCAGTGGCAGCCATGAAACACCTCGAGGCGTTTCTGCAAACCCGTCTCGCCGGATATGACACCGCTCGCAACGACCCGAATCTGGACGGCGCGTCCCGCCTCTCACCCTGGCTGCATTTCGGCCATCTGTCGGCCCAGCGGGTCGCGCTGGCGGTTTCCCGGGCCGATGCCCCTGAGCAGGATCGCGCAGCCTTCCTCGAGCAGCTTGTCGTGCGCCGGGAGCTGGCCGATAATTTCTGTTTTCACGAACCCGCCTACGACACCTTCGCCGCGGCGCCGGCCTGGGCCGCGAAAACCCTGAATCAGCATCGGGGCGACCCCCGGGAGCACCTCTACAGCTTCCCGGCATTCGATCGGGCCGACACGCACGACCCGCTCTGGAACGCCGCCCAGATGGAAATGCGGCAGACCGGCTCGATGCACAACTATATGCGCATGTATTGGTGCAAGAAGCTCCTGGAATGGAGTCCGTCCCCCGAAGAGGCCTGGGAAACGGCGATCCGGCTCAACGACCGGTATGAGCTGGACGGCCGCGACCCCAACGGATACACGGGCATCGCCTGGAGCATCGCCGGGGTGCATGACCGCCCGTGGCAGACCCGGCCGGTGTTCGGCTCGATCCGGTATATGAACGACCGCGGCTGCCGGAATAAATTCAATATTGATCAATATATAACAAAGTGGACACCTGACAGATCCGCGGCGGTCAGAACAGCTCCGAAATCACACGGTTCGCGAACGCGATCCCCGTCGGCGAAAGACTGATCACCGGCCCGCGCCGGATCAGCATTCCCGCCGACACCTGGCCAGCGACGGCCGTGTGAAACGCTTCGGGGAGCGGGCCATGCCGGCGTTCGAGCCAGGAAAGGTCCAGGCCATCCGAGACGAGACGCAGACGGAGCATGACCGTCTCGCGGAACAGCTCCGCCGTGGAAAGGCGTTCGAGAGCGGGAGACCGCCCGTCGAGCCAGTCACGAAGTGATGCCGGGTTCGACCGGCGCACACCGTTCTGCGTGCCGACGGCGGCCGGCCCGAGGCCGATGTATTCCCCACCCAGCCAGTAGTTCATGTTGTGGCGGCACCGGCCGTCCGGCCGTGCGAAGTTCGAGATTTCGTACTGTTCGAAGCCGTTCTGTCCGAGCACGGCCGCGACCTCGAACAGCTCCTCCGGACCGACCTCCGCGGGATCCGGAAACCGGCCCTCCCGCACCCGGTCCGACAGAGGCGTGCCCTCCTCGACCGAGAGAAAATATGCCGAGACGTGCTGAACGGGGAACTCTCTGACTAGTCCCGCAAGCTCCGGGGCGAGAGAGGGACAGCCCGGCACCCCGAGGATCAGATCCACGCCGACGCGCGGAGTCAGCGACAGGGCGAGGGTGATCGCCGCCCGCCCGGCGGCGGCCGTCCCCCGGCGCTCCAGGAAGCGCAACTCCTCGTCCCGGAGTCGCTGGAGGCCCATACTGAGCCGCAATGCGGGCAGCTCCCGGAGAACGGCAGCCGTTTCGGGCATCAGGGTCTCGGGGTTGGTTTCGACGGTCCACTCCTCGATCTGCGCCTGTTCGAGGGGGTGCTGCAGCATCGCCAGAACGCGGGCGAGAGGCAGCGCGCCGATCGCCGTCGGGTTCCCGCCGCCGATGAACACCGTGCGCACAGTCCGCCTGACAGGCTCGGGGAGCGCGCGGGCGATCTCCCCGGCAAGCCGGTCCAGCCAGGCATCGATTGCCCCCGGGGACGGCACGACCGAGGAGAACGCACAGTAGCCGCACTTGGAAAGGCAGAACGGAACATGCAAGTAGAGCCCAAGGCCGGCCGGTTCGATCATTTCGCGAGAGGGAACCGGGCGCGCAGGGCGGCCACGAAAGCAGCATCGGCACGTTCCGAAACCAGACCGATCGGCGAGAATCCCGCGTCACGCACCTGCCAGAAAAACAGGACGAGCATTATTATTGTTATTGTTATATTTTGCCATGCATTGATTTCCCATTGCCCGGTCCAGGAGAGCGTCCAATCGCTTCTGAACGGATACAGCAGGGGGATCGGCCACGTTTCGCCATCCGGCCCCCGCGACCCGGCGACGTCGCACAGAAGGTGCAGGGCAAAAAGAAGCGCGGCTGTCACGGCCACGCGCAGGCGGTTCGTGGCAAAGGTCGTCAGAATCGCGATGGTGAGCGCCCCTGCAGCCAGATTGTGGCCCATGGTGTGATGCCACGCCGAAAACCAGACGGCCTCCCCGCCCCGCGCCAGATCGGCGAGGGCGCCGATCCCGTCGAGATCCGGAATTAGACCGGCCGAAGCGGCCAGAGCGGTGTCCCGCCGGATCCGACAGATCCGCTGGGCGGCGCACCAGCTCACGAGTCCGTGCGTGATGATGTTCATTCCGGCTTCCGCTGGTTACGCCGGGGCAGCCGCTCGAGAAAGACAGTCAGATCCGGATCGATCGCGAGCTCGACGGGGGTGCAGCCCGTGGCGTCGGGCCGGCGCGGATCGGCCCCGTTCACGGCCAGCAGGCGGGCCACAGCATTCCGCCCCTTCTCGGCGGCAAGATGCAGCGGGGTCCGGCCCTGCAGATCCGGGGCATCGACCCGGGCTCCGAACTGGAGAAGGAGCGCCGCCGCCGTGGCATTGTTCCGTTCGACGGCGACATGCAGGGGCGAAAGTCCATTCGTCGAGCTGCCAACGATCTGCGGCACGTTCGCGACCAGCGGCTCATCCTCGAGGGTCTGGCGCAGGGCCGTCAGATCATGCACTCGCAACGCTTCGAACAGGCGCCGGGACTTGTTCAGGGTCGCCTCGGAAAGAGTGATGCGCGAGATGTTGTCATTCACGCGCAGCGTCACACGCTCCTTCGTCTTCGGGTGTCGGATCTGCACCTCGTCCCCAGAGCGAAGGATGAGGACACGGCCCGACGGGACGGCGCGACGCCCGCCATGCCGACGGATCACCGCCGCAGCTGATGCCTGGCCATACGCCTCTGCAACATCGAGGGGCGTCTGCTCGAAATCATTTATTGCATTCACTATTTTTGAATCCGAGGCAAGCCGGTCGGCTGTCCGAACAAGCCCCGCAGCGGCACACAGGTGCAGAGCATTGTCGCCATTGGCCGTCATCCGCGTCGGATCGGCCCCGGCATCGAGAAGCAGGCGGCAGGCGGTCTCGTTGCCGAGCAGAACGGCGACATGGAGCGGTGGCAGCCCGTCCCGGACGGGGGCGTTCGCCAGGAGTGGCGCCCTGGCGAGAACAGCTCCGAGAGCCGCAGTGCCGGTGGCGCTCAGGAGGGCCTCGAGATCCACCGGAGCCTCGAGGCCGCCGGCCTGGCGAAGAAACGCTGCCAACTCACGGCAGCCGGCAGCTTCAGCCAGGGCCAGCGGCGTCTTCCCGGCTGCATCTCCGGGGTTGACCACGGCTCCGCGGGATGTCAGCCAGCGTGCCATCGCAAGGGCACCCCGTGCCGGCGAGGCGGGCTTTTTCCCGGAAGGTTCGGGAACCGTCCAATGGAGCGGGGTCCGGCCGCGCGCATCCCGAGCATTGAGATCGACCCCGGCCCGCCACAACTCCTCGGCGGCGGCCGTCTGATCCCAGGCAGCCGCGAGGTGAAGAGGGGTTGCTCGCTTCACGGGATCGGCACTCCGCGCATCGGCGCCATGTCCGAGAAGGAACCGGACAACCTCGGCGGACCCCGTCATGGCAGCGATATCAAGGGCTGACAGGCCTTCGCCCCGGTGGTTGCGGAGCCGGACATCGGCTCCGCGCGAGACGAGAAGCTCGACGATCTCCCGATTTCCGGCCCAGGCCGCGAGATGCAGGGGGGTGATATCCTGGGGATTCTTCGCATTCACGTCGGCACCGGCGTCGAGAAGCGCCCGGACGATGTCGGCCCGCCCGGACTGGGCGGCAAAGTGAAGCGGCGTTGCCTGTTGCAGCATCGGCAGGGCTTCGGAAACCGGCCGCATCGTGTCCCGTTCCTCGATCGTCCGGGGCCGCAGCCTGATGATCTCGAGCACCCGGTCGAGATCGCCACGCCGCACGGCCTCATGAATATCCCCCGCCCACACCCCCTGGGCGCCAAGCATCAGCAGACCGGCGATGACCGCGATGCGGCCGACAATCCCACACGTTCCACCGAAGAGCTTCACGCGCACCGCCCCCTGTCCCCAGAATCGATCACGATGCGTGACCGATCCCATTGTATGCGCAACCCCGGGGCAGGGCAAATCCCCGGAACCGGGTGTTTCGTGCTATCGTGGAGAGGGATCTGAAGTTCACCGGAAACGGAGGGTGCAAACATGTTTCTCGAACCGCTGCGGGTCGGCTCGATCGGGAATTTCTGCTATCTCCTCGGCGACGCCGAGGGGGGAACGGGGCTCGTCGTCGATCCGGCCTTCGATCCGGATCTGATCCTCGCCGCCATCCGGAAGCACCGCCTTGACGTAACGCGGATCGTTCTCACCCACCACCATTTCGATCACATAAACGCCGCGACGGCCCTGAAAGCCCGCACGGGCGCGACGATCACGGCACACCGAGCCTGCGAACCGCTGGTCCGCGGCAGCGTACATATTGATTCGTATCTATCAGACGGCGCCGGGCTGGACTGGAAAGGCAACGGACGGGTCGAGATCCTTCACACGCCCGGCCACTCGCCCGGAGGCATCTGCCTGATCGCCGACGGCCGGTGGCTGATCACCGGGGACACTTTGTTCATCGGCAACTGCGGCCGGACCGACCTCGAAGGCGGCGACGCACAGGCGCTCTATCAGAGCCTGGCGCGGCTGAAGAGGCTTCCCGATGGGTTGATCGTCTGCCCCGGCCACGATTACGGTCCGGTTCCCTCCCGGACCCTCGGTGAGGAGAAACGGCTCAATCCTGCTCTTGCGGCCGCGAGTTTCGAGGAGTTTCAGGCCGTTCCCTGAGTTGCGGGGCTACCACTCGTATGGCACGCCCTGTCTCAGGCTCCAGAACGCCGACTCCTTCCAGCCAGAATCGAACTGGGCCCGCTGCATCTGAAACACCTCGGGAATGGCCGCGTCGAGCTTTTTGCCCGCGCCGAGCCGTTCGAACAGTTGAATAGCCGATGCTATCCCAGCGGGGAAATCAACCTTTTTCTTGACGAGGAAGGCGGTCATCAGATAGGCCTGCGCCCGGGCCGTGTCGCGGGCAATGATGGTCGCTGCGGGATCGGCGAGGATGCCGTCGACCTTTTCGAGGGTGACGAGCTGTGCCTCGTCACTTGCGATGCGCGCCTGAACCGATTGAAGCAGGTGTTTCACAACGTCATCGCTGCCGCCGAGAATCTCGGCGATGCCCGCCTGCAGCCACAGCCCCTGGTTTTCAGGCTCGAACGCCTTCGGGGCGCGCCGATGCAGAAGGGCCCGCGTCAGCTCCCGGGCGAGTTCGTGGCCGGGCAGGGCCTGGGAAAGCAGGACCGAAGTTTCCTCCCCGGCATCGGGATACTCCGTCGCGATCCAGCTGCGCACGGCGCCGATATCGGCATACAGGGCCGAGACCGCCAATATATCCTGGTTGGGATAGTATCGGGCCACCGCCGAGCCCATGGCGGAAACCGGAACGAGATGGACGGTGACCGGCTCCTTCGGGTTGCCGAGACGCGGCTCGAGGCGGTTCATTGCCGTTTCGAGACTCTGCATGATCACGCCCGGCAGCGTTGGGGGGGTTCCATCCGCCGATTTCAGGGCAAATCGGATGGAGGATGCCGCCGGGCCGTTCATCGGGAA
>DATCTT010000032.1:0-28172 GCA_036567845.1 Candidatus Ozemibacteraceae bacterium | reverse complement strand
GGGCCTGTAGGTGTCGGGGTTTTGGGCCCAGGAGGCCTTCCAGGTGGTGTTGTCGACCACCGGCAGCTCGGGGCCAAGCAGGCCTCGTTTGGTCAGCATCGGCGGCACCCAGACCGGCATCGTGGCACGGAAGTTGTAGATGAAGCTTGGCAGAGCCCACAGTTTGATGCGGCGGGCCGGCTCGAGGACGCGGTTCAGCAGGATGACGAGGTTATTCGTGCAGTTGTTCGTGATCGTGTGGTAGAACTCGCCTTCACGGTTCACCACGGCCTGCTCGACCGCCTCGCGCACCAGCTGCTGCTTCTGATCGGCGCTCAGCCGCACGGGATACAGGTGCAGCTTACCTTTGCCATAGTGGCAGCTCTGTTCCAGGTAATTGTTCCAGGTCGTCAGCAGCCACACGATACCGAACTGGCGCTTCATGCCCTCGACCAGCCCGTATTTCTGGTCGGTGCGCTGGTAGGCCTCGATCGTCAGCACCAGGCCGTTCGACTCGCGGCCGGTCTCGTCGACCATGCCGCCCTTGTCGAACGTGAACACCATCAGCGAGTGGGCCGCGATCCATTCGGGCGGGAAGGGCTTTTTCACGAAATACACGTTCTTCACGCGGTCGGGTCGGATCGTCGCCGTCCGCCAGCCGTAGGCCGGCTCCTCGTCGGCTTTGCCGATCCCGCCGGGGGCGATATCCCACCGGACATTCGCCACCTGGAACGCATCGCCCTTGCGGCCGACGAGGGCCGGCGGCTTCTGGAACGCCTTGTAGGGCGGCAGTTCGATCTGCGTGTCAGGAGCGGGCGGAACGGGGGTGATCTTTTTCACTTTCCAGCGGTCGAGATCGTCGGCCTGGCGGGCGAGGCCGTCGACCCGGACGGTGCGGCCGACCCAGGAGGAGACGCTCTTCGGGTTGACAAGCAGGGTGAACACGCGGCCGTCGGCCGTATGGAGCGTCACGACGCCCTCCTGCAGTTCGAGAACGCCATCGAGCGTATACTGGACGCCGAACCCGCCCCGGGCTGCCGGGACCTGGGCTGTCTGCGTGCCAGCGAAACCGGCCGGCGGCACCAGCAGCGTCAGGAAACACAGGATGATCAACAGGGCTTTGGAGCGAAGCAGCATGGTTCCTCCCTCATTTTTCCGAGAGTGTTTTTTCATTATACCCGGCGATCGGATTCTTGTCGCGTCAAGGGCGGATCCGATGGTACCATGGAACCCCGATGCACCCGGGCGGCGATCCCGGAACATTCTCCCCCCCCGGAGACGAAACATGAAAACGTTATTTGCAAAGATATATATTCTGTCGTTTGCTTGTCTCTTCAGCTTGCTTCCCGATACGCCGGCTCGTGCGGCTGAGGCTCCCGAGATCCTCCGGAAAGGGCCTGCGGGAGCCGTCTGGCAGGCTTTCTGGGAGGTCAGCGCGGTCCCGCGTGGCTCGGGCAGGGAACTGGCGCTGCGCGAGTTCCTGAAGGCGGAGGCCGTCCGTCTGGGGCTGCCTGCGACCGTCGATGCTGCCGGCAACCTGCTGGTCAACGTGCCCGCGACCCGGGGCCGCGAAAAGGAGCCGGTCACGGTCTGTCATGCGCACCTTGACATGGTGTGCGACCGCGTTCCCGGGAGCCGTCACGATTTCGAACGGGATCCGATCGTGCCGGCCGTGTCGGGGGACTGGGTCTGCGCGGAGGGCACGACGCTGGGGGCCGACAACGGCATCGGTGTCGCGGCGCTGCTCGCCCTGATGCGCGGCGCTGCTCCCGATCACGGGCGGCTCGAGCTGCTGTTCACCGTCGACGAGGAGGGAAACTTCACGGGCGTGTATGGCCTGAAGCCGACCTTCTTCGAGGGTCGGAGGCTGATCAATCTCGACAGCGAGACAGACGGCGAGCTGAACATCGGCTGCGCCGGCGGCCGTGCCGACACGATCGTGCTGCCGTGGCCGCGCAAGCCGGCCGGCGGCTCGGATGTGCAGGCGCTGCGGGTCACGATTGGCTCGCTCCAGGGCGGCCATTCCGGCGTTGACATCCATCGTGGCCGGGCGAATGCGATCCGGCTGGCAGGCCAGCTCCTGCGCACGGTCGCCTCGGTTGTTCCCCTGCGGCTGATCGCGATCCGTGGCGGCAGCATCGACACCACGATTCCTCGCGACGTCCTGCTCGATCTCGTCATCCCGACGAAACACCTGCCGTTCCTGGCCGAGATGCTGCCGGCGCTCCAAAAGCGGTTGCGGCGCGAATACGGCGCCGCCGATCCCGGCATCGAGCTGCGGGTCGTGCCGATTCTCGGCCGGCAGCCCGACGCGCTGTCGGTCGACGAGACCCGCAGATTCACGGAGTTCCTCCTGGAGCTGCCCTGCGGCATCCAGCAGATGAGCAGCCAGTTCCCCGGCCTGGTAGAGACGTCGATGAATCCCGGCGTCATCACGACCGCGACCGGCTCGGTGACGCTGATTTCCCACCTCCAGAGCTCGAAACCGCCCGCGATCGTCGCTCTGGGCGAGACGATCGCCCGGATGGCGGCCCGTTCCGGCGGCACCTGCGAGGCGGGGGTGCCGTATCCGCCGTGGCAGACGAGTCCCGATGCGCCGCTCGTGAAGAAGGTGTGCGACTTGTACCGCGCCGTCACCGGTTCCGCGATGAAGCTCAACGTCGTGCATGCCGGTCTCGAGTGCGGCGCCATCGCCGAGCGGGTGCCCGGCATGGAAATGGTGTCGTTCGGCCCGACGATCGAGAATGCCCACACGCCGCGTGAACGGCTGAACGTGCCGAGTGTCGACCGGTTTTTCGGGCTTCTGACGCGTCTGCTCGCCGAGAGGTTCTGACCGGAGACTGTCAGCGGCCCGGTCGGGCGGGCTGATCCGGGGCTTCCGGCGGGAGCGTCTCCTGCTCGGCCGGCGGGGTCATCCAGGCGGGCCTGCCCCGCGGCATCTCACGGATTCGGCCGATCTCTTCGCGCACGCGTGGATTCGGGCTGTTGCGGGCCATATCCAGGGCCGAATGGCCGTATCCCATGACCATGGCCGGATTCGCGCCCGCCTCGAGAAGATACCGGACACAGCCGGGGTGTTGCTTGTAGATGGCCACATGGAGCGGGGTCCAGTCCTGGACGCGCAGGGCGTTCGGGTCGAGCCGCAGGATCAGCAGGCGTTTCACCCACTCCTCGAGGCCGCTCTCGGCCGCGCAGTGCAGCGCGGTCCAGCCGGCCCCGTCGACGGCTTTCAGATCCGCCCCGGCATCGGCCAGGATGCTCGCGACCCTGCCATGGCCGGCGAAGAGGGCTGCGAGAAGTGGGGTGCGCCCGCCCCGGTTGCGGGCATCGACCTGGGCGCCCTTCGAAAGCAGCATCAGGACCGCTTTGTCATGCCCCTTCGCTGACGCAAGCAGGAGGGGTGTATTCCCCTCGCGATCCGTTGCGTCGACCATGTCACCCCGCTGCAGATACACGTCCATCAGATCGAGCAGGCCCAGCCTGGCTGCCAGATGCAGCGGCGTGCGGCCTTCCCGGTCGAGGGTGTAAGGGCCGTCGTCACGCGATGGCGGGCATTCGACGGCAACGGGCGGGCTGCCGGAAGGTTGCGGGGTGCGTGCTTCCCGGGCAGCGCCGAGATACAGCTGGGCAAGAATATAGGCCCCGCCAATGATCAGCGGCAGGACCGACGTCACGTCGTTGTGTTTTGCCATGGCGGCAGCATTCTACCATGGCGGCGAAAAAAAACGGCGCCCGGTCTGTTACCGGGCGCTCTGGGCTTCTCTCTGGCGGTAGATGCAGGCTTCGGTCCTGCACGGAGTTTTCAGGATGGTGAACCGGGAGCAGGCCTTGCATTCGCGCTGATGAGGGGTCGAAACGATCTCTGCTTTCATCACGAGCTTCTCCTTCCTGGTGGTCATTCCGAAAAGAACTCTCCTTTCCTGTATCGGCATGTTTGCCGATGTCCTCCAGTGTCCTCCCCCCTCCCCGGAATGCGGGGAACACGGCAATCGCCTACCGGGGAAGATGGAACTGAACCCGCCGCAATCCGCGTTCTCTCTGTTGCGGAGCCGGGCGTGTTCGGGCATACTGACCTCATGCGAAGGAGTATGCCATGATCATCACCGGACTGCAAACCCTGGCCCGTTACGACGGGTGTCTTCCTTCCCTGGAGCGGGCTCGGGCGTGGCTTGACGGCCGCGACCTCGCGACGCTGGCCGTGGGCCGCCACGAGATCGCTGGGGAGCATCTCTTCGTCACGGTCTCGGATTACACGACGAAACGTCCCGGCGAAGGCTTCTGGGAAGCGCACCGCCGGTATGTCGATGTGCAGCTCGTCGCCTCGGGCCGCGAGCGGTTCGGTTTCGGCCGTCTCGGGGAAATGCGCCTCGAGTCCCATGATGCCGCCCGTGACCTGTCGGTTCTTTCGGGCGAGGGCGGGTTTTTCACGCTCGCGCCCGGGATGGCCGTTATCCTCTTTCCGGAGGACGCCCACATGCCAGGCATGGCTCTCGATGGGAATCCAGGCCTCGTTCGAAAAGTTGTTTTCAAGATAGAAATCCCATGAGCCTGGCCAAGGTTGAGGTTTGGGAAGCGAAGCTGCGCGAGGCGTTCGATCAGGCCGACGCGGAGCTCGAAAAACGTCATGGGGCAAGATTTTCCCGCAAGCCTCACCGGCCGGCCCATGGCGAGGGAAGCACGCGGGATGCCGACGGCCTGTTCGATCTGAGTGTTGGCTATACCGCCGGCTTCGGTTCTCCTCATGGAGAAGGCTACGTCTTCCGGGTGCGCCTGGCAACCTTCGATCCGGTTCCCGACGAAGCCCGTGCCGCGATCGAGGCGGAGGCGCTTGATCTCCTGCGGGAAAGGCTGGCAGCGGCTTTCCCGGGTCGCGATTTGCGGATCCTGCGAGAAGGCGACCAATACAAGATCATCGGAAACCTTGGCCTCGACTGATTCGTGACCGCGGACTCTTGTTGCAAACTGACGTCCGTTGGTAAAATAAAAGAGAGGGTTCTACCCTCGGTAGACCGGCCGAAACGGATCTTTCCTCAACTTCTGCGGTAATGCTTTGTCGGGAGGACGTCGGATGATGACGTGTATCTTCGGCCGGGGGCGGACTTTGCCATCGTGTCGCCTCGCAGCCATCGGGATTCTGGTGGGTGTGCTTCTTTTCTGCCACGGCCGGGCCTGGGCGCTTAACCAGATCAACAACGGAGCCTTCCTCAGTAACTGGTCGGGCTGGACGATCGACAACCAGGTGATCCGCGGATTCCCTCTTGAGGCCTTTTATTGGGTTGCCACAGAAGGGGCTCCGGTTGGCTCTATCTATGGCGGTATGATTACGAACAACCGCCAGGGGGATGGCTTGGTCGAACAGAAGTTCACCACCCCTGCCGGCTTTGTCAGGGCCAGTGCCTATCTTCAGCACAAGGCATCCAGCAATAAAAAAAGCGGCAAGAACAACCGCACGACCGTGACCCTTCGTCTGGATGGCAGTGCTGCATATCCGAACGAGACGATCATCACGACGTTTCTCAGTCTGGTCCAGGACAGCACCACCGCCTTCCAGACACTGAATTGGACGACGCCGGTCACGCTGCGTCCTGGAACCTCATATCTCTTTCGCCTCTACTGGGATATCAAGACCAATGGAGCCCTTGGGTTTTATTTCGACAACATTAAGCTGAACATCAGTCCATCCGGCCTGAGAACGGACGACAACGGAACAGACGTGTTTCTGAGCTGGAACCCCAGCGTTGGTACCGTGGCCTTGAAAGAGTATCGGGTTTTCCGGGCGACCACCAGCGGCGGGCCCTACACCCAGATTGCCACCACGACGGCGACCACCTATACCGATGCCGGCATGGTTTCGGACAATATCTATTACTATGTCGTCCAGGATGTCGACGTGAACAACGACGTGTCGCCCAACAGCATTGAGGCCGTATTCTTCAAGATCAAGGTGCGGGACGGTCCCTCCCAGGACATCGCGTATTCCTGGCTGACTGACCGGGTCGAGGCAAACTGGGATCACCCGAAGGCCTCGCTGCTGCGGTACAAGGTCGCGGTTGGAACGACGCCGGGTGGGAACGACGTCAAGGACTGGACGGATGTGGGGATGGCGAACACGGTCACGTTCACCGGGCTGAACCTCGCCAGCGGCACGACCTACTACACGACGGTCCAGTCTCAGGATGCGCTTGAGATCGACCAGGGAAAGGGCTCCAGCAACGGCTTCATGATCCGGACGGATCCCGTGTTCGTCGATACCGCCTCCTCCACCTTTTTCAACAATTCCCGGCTTCAGACGATGATCGATTTCACGACCGACACGGGGTCCATCCGGCCGAAAACCTTTGCCAGCGGGGGCTTCTGGTCTCGTCGTGTCCCGGTGACGGTCCGGGAGCCGGGTGTCACGGATCGCATCAACGCTCCCTGCCGCATAACATTCAACATCCCGGTCGGTGCGCCGGCTGCGTTGGCCGAGATCCGCGTTGCCGACGACCAGGGAAACGAAGTGCCGCGCGTCGTCGGAGGCACTCTGGCGAACCCGGTGGTCACGTTCCTCGTCAACATGCCCAAGAGCGATTCGCGGATCTACTATGTGTACTGGGGCAATACCGGGGCTCCCGAGCCTGCATATGGCTTCACGAACGGCGTCACCCAGACGGCCGCTCTCCAGTATTCGCCGTATTATTCCAGAAAACTCCTGGCAGCCGGGATCGAGTCGGTGCCGCTTGCCTTCAACTACGGGTATCGGGAATCACCAGCTGTCATCTCGGGAGACCCCGATCCGGGAAATACGGCCCCCGAAAGCTGGGCCGAGGAGTTCGAGTATTTCAACGCAGCCGGTGGGTATGCGGTCAGCGCTGGCTGGCGGAACGACTGTCGTGGGCAGCAGATCACGAACCTGTTCGGCGGCACGTTCTGGTTCTTCGGAACCAACACCCCGAACTGGTGGATCTGGAGCAACGGCCTCCTGTTCAATGCGACGGCAAACGCGAGCAACTGGAGCACCTTCACGGGGGCAGTGGCCGAGAGCTTCGTTACCTTCACCGGAAATACCCGGTGGCAGGGCGGTCTGATCGCCCCGCTGTGGGTGGATCTCACCTACAATGACGACACGGTCATCGACACACCCGGCGTTTATCGCGACACGTATGCCGACCGGGAGGTGTTCACCTGGCGAAGCTCGATGAATGCAGACCCGACCGACGACACCTACGTGTTTCAGACGGTTCTTTACAAGACGGGGGATATCGCACATCGGTATGATTACCTGAGCCCGAGCTCTGTGACGACAGCGAATGCCTCGGGACATCCTATATTGAACGATATCAATGCTGTTGGCATTTCGGCGAACAATGGCACCAACTATCTGACGAACACCCCGCTCGAGCTTGGCCTGGGTCAGACGCCCTCTTCCTTCTTTCAGTGTGACCATGCATTCGATGGCTACTATACGGTCGGAACGATCGAAAACCCGGTGGGTGGCTGGTCGAATGTGGCCGATTTCGACTCGAAGGTGTTCGACTCCCGCCTGGAAACTCCCAACTGGGTCCAGCTGGAGTATGATTGCACGGGGGATGCGACTGGCCGTCTCCTGTTCTATGTCCGGACGGGAAACACAGCCCTCCCGGAGCTTGGAGGATGGAATTCGTGGGTGAATATAGCTACTGCTACGGCAAATGGGTTCGCGGCGATCCCGAGTGCTGATCTGCGATACTGCCAGTATAAGGTCGTGTTCCAGCGCAGTTCGAACGGAGCCATGCCCGTTCTGAATGAAGTGCGTCTCATCTGCGGAGGTCTGAGCATTGAGTCGATCACCACAAACACCCCGGATGGCGTCTGTCAGGGGCAGACCGGCATCCCGGTCGGCGTGACGCTCAAGAACACCTATATCAATCCGGTGTCGCTGACGAATGCGACCCTGAGCTTCTCGCTCGGGAGCTACACCTTCACGCTTGTATCGCCGACCTTGCCTGCCACGATCAATCCCGGGGTGGCGACGGCTGCCACTTTCACCGTGTCGGTTGCCGATGCCTCCCCGGTCGGTCTGGCGGTCATCCAGGCGCAGGCCACCGGCACGTCCGGACCGAGCACCTTTTTCGACCGTGATGCCCAGATTCCGGGAAGCTGGTTGGTCCGGAAAAAGGCGACACTGGTGATCAAGGAGGTTCGGACCGTTCCCACAGCGGTCAACAAAGGCCAGAACGGCATTCCCGTCTTCATCGATCTCGAGAACACCGGCGAAACGCCCCTGGTGTTCAACGGAGCCAGCCTGACATTTTCGCTGGGCTTCTACACCCAGACCCTCATTTCGCCGGCCCTCGGCACTGTCATTCCCGGCCCCGGAAGCCTCACCGTCCAGATTTCGGTCAACGTTCTCTCGAACAGCCCCTCGGGTATCTCGACGATCGATGCGACCGCCTCGGGAACGAACGCGTTTTCCGGCAAGCCGGCTGATGCCGCAGGGGCGGTCGTGAAGGATGCCTGGACGATCCAGTCGCCATCCGATCTCGTTCTCGTGTCGATCACGGCCTCGTCAACGGTCTACCGTGGTCAGACGGGAATTCCGGTGTTTCTGACCGTTCAGAACATCAGAGAAGCCCCGGCTTCTTGGACGAGTTCGACCCTCCTTCCCTATTTTACGCTTGGCTCCTATGACGCTGTGTACCCTGTCACGCCTTTCCCGACAACGGTTCTGGGGGGCCAGTCCCTCACGGTTCAGTATGGCGTGGATATCTCGCCGCTTTCGGCAACGGGGACCTCCTCGATCGATGCCCGAATCGACTGGCTCGATGGCAACATGGGGGATGCGAAGTTCTATGAGCGGGCCCTGCTGCCGGCCACCTGGACGATCATGGCCGAGGTCGTGAAAAGCTACAAGGATGCGGCCGGGCTGTATCCGTCGACCAGCTTCAACCGCCCGGTTGTCGATTCGACGATCATCTATGCGAAGGGGGAAAACCTGGCCCCGTTCAAGGATTTCGTCGTCCGATGGTATGACCCGTCCGGCACCGAAGTCGCCTCTTCGAATCCGCCGCTGACAGCGCTGGCCTCAGGTACCCTTTCCCACCAGTATGCCATCGGCCCCGCTTCTCCCTTTGGCCTGTGGACAATCCGTATCACGAATCCGCTCAACACCATCGTTTCCTGTCAGACCTCCTTTGAGGTTGTGAACGGAGCGAGCCTCACGGCATCGCTTTCCCTTCCCCTGACTGTGTCCGTCGGGCAGCCATTTCAGGCGGTCATGTCCTGTTCGAACATCGGCGGCGCGCGCATCCGGGACGCGTATCCGGGCGTGCTGGCCAGTTCCGGCACGGGAATCGCCACGCTGACGGCCGGGCCGACGCCGGACTCCCAGGATATTCTGGGATATACATCGGCGACGTTCACCTGGATGTGGCGGGCGACGAGTGCGGGAACCTTCATCGCATCGGATGTCGCCTTCGGTGTCGATGCGAACGCGGATCTTGCCCTCCGGAGCGCGACGGCGACGAGCAATGTCTGTGTGATCCAGACGCCGCCGAGTCTTTCCCTGCTCTCGTTGACGGCAACCCCGACCCTGGTCTATCGGAATCAGAAGAACATCGAGGTGGAGGCCCGTGTGCTCAACTCGGGCCAGGCGACGGCCATGCTGACGACCGCCAGTCTGTCGTTCACGTTGGGCACCTATACGCAGGCGATCGCCACGCCTTCGGTCCTGCCCGCGACAATCCCCGGTAACAACGCCGTGGCGACGATCACGTTCATGGTGGATGTGGACATCGATTCCCCTGAGGGTCTTGCGACGCTGACGTTCGGCATGCGGGCGTATGACGCAAACGTTCCGGCATCGGTGACGATTCTCGCGCCGTCCTCCCCAAATGACCGTTGGACGATAGGATCGATCGGCATCCAGCTCTCCCGGGAGACGGATTTCTCCACCGAGCAGTATGCGTTCAATCGCGGTCAGGATGTGAAGATCCGTGCCTTCGGCCTGCCGCCGTATTCCCCGGGGTACCGGTTCAGACTGTATAGCTCGACGATTCCAAACTCCTCGCCGGCCCCGGTCGGATGGATCGATGTGTCAAACCGCCTGACCGCCACCTCGAAGGGGTGGGTGGACTATGTATACACCCTCCCGGCCGGTGCTGCACTGACCCGCTGGAGCGTCGAGATCGAAACCGACCCCGACAGCAACAGCACGACGCGTGACCAGCTTCTCGCCGTGAACTATTTCGATGTCCAGACGGCCGGGAATCTGGTCGCTAGCCTGACGCTCTCACCCAATCCGGTGTTCGTCGATGACACGGTGACCGTCACGCTCGTTGCCAGCAACACGACGCCGTCGGGATCGAGTGTCTCCCCGGCGACCCCTTCCGCTCTCATCAATACAGCGGCAAGCACGGGAGCGATGTCGTATCAGACAGGACCCACACCCGCCTCTTCCAGCGTGTCAGCGCTGGCGTCGACCAGCTTCATCTGGACCTACAAGGCGACGGACGACACGGGAACGGTCGGCAGTTACTCGCTGACGGCCCAGTTGCCCTGTTCGGTCTATGGTGTGGATGCCAACACGGGAGCTCCGATCAACAGCCAGGCGGCCATTTCAAACGGCCTAAAAATCTACCGCCGGGCTATGGCTCTTTCCCAGTCGGCCTTCGACCTGGGCTCGTTTGCGCCAGGGGAGACCACCACGACCATTCCCTTCCAGGTCGGCAACATCGGCAACCTCATTCTGAGCGCCGTGAAGTGGAACAAGGTCGATCTGAACGGCGTTTTCCCGCTGTCGATTTCTCATGCCTACGTGACACTGGCTCCGTCCCCGGTCGGAACGATCAACCCCGACGCCAGCGCGGCCGTCTCGATTGGAATGACGATTCCCTACAATCAGGCTTCCGGTACCTATGCCACGACGATGTCGGTGTATGAAGACATGAATGGAAATGGCAACCCCGATTCCATTGAGCCATACAAGATCTTCACCGTCACGGTGAATGTCCTGAGCCGACCGAAGGTCTTTGTCGTCGAGGATCTGATCGATCTCGGCAATTGGAGCCCCGGACAGACGACCAATGCGAAGGTCGTGAATCTGTTCAATGGAGGGAATCAGGCGGTTACGAATGTCAGATTCACTCAGACCGTCGGAAGTGCGACTTTCCTTGCTGTTTCCCCGAACCCTGGAAATCTGGCGATCGGGGAGGCGCGTGTTGCAAGTGCCTCTGCCGCCATCCCTGCTGCCACCCCTCAGGGGGTTTATGTTGCGACCTGGACGATGTGGGCGGATACGGATGGCGATGGATCGATCGACGCGGGAGAAGCGAGTGACACGTTCCAGGTGCGGATCGGTGTGGGCTCCAAGCAGCTCACTCTGTCCCCGGCCGTGCTTTCTGCGGGGATCGGGACACCCTCGACGATCATATCCGGGCTTCAGGAGACCATAACCAACACCGGTTCGCTGTCTCTGACGAATCTCAAGGCCTCTCTTCAGGCCTTACAGGATGGAATGGGAAACTCGATCGCCACGGACAATATCTCCATCATTCCGCCGGCCTCGGTCGTGACGACGGGCACGGCGACGGTCGCCCTGTTCGTTCCTCCCGGCATGAGCATGGGTGCGTATTCGGGAGTTCAGACCCTGTATGAAGACTCGAACGGGAATGGCGTGCTCGACCCCGACGAAGCCTCGGGAACATTCACCCTGACCGTCAGCATTCCCGCCTATCCCGCGGTCCAGGTGCTCGTGCCGACGGTAGAGCTGGGTGATCTCGCCCCCGGAGCGGTTGTGACGGTTCCCTTCGCCTGTCGCAACTCGGGCAATGTCACACTGTCACGGCTCATGTGGACCAAGCTGCCCCTGGTGTCCGGCGTCAACACGATCCCGGCAGCGGACTACGATTTCCCGCCCGGGGTTCCATTCTCCGCGGCACCCGGAGCCATCTTCACGAGGGATCTGAAACTGACCGTGAATGTGGCTCAGGCGGCTGGTGATTATACCGGCAGCTCGGCCTGGCTGTTCGATGACACCGATCTGGGGCTTGACCGCGATGCCGGGGAGCCCCAATCCCCGTTCATCATCAAGTGCCGGATCGGCTCTGCGGCCCTGGATATCGAGAATCCGTCGTATGCCACGAGCGGTCCGCCTGCCACCTTTTCGGCCGAAGCGGCGATCAAGTTTCGCAACACCGGTTCACTGACGATCACGAGTCTCGTGGCGACCTGTTCCGCTCTCGTCGGGCCGCAAACGATTCCCGCGTCGGCGAGCTTCGTCTTCCCGGTTTCCGGTTCTCTCGTGCCGGCGCCCCTTGGCAGTATTCTTATCGCTGGCCAGAAGTTCGGATACTGGCGCGTCTTGGTTCCGGCCAACACGCTTCCCGGGGTCTCTACGGGCACGCTGACCGCCTGGAATGACATCAATGGCGACAAGCTGCTTCAGAGCTACGAGGCGAGCGACACCTGCGCGCTCAATCTGACGGTGACCTCGAGCAAGGCGATCAATGTGCTCCAGTCGAACCTCGACTTGGGATGGACGACGGAGAACTCCGTCGTCAGCGGGATGATCGAGATCGTGAACACCGGAAACCAGAATCTGACCATGGTCAGAGCCGTCATCGCGACGCTCTCGAGCGGCATCGACGTGATTCCGGCTTCCTCGATCGTGTATCTGCCGGCCGTGCCGGGCGGATTTGCCGTTGGCCAGTCGCAACTGGCGACGATAACGGTCACGGTGGGCTCCCCGAAGGCGGATGGCACCTATGTCGCCACCCATCGCATCTACGATGACTACAACACCGCTGACGGGAGCTATAACTCCGGCAATGAGGAGAACGACACGTTCACGATCACGCTGCGCATCGGCCACAAGAGCGTGTTTGAGACGGATCCGACGAATCCGCCCGTGGATTTCGGGCCGCAGGATCCGGGAGGGACGGTTGTGAAGAACTTCACCACCTACAATGGGTCGGCGATTCCGCTGGCGAATCTGCGATGGAAGAATCTCGTCCCGCTGACGGGAACGGGATACACCTTCCCTCTCGCGTCTCTGACCTGGTCGCCCGCCGTGCCTTTCGGCATTCCGGGAAACGGGAACATCTCCTGCTCCGCAACCGCAGAGCTGGCGAGTTTCGTTCCACCGGATGTGTATACGGGGGTTTCAACGGTATGGGAGGACGAGAACGGTGACGGGATCATTCAGGCTGCCGAGGCCACCGCGAATTTCCAGGTGAAACTGACGGTGAATCCGCGACCTCTGATCACGCTTTTGCCCGGAATGGTCGATTTCGGCCGGATTGGCCGAGGCCAGGCATCGGGCTGGGTCGGAATCTGCTATTACAATGGCGGCAATGTGCCGTTGAATGCCTTCTCCTGGGCTTTTGCGAATATCGGGGACGGGGCCGGCCATGCCATACCCGCGGCCGCGATCACCTTTGATCCGCTGTTCAACCCCGATCCGACGCCGGCTGGTTCGTATGGCACGACGACGGTCCGGATCGGCCCGGTCGATCCCCTGCAGGAGCTTGGGACCTATGATCAGTCGGGGCCGCAGGTGATATCGGCTGGTGGCGGCGTGGTCTCGGATGACTGCCAGTTCCGGTGCGAGATCATTCAGGGCGGGCCGATCGGCCTCTCGAGTGGGACGGTATACCAGGAAGTTGCGACATCGACGTTCCAGCCCCCCGAGTGCCGCTACGTTCTTTCGGCGTATGTATGTCCTGGAACCGGCTCTGCGCGGATTTCCTTCTTCGACACGACGGAAGGGGGGACGATTGTCTTCCAGCCCTGGGTCGAGATCGGCTCGGATGGGAGCGTGCAAGGCAACACGACGGGTTCGGGGGAGTTCGGTGTCGTCGAAACCTGGCCCGCCCAGTTCGGTTCGAATGTTTATACATGGTACAGAATATATGTGTCGTTCGAGTATTACCTCGATACATCGACGGCGAGCAAAACCTACATCCTGCTTGGCAACACGTCGCCGGTATCGCCGCCGACGGCTTCCCACTCCGTCTGGTTCGATGGGGTGCAGCTGGAAAAGCCGGATAATCAGACGCAGAAACGTCCGACGGCGTTCGCCCCCGGAAAAAAGATCGTTTCGCCCCACACCGAACTGGATCTGTCGGGTAAAAAATATTACTTCGAATGGTAACTCGAGCGGAGGATGTCGCGAAGTTTCCGGCTCTCAATGAGAAAAAGAAGGCAGAGAAAACCGAGAAGCAGGAGCTTCCCGACCGGGATTGGCTCGAGCTGGCCGAGCACCGATCGGTGGCGTTGGACACTGGCGGTGTCGCCGGCTTTGATTGCACGGGCGAGGAGAATGCGCCGGACTTCGACGTTCGTCGGGGAGGCGAGCAGGATGGCCTCGAGTTCCGCGTCTGAACGCTCGTCCAGGGGCAGGGCGGAAGGGGGGGCTGTCTGCGGGGCAGTCCAATTGCCCGCTTTTGCTGACGGTTCGTATGTCCGGACCTGGGCGAGAAGGCGGGCGGCTTCGCTGGCGTTGCCCCTCTGTGATGCTGCGCGGGCGTTATTCAGCAGCAGGAGCGTCTTCAGCGGCACCCGGGGAGCCTGCGCAGTCAGACATGCCGGCAGGGTTGCCAGCAGGAGGACCAGGATTCCTTCTCGCAGCGGCATCGATCTTCTCGCGTTGAAATTCAGGACCATGGTAGCAGAAATATTCTTTCCCGGGAAAAATATTCGGTAAACAATAAAACCCCCGGCCCTGTGTGGGCCGGGGGAAGGTGATCGCTTTGGAGAGGGATTACTTCAAGGGCTTGCCTTCAGCATCGAGCGGGACGATTTCACCGAGGTTGAGCTCGCGGATGCCGGGCTCGATTTTTGCCCGGTCGCCGATCAGCAGCAGAAGGGCTTGGGACTTGCTGGCATACGTGGCTGCCGCGGCGTTCACGTCGGCGAGGCCGAGGGTTTTCGTCTTCTCGAACTCGGTGACGAACTCGGAATACGGCAGCCCAAGCGCCCACAGTTCCCCGATGCGGCTGGCGACCTTTCCCATCGTGTCGAACCGCTGTGCATAGCCGCGCAGGCGGGTTTCCCGGGCGCTCTGGAGCTCGGCTTCGGTGATCGGCTTCTTGCCGCCGAGGTTTTCGAGCTCCTTCACGAACTCTACGACCGACTCCTTCGTCTTGTTGCCCTGAACCGAGGCCGAGGCGAACCAGCTTCCGGCCTCTCGGGAGGAGGCAAGAGCCGACCGGGCGCCGTACGTGTAGCCTTTGTCCTCGCGAAGGTTCAGGTTGAGCCGGGTGCCGAACCCGCCGCTGCCCCATACCGCATCGGCCAGCATCAGCGGGTAGTAGGCGGGATCCGCGCGCTTGATGCCGGGAAGCAGCTGGAGAACCACGGTCTGCACGGCGCCGGGCTTGTCGATCAGGTAGACGGTGCCGGCTTTGGCCGGTTTTGGAGCCGGGAGCTCGAGCGCTGGAGCCGATCCGGCGCTCCACACGCCGAAGGTTTCCTGGGCCAGCTTCATCGCCTCATCGAGGGTGATGTCGCCCACGAAGCTCAGCGCGGCATTTCCTGGCTTGAACCGGTCCGCGTGCATCTTTACCAGGTCTCCCTGGCTCAGGGATCTGACCGTGGCGGCGAAGCCGTTTGCCGGCCAGCCGTACGGATGATCGGCACCGAACGCGATTACCGACCGGAGCCGCCCGGCAAGGCTGCGCGGGTCGTTCTCCTCCTGGGACATCCCGTCGAGCATCCGCTTTCGCTCGCGCTCGAACTCCTCAGCCGGGAATACCGGATTCAGGGCCACATCGGCCATGATCGCCAGGGCCGGGGCGAGATTCCGCTTGAGAACCTCAAAGGCGAGACCGGCGGATTCGCGGCCGGCCGACGAGCTGAGCGAGGTGCCGAGCTGGAACATCGACTGCTCGATTTCGAGAGCCTTGCGGGTCTTGGTGCCCATCTCGATCGTGGCCATTGTCAGCTGGGCGCAACCGGCCTTGCCGGGCTGGTCGAAGAGGCTGCCGGCCCGGACGGTGAGGCTGACGGCAACCTTGGGAAGCTCGGGGCGTTCCACGACCAGAATCTCGAGGCCGTTGGCGAGCTTGCCGGTCTTGACGGCGGGCGGGGCGAAGTCTCGGTCCTGGCCGAGCTCGGGGGCCTTGTCGCGGGTGACGGCGACCTGCTCGATCTCCCCCGGCTTTTCGGGCCGGAAGCGCATCTTCACCCGCTTCGTGTTGTCGATCCACCGCGCCACGGCGGCGCGCACGTCCTCACCCGTCAGACGCGTGTACCGCTCGAAATCCTCGGCGAACTTGTCGGGGCTTCCGAGATAGGTGTTGTACTTGTTCAGCATGTCGGCCTTGCCGCCGAAGCCGCCGATCGCCTCCAGCGACGAGACGAAGCCGAACTCGATCTTGTTCTTCACCCGCTCCAGCTCCCCGGCAGTCGGGCCTTCCTTCGCCAGTCGCGCGATCTCGGCATCGATGATGCTCTCGACCTCCTCCACCCGGGTGTCGGGTCGGAGGGTCGCTTCGATGCAGAAGTTGCCGGCGATCTCCATGCTGTCCTGGTAGGCGCCGACGCCGGTGCACAGCTGGCGGTCATACACCAGCGCCTTGTTCAGACGCGAGGAAAGGCCGTCGGACAGCACCGCCGCCGCGACGTCCAGCTCGGCGTCCTGCGACCCGAAATACGCCGGCGAGTGCCAGCAGAGGTAGATCTTCGTCTGGGGAACGCGGTCCGCGACCTCGACGACCCGCTCGGCATTCAGCTCGGGAATCCACTGCTTCGGCCGGGCGAGCGCCGGGCCCGAGGGGATCGTCCCGAAATACTTCGCCACGAGCTTTTTCGCTTCGGCCGGATCGAAGTCGCCGGTGATCGCGAGAGTCATATTGTTAGGCGTATAGTATGTCCGGAAGAACTCTTTCACGTCGTCGAGCGTGGCGGCGGTCAGGTCCTCCTGGCTGCCGATGACGGGCCACGAGTAGGGGTGGTCGGGCGGGTACATGTAGGTGGCGAACAGCTCGCCGGCCCGGCCGTAGGGGGCGTTCTCATAGCTCTGGCGCCGCTCGTTCTTCACGACGTCGCGCTGGTTGTTCAGCTTCGCCTCGTCGAGATCCTCGATGAGCGTGGCCATCCGGTCCGACTCGAGCCACAGCAGATACTCGAGGTTGCCCGACGGAACCGTGGCGAAGTAGTTGGTGCGGTCGTTGCCTGTCGTGCCGTTGACGCCGCCCTCGCGCAGGTTGGCCCCGGCCCGTTCGACCCAGGTGAAATACTCGCCCTTCGCGTTCTTCGAGCCCTGGAACATCAGGTGCTCGAACAGGTGAGCGAAGCCCGTGCGGCCGCGCTTCTCGTTCTTCGAACCCACGTGATACCACTGGTTCACATGGACGACGGGAAGCTTTTTGTCGACGTGCAGGATCACCTGCAGGCCGTTGGGAAGCGCATATTTCTCGAATTCCAGCTTGGGAAGGGCGGGCTTGGCTTGTTCCTCCGCCGCGATCAGGGGGGCTGCCGCGACGAGTGCCAGAACGAGCACCAGCCCAGCCAACAGGCGAAAACGGGTCGATCGGATCACGCGAAAATCTCCTTTCCGGTGGCCGGCCTCTTTGCGCGCCGGCTTCATGGTTCTCCGCCCTATGTACCATCCGGTGCCCGATCATGGCAAGATGCCCTCGGGACGGAAATTCCGCGGTATACACGGAGGGCATGTCCGGTGTACAATCCATGCATACGTCGCGATGGGGAAACGGATGGATGTGACGAAACGGGATGAACTGCTGGAAGTGCTGGACGAACTGCTCCGGCAGAAGCCCGTCTGGCGGGAAGAGGAGCTGCTCGACCGGCTCCGGGAAGGGGGCCATGCCGTTTTCGGCGGCTGGCATTCTGCCGATCCCGTGCGGCTCTTCCGGGCTCATTTCACGCTGTTCCATCTGTTATACCTGCTTCGGGACCGGCTTCGCGCTTCGGGAGAGGCGGATCTCGAGATCCATTGCCTCCGCATCGCCCGCACAGCGCCGAAACGGCACGAAGGCCTCGTTCCGGAGCTTCATGACCCGCTGCGCGCGTATTATCTCGATCTGAAACAGCTCGAGGAGACGGACCGAGCCGCCGTCGAGACCCTCCTCGACGCATTCTGGGGCGCCTATCACCGGCGCAGCCGGCGGCTGGATGCCCTGGCCGTTCTCGGCCTCGGAAAAAACGCTTCGGATGCCGATATCCGTCGGGCCTGGCGACGGCTTGCCCTGCGGCATCACCCCGATCGCGGGGGGGATCCGGCCACCTTCCGGCGCATGGCCGAAGCCGCAACGATTCTCAAAGAACGCTCGTTTGCAAACGGATAAATATAGAACGAGCCGGAGTCACCGGCCCGTGAATGGAAGAACGTATGAAGCATTCGATTCGCAGCATGATTGCCCTGGGATTGTTCGCGGCCGCGGGGGTATATCTCCTGGTCACCTGCCCTTCGGTCGCATTCGAGGAACGGACAGCCAGTCCGGCCGCATCGATCGGAGGAGCCAGCATGACGGAACGTATCGTGAAGAGCGACGAGGAGTGGCAGAAGATCCTGACGCCCGACCAGTTCCACATCACGCGCGAAAAAGGCACCGAAGTGCCGTTCTCGGGCGAATACGTGAAACTCAACGATAATGGTGTCTATACCTGCGTCTGCTGCGGTGCCGACCTGTTTTCGTCCGGCGACAAGTTCGACACCGAATGCGGCTGGCCGAGCTTCTCTGCGCCGATCGCCGCCGGTCGTCTCACGACCGAGGCCGACCACAGCTTCGGGATGTCGCGCCTCGAAGTGCGGTGCGCCAGGTGCGACGCCCACCTGGGCCACGTGTTCCGCGACGGCCCCAAGCCGACCGGTCTCCGGTTCTGCATCAACTCCCTGGCCCTGAAGTTCGTGAAGGCCGGCAGCTCCCGCTGATCCAAAAGCCCGAACGCCCCCGGTTTTCCAGCCAACTCACCACGGAGTCCCGAAGAACATTTCACCACAGGGATACTCTGTTGAAATAATCCTCGGCTTCAAGAACGCATCCGCAGACGGAGGGCAGATGAACGCAGATGAAAAACCGGGAGATACGAACGCTTGGGCCACCTGATTGGCTATATCGCCGGAGCCTTTATAAAAAGGGGAATTTCTGGAATTTATCTGCGTCATCTGTGGATCGGTCCTTGTGACGAAATCAACATACCAGGCACAGAGACACAGAGTTTCAAAGAGGATTTTCTCTGTGTCTCCGTGCCTCTGTGGTGCGTCGTGTTCTCACCGGAAGCAGAGATTTTTTCATCAAATCCCGCTCACCGGGCGAACCGCTCAGTGCGCGGCCGAGAAGCCGAAATACCAGGTCGGGGTGCGGTTGAGACTGCGCGCCGAGAGCTCGGCGGAAAAGCGGCTGTACTGCAGCCGGCAGCCGGCGTTGACCGAGTAATGGTCGTCCCCGTAGTAGAGAAAATCCTCGTCGTCGAACATCTGGGTCTCACCGAACAGCGTCAGCCCGGTCCGGAACCGGCGCATGGCCCCCACCGTCCCGATCACCACGCGTTTGAGGGGAACACGGACCTGCCGGCCGTCGGGATACACGGCGGTGTATTCCTGGCTGAACGCCTCTTTGACCTGGAGATACCAGCGCAGGTTTCTGGCCAGCTCGTCCGAAACCGTGACGTAGACATGGCGCAGATGCTCGAGCTGGGAAAGATCGATCCGGCCCATGTCCCCGGCCGTGAGCTGGGTGTAGGAGCCCCCGAAAGCGAGACTCTGCTCGGGCACCTCGACGTGAAACCCACCGGCTGTGATCCCCGCATCCCCGTCGATGCCGACCGTGGTTGGGCTCGTGTCGCGGCTCGATGCCAGATGCGTCGCGACGAACAGCACATGGGGATGGAGGCGCGCTGCCGCCGAAATCCAGGTTTCATGCTTGGTTTCACGGATGGTGCGGCCGCGGATCCCGACGTCCCCTTCCGCGATGCCATGGCGGATGGTTCCCGTGATCAGCCGGGTGGCCGTTCCGACAGGGATTGCCATCGTCAGCAGGCCGGGCCTTCCGTCGAGACTGACCGGGCCGCTCGGGGCGGCTTGCGCGGGAAACGACGACACGAGCAGCAGTACGAGCCCGAGAAGGGCGATTCCCGGGAATCTGATCGCGGCGCGGCTGTTCAGAAGTTCTCCTGCTCGTAGTTCGTGACAAATGTCGTCTGGCCCGCCACGACGTCGACGATGAAGTAGAACTTGCGCACACCCGGCGGGATGGTGAGGATTTTATAGTCTTCACCATATTCCGGGGTCGTGTTGCCGCCTTCGCCCACGACGATGAGATACTTGCGGGTGGCGGTGGTCGGATTCAGGTGGGTGAACTTGAAGATCCCGCTCTCGTTCGACGAGGTGAGCGGCGAATCCGCGCCGGTGACGGTCGTCTTGATCGGGGTGTAGGGGCTCATCAGCGTCCACAGGAGATTGCTGGAGCTCTCGGAGTTGATCTGATAGACGGCGACAGGAAGACCGCTTTCAGGGGGGATGGACGGGACATAGCGGCCGACGACCGATCCCTGTCCCGCGCCCTGCGTGTAGATCATGAAGTAGTCGAGACTGGGCGGCGAGGTTGTGCCGTCGGCGTTCACCGTCAGGGCGACGTCGAGCTGGTTGAACCCCTCCTTGGTGAAGGTCAGCTGATACCGGCCGGGCGCGATATTGCCGAGCGAGTAATACCCGTACCGGTCCGTGATCGTGCTTGCGTAGCCTTTCAGCACGACCGTGACGAACTCGAGCGGGCCGGCCGTGTAGGCATCGCGGATGGTTCCCGAAGCCCAGATCAGGTCGTTTTCGGATGGAAGCCTCGTCAGGAACAGCTCCGGTGCGGCCGGCGAGATGGTGCCGTCCTGGAAAATCTGGACCACCGCGGTCGCGTTGTAGAAACCGTCGCCCTGGGCCGTCAGATACATCAGGCCCGCCGGCAGGTTCAGAAACGAGAACTTCCCCTCGGCCGTGGAGAGGGTCCAGGCGACGGAGGTGGAGTCCTGGTCGAGCAGATCGATGCGGATGCCGCCGAGCGGCTCCTTCGTCGTGTCGAGTTTGACCAGCCCCTGCATCGAGAAGCTGCTCGGCGAGAGGGAAATGACGATCGCGGCCGGGGAGACCGTGCCGTCCGGCTTGATCTCGACCTGGACGCGCGCTTTCTCGAAGCTGCCCGGTTTCTGCGCGACGAGGGTGTACAGACCGGATTTCAGACCCGCAAAGGTGAAGGCGCCGTTGCTGGTGGTCGTCGTGGTGAAGCTGGCGAGGCCCTCGATCGCGACATCAACCCCATCGATCGCCTCTTCGTAATACCCCATCGAGGAATCCCCGGCCGAGCCCTTGTTCACGACGTATCCCCGGATCGTGTATGTTTTGCGGGTGATGAACACGTCGAGAGGCGGTTGCAGGGCGCCGGAGGAGGCGAGTGTGAAGGCGTAGGAGAAGTCCTCGTAATCGCTTGCCGAGAGCGAGATCGTGTGGATGCCCGATTGGACCGCCGTCAGGTAGAACCGGCCGTTCGACAGGGTTTTCACGCTGTGGCCGGCGCTTGTCGTCACCGTGACGTTGGGAACGCCCGCCGCCGTGATCGAATCGTAGACCGAGCCGCTGAGATCGAAGGCGCCGGTCGTGTCGGACGGGGTCACCGTCGTCGTGGGGGTCGCGATCGTCGCCGAACCCGAACCGACGGTCGCGGTTCCCGAGCCGATGCCTGTCGCCGTCGGCCCGGGCGGTTCGACATATGACACGGGAACGAGCGGGCTGCGCTCACTGCAGCCTGTTGCCAGGAATACGGCCGCAACCACGATCAGCAGCAGCACGTGGCCGATCCGGCAGCCCTTCGTTCCGAACATACCCGTCCCCTTCGAAGATGGAGTCGGATACTCTATCGGCAGAAATCCCGCCGCCCCACAGAGAGGAACCTCGCGCAGACGGTTCGCCTTCCCTCGAATTTTTCGTGATGGGTCATCCGGGGCGGGTTTGAAACCCGCCCCTACGGCTGGCACCTGTTGCGCCTCGGCTTGTTCTCTTTTCGTGTGGTGGCGGCTTCAGCGGGGGCGGGTGCGCATCGAGAGGGAGATGCGCTTGCGTGTCTCGTCGACTTCGAGGACGGTGACGGAGACTTTCTGTTGCACCTTCACGACCTCGGCCGGCTCGCGCACGAACCGGTCGGCGAGTTCACTGACATGCACCAGGCCATCCTGATGCACCCCGACGTCGACGAAGGCCCCGAACCGGGTCACGTTCGTCACGATGCCGGGCAGCTTCATGCCGGGTCGCAGATCCGAGATCCGGTGGATGCCTTCGGCGAAGGAAAACGCCTCGAAGCCGGCGCGTGGGTCGCGGCCGGGTTTCTCGAGCTCGCCGAGGATGTCGCGCAGAGTCGGCAGGCCAACATCTTCTGATATATATTTATTGATGTCTATCTCTGCCCGGAGGTCGCGGCGGGCGAGCAGGTCGGATACGGCGCAGCCGAGATCCGAGGCCATCCGTTTCACGAGGGCATACCGTTCGGGGTGGACGGCGCTGGCGTCGAGCGGGTTGTCGCTCTGGCGCACGCGCAGGAAGCCGGCACACTGTTCGAACGCTTTTGGGCCGAGCCGCGCCACCTTCTTCAGATCGGCCCGGCTCCGGAACGGCCCGTTTTCGGTGCGCCAGGCGACGATGTTCGAGGCGAGCTGCGCGCCCACGCCCGCGACGTAGGTCAGCAGCGGGGCGCTGGCCGTGTTCACCTCGACGCCGACGGCGTTCACGCAGCTCATGACGACGTCGTCGAGACTTCGCTTGAGCTTCTTCTGATCGACGTCGTGCTGATACTGGCCGACGCCGATCGATTTCGGGTCGATCTTGACCAGCTCGGCAAGCGGATCCATCAGTCGGCGGCCGATCGAGACCGAGCCGCGCACCGTCACATCCTGGTCGGGGAACTCGGCGCGGGCCACGTCCGAGGCCGAATACACCGAGGCGCCGCTCTCGTTCACGAGCACGACGGGAATCTGCTTGAGATCGGGCAGGCTTCGGACGAATGTCTCGGCCTCGCGGCTTCCGGTGCCGTTCCCGATGGCGATGGCCTCGATTGCGAAGTTTCGGCACAGCTCCCGGAGCGTGGCGGCCGCTTCCTCGCGCTGCCGGTCGCTGCCGGTGACATAGATGACGGTATGGTGTCTCAGGGCGCCCTGCCGGTCGAGGCAGACGAGCTTGCAACCGGTGCGCAGGCCGGGATCGAGGGCGAGCACATTCTTCTGGCCGAGCGGGGCCGCCATCAGCAGCTCGCGCAGATTCGAGGCGAACACGGCGATCGCCTCGTCGTCGGCTCGCGCCTTCAGGCCGGCGCGCAGCTCGGTCTCGAGGGATGGGGCGAGCAGCCGTTCATACCCGTCCTCGAGGGCGAGGCGCACCTGCTCCGTTGCCCTGCCCGTGTTTTTCAGAAACCGGCGGCCGAGGATGCCAAGCGCCTTGTCGGCCGGGGGCCGGAGCGTGACCCGCAGGACACCTTCGTTCTCGCCTCGGAAGATCGCGAGGAGACGGTGGCCGGCGGCTTTCGAGGCGGGTTCGCGCCAGCAGAACCAGTCACGAAATTTTGCGCCCTCCTCCTCCTTGCCCTTTACGACGGACGTTTCGATGAGCGCGAACGCCTCGAAGTAGGCGCGCACTGCCTGGCGGGCCTCGGCGTGCTCGCTGACGAACTCGGCGATGATGTCTCGGGCTCCTCCGAGGGCCTCTTCCGGACTCGTCACGTCCTTTTCCGCATCGACGAAGGCTTCCGCCGCCCGATGTGGGTCGAACGCGGCATCCTGGAGGAGCAGGTGATTCGCCAGCGGCTCGAGACCCCGTTCCCGGGCCATCTGGGCGCGGGTGCGCCGCTTCGGGCGGTAGGGGAGATACAGATCTTCCAGCACCGTCAGCGTGGAGGCGCCTCGGACCGAGGATTCGAGCTCCGGGGTGAGCAGCTGTCGCTCGGACAGCGAGCCGAGAATCGCCTCGCGCCGTTTGTCCAGCTCGGCGAGCTGTTCCAGACGATCCCGGATCGTCTGGAGGGCGACTTCGTCGAGGCTTCCTGTTTTCTCCTTGCGGTATCGCGCGATGAACGGCACGGTCGCGCCTTCCCCGAACAGGGCGGCGGCGGCCTCGACCTGGGCAGGGCGCAAGTGAAGCTCGGCGGAGATGAGAAGGCAGTGGGATGGAGCGGTCGCGACGGTCATGACGAATCCTCCGGGTGAATCGGCTGTCCCTGTGGTAGCCGATTCCTGCCTCCCGGTCAAGCCCTTGGAACGTGTGATTCGTTATGAAGCCGCGAAGGGGGCGAGCCGTCGAACCACACATGAACACACGCGTATTTCGGCTCAGGCAGATGTCGCGAACATTATTGTTGTAACAATAATATGATCTGCGCATCCGAGAAACCCGTGGAACGCTGGCTTTCGGTCTTTGGGGCTTCGTGTCCCAGAGAGCTTGAACTATAGGTCGTTGGTGACGGGGAAGGCTCAGACGGCGATTTTCTCGAGGGGTCGGCAGCGGCGCGTCAGGCCGTCGACGTGCTTGGCGAGGCCCCCGCCGGCTGTTTCCCGATACCGGCTCTGGAGGTCCATGCCTGTTTCGCGCATCGTGATGACGACCTGGTCGAACGAGACGCGGTGGCGACCGTCGGACAGCAGCACGTAACTGGCGCATTCGACGGCGCGCGCCGCGGCCATCGCATTGCGTTCGATGCAGGGAATCTGCACCAGACCGGCGACCGGGTCGCAGGTCAAACCGAGATGGTGCTCGAGGCCCATTTCGGCGGCATACTCGATCTGGGGGGCCGTGCCGCCCCACAGTTTGCAGGCAGCCGCGGCCGCCATGGCACAGGCGGTGCCGATCTCGCCCTGGCACCCGACCTCGGCCCCGCTGATCGAGGCGTTCTTCTTGACCAGGTTGCCGATCAGGCCGGCGACGGCTAGTCCGCGAACGATGCGGGCATCCGACAGGTGGTCGAGCCGCTGCAGAAGATACAGCACCGCCGGCAGCACCCCCGCTGAGCCGCAGGTGGGGGCGGTCACGACCAGGCCGCCGCCCGCGTTCTCTTCGGAGGTCGCCAGCGCATAGGCGAACACCAGACTGATTTTCTGCAGCAGATCGCTCTGCTGGCGGGCGCGGGAAAAATAGATCCCCGCCTTCCGGGGCAGGCGCAGACCGCCGGGCAGCACCCCTTCGGCCTCGAGACCGCGCTGAATCGTCGCCTTCATCGTCTCCCAGACGTTCGCGAGGTGATCCCAGGTCGAGGCGGGCTCGTGCTCCTTCACATAGTCGGCAAAGGAAATGCCGTTGTCATCGAGATACTCGAGGATCTCGCACATGGTGTCGTGGGGATACACCTGGACGGGAGCCGTCTCTGTCGCGTGCTCCTCGCGCAGGAAACCGCCGCCGACGCTGAAGACGCGCCACCGGTCGGTTTCACGGCGTTCCGCATCCAGCGCCACGCACTCCATGCCGTTCGGATGGAACGGCAGCACCGTATCGGGCTTCCAGACGATCTCGACGGGAACCGGCTTCATGGCCGCGATGATCGCCTGGTCGGTCAGATGCCCTTTCCCGGTCGCCGCCAGGCTTCCATACAGGGTTACCGAGAAGGCCGCGGCCTCGGGGTGGCGGGCCCGGAACTGCTCGACGGCCGTGCGGGGGCCCATGGTGTGGCTGCTGGACGGGCCGTGCCCGATCTTGAAGATGTCGCGAATCGATTCCATGGAAGGGGATCCTTTGCGTGGTGATGGTCATGAGCGGTGGTGTGCCGCGCTTCTGATACGTCGGCTGTTCCGACCCGAAACCTGAGAGGGCTTGAAACGCGCTTCGGATCAGACTCGAGGGCGCAGGTCGCAGGTCACTTGACGAGCCGGTCGCGCATCGCCCGCCGCGCGGTCTTCACCAGGATGGCCGTCCAGAGAAGAACGGCAATGACGGCGAGGGGCTTGAGCGGGAAGCCGAGCGTCAGGGAGCGGAGAACCGAGATGGCTGGCGTCAGGGGCAGCAGCCAGGCGACTCCCTGCAGGATTGTCGGCATCTGGTCGAGCGGGAAAAAGACGCCGCAGAACAGGAACATCGGGAAGATCAGCAGGAACTGCGGATACGAGATCTCGTCGATTGTCGCCGAGCGCGCCGCGGTCAGCAGGCCCATCGCCGCGAACAGAAGGCTTCCGGCGAAGACGAACGGCAGCGCGATCAGCGCGCCGAAGGGCCGGAAGTCGCCGGCCAGAACGCCGATCAGCACGACGGCGGTGGAGGCGAAGGTGGCTTTGGATGCGTCCCACAGGAGCTCGCCCCACAGCACCTCCGACATCGTGACGGGTGTCACGGCGATCGCCTGGAACACTTTCTGGTAATACATGCGGACGAAGCCCCCGTAGGCGGCCTCGAAAAAGCCCTGGAACAGCATCGTCTGGCCGACGATGCCGGCGAAGACGAACTGGCGGTAGGTGAGGGAGATGCCCTCCGTCGTCAGCGCGCCCACCAAGCCGCCGACGCCGACGCCGAACGAGACCAGATACAGCAGCGGTTCGACGAAGGTCGTGACGATGCCGAACCAGAAGTTCTTCTCGTAGACGGCGAAATACCGACGCCACACCGTCGCGATCGCGCGGGCGCCGCTCATGACGCGTCTCCCGCTTCTTCCCCGGCCTCTTCGGACTCGTCATCTGCAAGGGAGAGCCCGGTCAGCTTCAGGTAGACATCCTCGAGGTTGGGCGGCCGTTTCCAGCGGACTCCGGGCCGGATCTCCTCATCGATTTCGGAAACGCCGATATGACGGCAGATCAGCTCGGGGGGCGGGGCGCAGTCGAGGATCCGGCCGCGGTGGATGATGGCGATGCGGTCGCACAGCCGCTCGGCTTCGTCCATGTAGTGGGTCGAGAGCAGCACGGCGCCTCCCGTCTGGCGGAACCCGGTGATGATCGACCAGAGAGTGCGCCGGGCCTCGGGATCGAGGCCCGTGGTGGGCTCGTCGAGCACGAGCAGCTTCGGATCGGCGATGAGGGCGCGTGCCACCTGAAGCCGGCGGCGCATGCCTCCCGACAAGGCTTCGACCAGCACCCCCGCCTTGGCTGTGAGATCGAACCGTTCGAGCAGCTCGGTGGCCTTGCGGCCGGCCTCTTTCTCGCCGATGCCGAAAAACGAGGCGTGGCGCACGAGCTGGTCGAACACCGTGAAGTCCGTGTCGAGGGTGTCCTCCTGGTGGCAGACCCCGAGGGCGTTTCTGGCCTGCCGCGGGTCGGCGTGTACATCGTGACCGAGAATCGTCACCCGTCCCGAAGTCGGCGGGTAAAACCCGGTGATGCACTGCATCGACGTCGATTTGCCGGCACCGTTCGGACCGAGCAGCCCGAAGCATTCTCCCTCGGCGACCGAAAACGAGATATCAGCAACGGCGCGAAAGGCTGCCTGCCCTTTCACGCGATAATCCTTGACCAGTGCTTCGACGACCAGAGGGTGATTCATGGATGTTGCAATTATATGATGTGGTATAACATCCGCCGCCGGCTTTTTCGCGGGGCGGCTCAGCCGTGGAGCTTTTTGAGCGCCCAGGCCATGTTGAGACCGAGGGTCTTCATCGTGTCGATGCCTTCATCGTCACCAGAAACGCTTCCCGCTTCGCGGCCCAGGCCCATGTTCCAGTAACTCGAGCCAACGATGAGCATTTCCGAGATGAGGAAAAAGTGGTTGATCGTGTCGAAGGCGTGGATGGCACCGCACCGGCGGACGGCGATGACTCCGGCCCCGAGCTTCCGGCGCCACAGGCCATCGTTCGCACGGCCGACATAGCCGGCGCGGTCGATCAGGGCCTTGAGCTCGGACGAGACATCGGCGAAGTAGGTGGGCGAGCCGAGGATGATGGCGTCGGCTTTTTCCATCTTCGCGATGATCTCGTTCACGGGGTCGGAAGTGATCACGCACTTGTGGTCCTTCCGCTGATAACAGGCTCCGCAGGCCATGCAGCCCCGGATCGGGGTGCCGGCGAGCTGGATCATCTCGGTTCCGATCCCTTCGGTCTCGAGCTGCCTGAAGACCTCCCGGATGAGCAGGGCTGTGTTGCCGTCCTTACGGGCGCTTCCATTGATGGCGAGCACGTTCATGGTCTTTCCTCCCATAACTTGGGCCGTTCTCAGTCGGCCTGTGAATACCCTTCCACGCCGTCCTTCACGTGCCGGCAGATCAGGCCGCCGGCCGTCAGGTTGCGGAGGCGGCGCTCGAGATCGGCGGCCGGGGCGCCGGCAACCTCGCGCAGTTG
>DATCTT010000031.1:0-3156 GCA_036567845.1 Candidatus Ozemibacteraceae bacterium | reverse complement strand
CGGAAGGCATCGGCCGGCCGCTGAAGCGCCTCGAGCGCATCAGCCAGCAAAAGATACGCCTGGGGCAGCTTCGGATACAACCGAATCGCCGTGCTCAGCGACTCGGCAGCCCCCTTCCAGTCTCCCCTGCCATGCGCGAGCACACCGAGCGCATACTGCGCCTTGGGCAGATTGGGCTGGATCGCCAGGGCCTTCCGATAACACCCTTCGGCACGGGCCCCGTCGCGATTGCGCTGGTACAGATCCCCAAGCGCCATCAGCCCCTGGAGATGCCCGGGAACAAGCTCCACCAGCTGCTCGAGCAACGGCATGGCCACCGCGCCCCGACCCGCCTGGATCTCGGCCGCGGCATCGTTCCAGAGTTTCAGGGCATCTGCCTGGACGGCGGTGCTCCTGGTCTGCTCGGCCCGTTCCCGGTGCTGAGCGACGGCGGCATGGAGCTCGCGCTCGAAGATCTCGCGCATCTCGCCCCCGCTTTCCGAAACGCTCCCGCAGATCTCGCCAAAACAGTGCAGGGCGGATTTCCGGACGTCGGTATCCGGCCCGCCCAGCCAGGCGCACAGCTCATCAAGCACCCCGCGGACGCCCAGCCTCCAAAGCAGGCTGGCGGCCTTCCGGCGGACCTTTTGGTCGGCATGCCGGAGGCACTTCTTCACGGTATCGGTCAACGCCGGCCCCAGCAGCCCCGGCTCCATCCTCCCGATGACGTCGAGCACGGCCATCACGACCTGTGCCTCGGAATCGCCGAGAAAGGGCGCGATGCGCACGAGCAGGTCGGGCGAGGCCAGCCCCGCCAGGGTCTCGATGATCTGGGCCCGCACGCCGGCCGCCTTTTCGATCTCGAGCCGCTTCAGCAAGGCAGCACGGCAGGTGTCCCCCAGGAGCTGGCCCAGGGCGATCACACATTCAAGGCGGACTGCCGGCTCAGGATCATCGAGCAGAGTCTGGATATCGATTTTCAGGGCCGGCTTCACAGCCGCAGGGCTGCCAGCCGCGATTTTCCGCAGCGCAATCACGGCATTCCGCCGTACATCGGCGTCCTCGTCCCGAAGCGCCGCAACGAGCGGCCGTTCGAAGGCATCGAGCCGGATCTCCCCGACGGCGTAGATCCCCGAAATCCGCTGCCGCTTGTCCGTCGCCCCCAGCATCTCCTTCAGGGTGGCCGACACCTCGAAGTCGCCATAGGCCCAGATCGCCTTCACGGCGTTCGCCCGCACGCGCTGATGCGGGTCATACAGATACGGCTGCAGGATCGCGATGGTCGATGGGTTTTTCAGCGCCTGAATGGCCTCGATCACGTTCGCACGCACCCGTGGATCGGCATCCTTGAGCAGGCCGGCCATCAGCGGAAGCATCGCATCCGTCATCAGCGGGGTCATGGCCGCCACGATCGTCGCCCGCAGCCGCGGATTGGTCTCTTTCAGCAGCATGCGCCGCAACAGCCCCTGACAGAGCGGGGTTGCAAGCCTCGCCAGGGCGCGGATCGCGCCGGCAATCGACTCCTCGCTCATCAGGATACGCTCTTCGGCCGGTGCCGCCGCCCCCGCCAGATACATCTCCACCGCGTCGGTCAGCACCTGCACGGCCTCCTCGGATTTGAGGCGGGAAAGTCCGTCAGCAGCCGCGAGCCGCACCTCGAGCCGGGAATCGTGCAGCGCCTGCACCAGCAGCCGTGCGGCCTTCCGGGCATCCAGGCGAGCCACGGCAAGCGCCAGGAATTCATCCAGGTTGTCGCTGCTGAACTGCTCGTAGATCACCTCGGCCGCCGCCTCGCCGCGCAGCCTGCTCAGGGCCGTCAATGCCGCACGGCGCAGGGAAAAATCCTCTCCGGTCAGCTCGGCGAGAAGAATTCGAAAGATGTCGGCAAGGGCCGGGATACTCTTCATGGGCTCCCCACGGATACGGTGGTGATGCGCACCAGTATACCACTCCCCACCCCGGCCGGCTTGCCCGAACCTCATGAATTGCAGTAATCTCGAACCGAGAGGCATCTTTATGAGCATCCCCACGCGGCATGCGTATGCCGCCGTCACCTGTATTCTCCTGGCGCTGCTTGCCCTGAACGGATCAGCCCGCCCTTCTGCCGTGCCATCCCCCGAGGCGCTCCCCCCCGCCTGGGAAGAGGCCGCCCGCCGCCTTGCCCCGCCCGGTCTGGCGCTTTCCGTCGTCGCCCACGGCCCCTGCCGTCTCGAAGGCGCCGATGCATCGGGAACAATCCGCTGGCATGCTGTGTTCAGCGCCTGGCTCACGCCGCGCCCGGTCGGGTATGCCGGCCCTGTCGATCTGGTGGCCGGATTCGACGAAACGGGGCGGATCACCGGGGTCCGCATTCTCGGCCATTGTGAAACGCCGACGTTCGTCGCGGGCCTCGAAGAGGAGTGGTTTCTCGGCCAGTTCACCGGGAAAACCGCCACTGACGCCCTCCAGCCTGGCCAGGATCTGGATGGCCTCACCCGTGCCACGACGACGGTCGAGGCCGTCTGCGAGGCTCTCCGCCAGGGATTTTCCGCCGCCGGGCATGGCGCCACGGTCCCGGGCACGACCGTCGGAACCTGGACTGCGAGCCCGACCACGACGCCCCGCGGTTATGTTCCCTACGCGGCCCTCGCCGTCACAGCCACCGCCGCCCTTCTTCAACGCCTCATCGGCGTCGTGCCAGCCGCCGCGCTGGTCGTCCTCTCGACCGGGTATCTCGCGCCGCAGTTTCTCTCTCTGACCCACCTGCGCCTGCTTGCCAGCGGCCACACAGCCTCCCCGACCCTGGCGCTCCTGCTTCTCGCCGGCACCGCCCTTCTCCTCGCACGCCGCGGCTACTGCCGGTATCTCTGTCCCTGCGGCCGGGCGCAGGATCTTGCGCGAAACATCGCATTATATATCACATGCAACTCCATGCCGCCCTCGGAATCCCGCTTTCGGGGAGCGGGCCGCGCCATCCTCTGGACAACCTTGCTGCTGCTTCCCTTCGCGAAGGAACTTCCGCTGGAACGGCTCGAAGCCTTCTCGGCGCTGTTTCTCGGGGGGCTTGGCGGCTGGGGTCTCCTGGTGGCCGGGGCGGTGCTCGCCGGTGCCATGCTGATGCCGCGCTTGTACTGCCGACTCCTCTGCCCGCTCAACCCGATGTTCGTCGATCTCGAAACGATCCGCCGGCTCGTGGCC
>DATCTT010000030.1:0-15681 GCA_036567845.1 Candidatus Ozemibacteraceae bacterium | reverse complement strand
GAACAGGGTCACCAGGCCGCCGGCCATGTCGATCACACCCCAGGTGCCATCCTTCGTCGCCAGCGTCATCCCCGGAATCAGTTCGGTGGGTTCCGTGGCGGTCCGCTGCTGATCCGATGCCGGGTAATAGAGCGGATTTCGCCGTTCGATCGCCTCCCAGGACCGGCCAGCCGCGTTCATCCTCGGCTGGGCCGCATGACAACGACAAAGAACACAGACAAGCAGCCCGACAAGAATCGCTCCCAGCTTGTGATGGAAGCCGGCGGTCGTGAACGATCCCCATTCGGAATGTCTGTCCATAGATGTACTATGCCATTTATACCACCCCGGTTTCATGCGTGTATCAATCTTCGCGCATTTTCCTGGAATACATCTTGCGGCAGGTTTCGGATATCATTCTCAGGAATGGACATGTCGACCCTGATGCGATTCACCCGGCGCCCTCTCGTGGGGCTGCTCCTGATCGGCCTCCTGTGCGACCTTCAGGCAGCCGGAGCATGCAGCCTGGCCCTGCACGAGTGGCAGCCGCGCTTTCAGTTCGCGTTTGCCCCGCCTGCTCCCATTTTGCTGCTGAGCGAACTCGATCTCGTCCGGGAACGGGTGCGCGAGGGCAGGGTCAGCCGCGTGTTCCAGGTGACCGCGCCGTCGGTACTCACCGCCCTTCTCGGGCTTGTTCCGCCGCTGCTCCAGCCGGGCATCCGCTGGCAAGCCGTATCTTCGCCGCATCTCGTCCAGCCGCTGTTCCTGTCGCCCGCCAGCGGCAGCGCCCCCCTCCTTCTCGGCACCGACCGCCAGACGTTCCGAGTGGCCCTGTTCTCGGATCTGCGCTCGGGAAGCTGCTGCCATCAGCTCGTCCTTTACGAATCGAAGCGGATTCGGGCTATTCATGGCCTCGCCGCGAGTCCGTGGGCGCGGGAAGCCGACGGCAGGGCCTGGATCTCGATCGTATTTTACGAGTATCCCGTTCCGGGACGTATCCTTTCGGTTTCGGTGTTTCCGGTGGAGGGGCGGATTCGGGAGGTGTACACCGCCCCCGAACTTGTCGAGACCCTGATCGGACAGCGGCGCCTCCAGCTCAGGCCTGCGTCGGCTTTCACTCCCGATTCCCGTGATATCCCGGAGATGCCGGAATGAATCGTCGTACATTTTTTTTACGTGCGTCGCTCTTTTTTTACATTCTTCTCCCTGCATGGGGTATGGCAGAGAATTTTCCGGTAGTGGATTTCGACCGCCTGGTGCGCGAGCATCCACGGATGCGCCAATATGATCCCCGGACGGGAAGATTTACAGGCACTCCGAGCGAGATCCGCGAAGTCTCCTCCATCACGGCCGAGATCGAGGCGATCGAACGGGAGCTGGCCGAGACGGAACAGCGGCAGCGCGAGGCGGCCCGCCCACTCCTGCTCGCCTCAGATCCGCTCGGGGCCGGCACTTCCATCTGGGCCGGGATCCGGGAGACGGATGCCCGCATCGCGCACCTGAAGCAGCGCCGGGCCACCCTCACAGAGCTGGCACAGGACGGCGGCAATCCGACCGCCGACACCATGATCCCCCTGGTCGCCGATGTCGTGAATGACGTTCTGGCCTCCTGCCCCCTCGAAGCGGGTGGTGTCGTCCTGAACCGGTTCCCGCGCTTCCCATCCGCCCCGCCGGCCGTGGAGATCCGCCCTCCGGGCGACCCCGGCGGGCCTGGCGATCCGCCCCGGCACGAGCAGATCATTCGTGCGGCACCGTTCCTCGGGCCGCTGTTTCCGTCGTCAGACCGTCCGATCCTCTATGCCGAGGGGGCTATGCACCCATGAACAGGATCGTTCCGCTGCTCCTTGCCCTCTGCCTCGTCCCATGTTATATTCTTTTTGCTATTGATCCTGTCCCCGCCAGAATCGGCAAGGTGAATCTGGGGCTGGCGGCCAGTCTCCACCCACGAATGGCGACATTCGACTTCCAGTTGCTCGGCTTCACCAGGCTCCCCACGAACCTGACCCCGGAAGAGCGCGCCGCGGCGGCATCCGCTCTCCGTCATGCGTCGTCAACCCAGGCGCTGGTTTCCCGGCTCGACGAGCTGGAACGGCAAGCGGAGGAAATCACCCGGCGGAAGCAGGAGTGCTTCCAGCAGCTCGACATCCGCCGTGACGACACGGCATCAGGCACTCTGCTACGAAACCGGCTGGCGGAGCTGGACGACCGGGCACGTGAGCTTGAAAATGCGCGGCGGGAGACGGAGTTCGCCCTTTCCCACCCCGATCTCACGTCGCCTGAGGAGACACGAGAGATCCTCGGCACGATCGACGATGAAGTCATGAACCTGGTCCGAAAGCTGGCCCGGGATGGAAAATATCATGTAATATTTAATACCACGGTTCCGGTGCCGTTCGGATTCCCGGTTTCCTACCGGTCCGGCCAGGCCTTCGGAAATGGTTTGCGGGAGCTGGATCAGCAGGTGTTGAATGGTCTGCTGACCCGTCGGGAGGAAGAGCTCGATCCCCAGACGCCCGACGAGCGCAGCCGCAGGTGGATCCGGATGACTCAGCAGTCCGAGGTTCAGCCCCTTCTGCCCGTGCGGCCCTGGCCTCTCGTCCTTGCCGGCGGTGAGGACCTCACGCCGGAGGTGATCCGGAGACTGTATGAACGGCACGGCATTCCGGCGTCGGTCACGGCTGCCGTTGCGTCTGCCGCCGCCGTATATGGGACCAACAGGAAACATTGAGCATTCCCGGAAAGTATGGCTAAATGGAACGATGCAACCCAGAAGTGAATTCATGAACTCCCCCCTCAAGCTGCTCTGCTCGTGCCTGCTGCTCGCCGTTCTTCTCGTGCCGGCGCGCGCCGCCCATGGGCAGTCCCGGCCCGGTGGCGGTGCCGTGATCGGCAAGGTCGATTTCCGTGCGCTGGTGCTCCTGCACCCTTTGATGATGGGGTATGACCCCCAGAAAGGGGCGTTCCAGCTCGAAAAAGGGAAGGGCGATCCGGGCGCACTCCAGAAGCGGCTTCAGGAGCAGCAGGTGCGTGTCCGGCAGCTCGAGGACAAGACGCGCGAGCTGCGGGCGAAAGTGACGGAGCTGCACCGGAACCACTCCCGTCAAATGGCGGAGCTCAATGACCGGTATCTGGCCAGCATCGTCGGGCTGGCAACCGGGCCAGCCGGGATGAAACAACAGCAGTTCGAGATCGACCGGATGCGGATGGAATCGTCGTATCAGGCAAAGCTGACCGCGCTCAGCGGAGAGGCGGCCGTGGCGACCGAGGAGCTCACGGCGCTGCAGGATCTTGCGCTGCACCCGGGTTACACGACCCCCGAGGAAACGGCCGCCCGATTCTCCTCGATCATGAGCGAGGTCCGGCAAACCGTCCAGCGCATCGCCACCCAGCGCGGTCTCCAGGTCGTCCTGAATTCCGGTTATCAGCGGAGTCTGCGTCGCCTGAAACAGGGGGAAGACTCCCCTCTCTCGCCGGAACTGAGCTATTACAAAATTTTTACGACGCCTTTTACTCGCGAAATCGAGGGGAAGCACGATTTCGTGGCGGGGTATTATGAGAATATCTCCGGCATGGCGCGGGACTGGCTCGCGCACGGCGACCAGATTCTCGCCCCTGTCCAGTCGGCCCTTCTGGACACCGACATTCTCGTCGGGGGCGTCGATCTGACCGGAGACGTGCTCACGGCGCTGTTCACGACATACAATGTGAATCAGAACATCGCCGCAGCCGTGATCAAGGCCGCTCTGGAACCGTGACGCCGGTTCCGGAGCGTTTCTGGCATGTATTTTGCGCCATATCCGGCAGGTCGGACCCTGCCCATTGCTTCGGCCTGGTGACGCCGCTGGCGAGGAGAGAGCGTATGAAGTCGAACCGTCTCGGATTTCTTGGCATGGTACTGCTGCTCGTGCTCACCGGCGGTCTTTCCCTCCCGGCCCAGGCCGAAACGGCCGATTCGGATCCCCGTTACAAGCGCGACGGCGAGGTGTATCTGCTGATCGGCAAGAACTCGAACATTCCACTGCCGGGCCAGAAGGATTACCGCGGCGTCTGGCGGCTGAGCGACCCGGAGGGGATTTTCAACAAGGGCTCGTTTCCCCAGTATCTGATCGGCAAGGTCGACATCCAGGACATCGCGGTTGATCTGCAGCGCAACATCTTCACGCTTTCAGCGCCGAACCAGAGCACGATCGGCGCGGGATTCAAGATCAAGCGTCAGGTGCTCGACGACAGCGTCACCAAACAGGTTGCCGACCGGGGCTGCCACTCGTATATCCACATGGACCATCGCGGTGCCTACTGGGGCTATAATACCGATATCTATAGAACAGGCCCCGTTGGACGTGGCATTCTGAGCGGCGGCGGCGGTTCCACCTGGTCAGGCTTCAAATCCGCCGGTCCGGGCGAACCCACGTCGGAGCCCCCGAACCCGACGTCGTATCTTCCCGCCTATAAAAACCCGAAACTCCAGCTCGATTATTATCCCGGCAAGAAATGGTATGAGATCCCCAACGGGGCCTGGTACTCGAGCTGGAAATACGTGAAAGGCTGCGGCTGGTTCTACCAGGTGTTCGCTGACCTGGTGACCGGCACGCAATACGACTGGACCCTCTACAAATGGACGCCCAACACCACGGCGACGGTGTATTCCCAGGAGGCGGGGAACACGTTCGCCACGACGTATGACATGAGCATCAAGCGGGCGACCCTGGCCGGCTGCCTCGACGGCTGCGGTGGCGCCTCGGGCAACGAGGCGATCAAGTCCGACAAGATGGTGTTCAGCTCGGCGTTCATGCCCGTCGTCGACAAGTCGGGCAGCACGACCTCGCGCACCTACTTTTATTCGCGGCCTGAAGGGAAGTCCAACTACAGCATCTCGACCACCGGCCCCGGCAGTACCAACTACGTCCTCAAGGGTGATCCGGTCGGGTATGGCGCGGAAGCGCCCGACACCCAATGGCTCGGCGTCTCGATGCGGGATGCGAACAGCGATTACCTGTACTGCCTCGGCAACTCGGTCATCAGAAACTGGATCAAGGCGGGAGGCGGCAACGACGCAGGCGTCAAGGTCTCCGCCGTCGCCGTGTCGAATCAGTGGAGCCAGAAGGGCGGCATCGTGTTCGCCTTCGACGAGACCGAGAAGATGGTGTACAAGTTCGAGCGCGACGAGATGGGCTCCCACAGGAACTCCGCGTTTCCGATCAGTTCGATCCTCAGCTCGATCGGCGCCAGCGCCAACAGCAAGATCGAAGACATCAAGTCGGACGGGGACGGCAACCTGTACGTCGGCCTGACCTACCCCGGGACGAAGCTGTCGGTCGCCGAGATCACGTCCAAATGGACGAACAACGACGCGTTCACCTATGAAGTGGCCGACAACGTCAACGACGAAGGGTTCCAGACCGGCCGGCTCTTCTTCCGCCAGGATTACCGCAAGACCGTGTTCCGCATCAGCTCCGAAGGCGAGCCTCCGAGGGAAGAAGGCACCAAGGGCGGGGTCGTCTTCGCAACCCAGATCTTCTCGCGTGAGCTCAGCATTTCGCCCGACGGCTGGAGCCAGATCAAGAACTCCGGCCCGATGCCGAACCCGAACATCGCCCCGATCGTTGCCTCCTGGACAACCAGTCCGGCGAGCGGCTCGATCGGCCCCTTCGTCCTGTCCGAATACTCGGCCGGAAACGATCCTGGTCAGTGTCGGATCGCCGTCATCAACATCCCCAAGCCGCCCGATGTGAACAGCCTGCGGGACAAGCTCTCCTTTCTCGACATCATCGGCGCGTATCGCGACAAGATTCCCGTCTATGATCCCAACGAGCGCACGACGAACCAGAACGCCGCAGTCCGAAGCGGTTCGCCACTGTCGACGCGGGTTCTGTATTTCTACATGGTGGAGAATTACCCGGTTCCCACGGGCGCCCAGAACCCGACTGTGAATCCCGATTACGACGGGGACGGCAGGCAGAGCGGCTTCGTCTCGACGGTAAAGGATCCAAACCCCTCAACGGCCACGCCGGTTGGCGGCAGCGTGCGGTACTACTGGCAGACCTGGATGGTCGAGGACAAGGACAAGAACCCCGTCTGCCCTCCCGAGCCAATGTCGGAGCAGGGGGTCGCGGGCTCGTATTTCCACTGGTTCTACACGCCGATCAAAGGCAAGTTCATCGTAACCTGTCGGGTGGATTACGACTGGTATGACTACAGCCTTCTGCCGTTCGGCACGACGATCACGCAGTTCATGGCCAATCCCGGAGCCGCGTTCAAGCTGAAGACCAAGGCCATCCCCAGCACCGCCGGCACCAAGCACCATCTCTCGACGGACCGCCTCAACGAGATCATGGCGATGTCCGACTTCAGATTCATGACCGCCTCGGCCGCGACCTATATCGATACAATTCTCGGAAGCGGAGAAAACCGGGAATACTACGCCATCGAGCCTGTCGTTGTGACCGGTGACGATCAGCCGCCACCTCCTCCGACAAAGGAAGTCGCCCGCATCCAGCGGTGCGACGTGGCCGGCAACGACCCTCTGAACGAGCAGAACTGGTATCCCCAGGGGAAGGACGTGATGAACCCGCCCGGCGGCTTTCACGGCATCCGCGTCGGCACGCCGTATCGGTGGCGCATGGACGTCGCGTCCCAGTCGGTCTTCTTCCATGAGGATCTGACCCTGGCAAATAATCCTGTTGATTATAATATGCTTGCAAATAAACTCCTGGATCCGAAGGAGCCCTCCTACTTCGTGAATCAGGATCCCGAGTTCCGGTTCATCCGGTCGGGCGACGATATCCGGTGGGCGCCGAACTCGACGTATACGATCGAAGCCTACCTGAAATACCCCGTCCCGCCCCTTTCGGGAGGCAAGCCCAAGATCGTCCAGGTCAACTTGGGCTCGGACATGACGAAGGTGCCTGCGAAGGGGTTCGCCTATTTCACGACCTCGAGCAGCCTGCCCCCGACCGACCCGTTCGAGGCCGAGCTGGTCATTGAGATGAGCCGGCTGTTCCTCTATGACATGCGGATCTTCTACATCGCCAACGGCAACGAGCGCCTGCTCGGCAAGGTTCCGAACCTGCCCAAGAAGCTGACAATCACGGCAAGTGCGAAGGTTCTCATCACCGATACGCTCGCCCCGTCGATCGCGTTCAAATCGACGAATCCGATCCAGCTGTATGGCCTTGCGGGCACTCCTCTGACGAGCGGCACCAATGGCAACCCGGCCAGCATCCGGTTCCGCATCGAGGATAACGATCCCTGGGACGGAGTTCCCGGCATCACCCCGCACATCGCCTACACAACCGGAAATATCGCAACGAATAAAACGATCATCGACACGAATTACGGCAAGGCCGGTTCGGCCTATTACAATCTCAAACCCGTCTTCAATCTGGCCAATCGCGGGGCGCAACTTTCCTACGACGTTCCCAGCATCGATACCGCAACCCGCAGGGTGACCCTCGCCCGCAATCCCTTCAAGCCCAGCTACGGGGCGTTCCCTCCGGGAACCGGACTGCCGGCCCCTGTGGTTTCCTGGAGCGAGGACACCTCGAACAAGACGTTCCTTGCCACCCTCGACTACACGGTGGCCCTGTCGGCTCTGAACAACGGCGGCCCCATCCAGCTTCCGAAGTTCTACGCAAACAATACTCCTGGCTATAAGCCCTACGAATTCTGGCTCAAGGCCCGAGACGCATCCGGCAACGAGTCGTCCGAGATGCTACTCAACCTCGCAATCCATGTGAAGGACGACATCCCCCCCGACCCGTGGGGCTTTGCACGCGAATACAAGGGGAACCGAACAGCCCGGTTCCCCGGCAGCGCGGCAATCACGTCGGATGATCAGTTCCTGAGCCAGACGTCTCATTCCCCGACCTTCATCTCCCGCGGGGACTGGCTGCCCGGGAATGCCGACTCCGGCCGGGCCGGCCAGATCTGGACCGGCGGCTTCAACACCGGCCTGACAGCTCTCTGGCCAGTCAGTGACGCGATCACGGCCCTGCCCGAAGCGATGGGAAAACTCAACACGACGCCCGGCAACCTCCAGGTCGAGGACAATGTCGAAGTGCTGTTCGAGGTCGGCGCCGGTGACAATGCCGGAGCAGCCACCGCCAGACTGACGTTCCGCTCATTCGACATCGACCGGACGGAAAAATCCGCAAGCACCGGCTCCTCCAGCTTCTCCCTGCCCGGCACCGGAACGGGGACCGTCACCACGACCAAATCCTCCATCCAGGCGATCTTCCGAGAAGGCGCGGGCATCCCCTTCCCGCTGGCAATCCCAATCCTGATCGAAGCCTCTGACAACGCCCTCAACTGGGACCGTTACACGGGCTGCACCTATGCCCCCAACGGCACCTGGAGCTGGAACCCCGCCACGCCCATCAAGGGGTCCAGCGCCCCGAACAAACGCTCGTTCCGCACCACGCTGCCGGTCTTCGGCTCCGAGCTCAACATCCGGACGATCGAGCGCGGGGTCCGTTCCCCTGGCAACTGATCGGATTCTCGACAAGCCCTGCCCATCCGGGGTACATTTCCGGAAGCGCCAGACCGGTCGTTCCAAGAACCGGGATGCCGCAGACAACCGGAGGAGCCGCATGAACACGGGACACCCCCCCCACGGCCAGTCGGGCTTCACCCTCGTTGAAGTCCTCATCGCCGCGGCCGTTTTCTCGTTGTTCCTCGGCGGCCTCTTCACCTTGTACCGCTTGGGTAGCGGCATGTTTCAGGCAGGGAGCTGGAAATTCCAGAAGCAGAAGGACGGGGAGCGGTTCCTTGCGATTCTCAAGGAGCGGCTCGAGCAGGCCTCGCACGCCGCCGTCGTCACCCCGGCGGGCTCTCCCCAGCTGACCGAATCCCTTTCCCAGATTGGATTCGTCAACGGCACCATCAACCGCTCCACGATCGGCAACACCGCGACCCGGCTGCTGCTGTTCGTAATCTGCAAGCCGAGCGTCGACACGACGCCCGGCCTGCTGGCCTACCAGGGCCTCCGGGCCATTCCCACGCCCGACCAGGCGGGACTGTTCAACCTGCAGATGATCTCGACCACGAACGTCAACCACCCCTTCTTTTCGGGCTCGGCGTTCAACTTTTTCCCGAACGGGGCACCGGCGCTCACGCGGTTCAATCAGGCCGGCGGGCCGACGCCCGGAACCTTCCGGCTGGGCGGCGACCCAGACATCATGGAGATCACGGAATGCTCGAATCTGGTCATCGCGCGCACCGGAGGCGTGGCTTCAGAAAGCCTTCTCAGCCTCACCCTTGAGTTCAGGCATCCCAATCCACGCCACGACAAGACGCATGTCATCCAGAAGATCGTCAGCCGCCTCGAAGTCCAGGCGCAGCCCTTCGCGATCGGAGGCCTGTGATGTCACACCCCACTCCCGGGTGCCGGCGCGGCGTCACCCTGACCGAGATCATGATCGCGATGTTCATCATCGCCATCTCCTTCATGCCGATCATGGGCGCCCTGGGCACCTCGGTCAAGGCGACGGTCAAGGAGGACACGGTGGTGCGGGCCATGAATCTGTGCCAGGAGAAGCTCAACACCAGCCTCCAGTTCCCCTTCGCGTTTTTCGTCCCTTTTCTGGGCACCCCCATCGACGCGCCCATCGCGACACCGGGAATCAGCCTTCCTCTCGGCCCCGAAACCATCGAAGGGGTCACCTACACCTCCGTTCTCACCGTCACGGACCGGCCCGGCACCTTCCGCGTCCCCGTCCGGAACCTGGACGTGGGCAACCCCGCCGATCCGAAAACCTGGACGTTCACGAACCGGAACATCGCCTACAACGGCCTCGTCCACACCTATTCCCTCACGGTGAGCTGGATCAACAAGGGCGAAACGGAACCGCGTTTCTACACCCTTGTCACATTCCGGGCGGACCTGCGGAGCTGATCCATGAGTTTACATATATATCGAAAATTATATAATCGTCGGGGAACGGCAATCATCCTTGCGCTCGTCTTCGGCGTTCTTCTTCTCCAATTCGCGATCGCGTACAGCGGCCTGGTCGGGAAGTCCCGGCCCCAGACCGACATCATCGACGAGCGCGTCCGACTGCAGTATCTCTCGACAGGCCTCACCGAGATCGCCCTGCTCAAGTTTCAGAAATTTCCGGCGGATTTCTACAACTGCTGGAGGTTCCAGGCATCGTCATCGGCCAATCTGTCCTTCTGGCAGGACCCGACCGGCCCGCTGGCCGAGTTTTCAATCGCCGCCCCAGAGTTCGTCGAGTATAAGACGAACGGCTTCGCCGCCTCCCGCTCCTCGTTCAACGAACGGCCGATCAGACTCTGGCTCACCGAGATGCGCCTGATGACAGACAACCGGTGGAATGTCGAGGTTCTCCAGATCAAGGCACATGCCGAGTATCCCGGCCGCACGGGAAAGCCCGTGAACATCGACACGGTCCGGACGCTTCGGACCGAGCGGATCACCCGGCGCTGAAAAACCCGGGGTGTTTCATGCGAAACATCCCGGAAGAAACGGCGTTTCAGAGGGTTTCGGGAGGAGCTTCGAACCAGCCGCGCACCCGCGGAACGGATTTGATGACGTGCGTCTTCTGTTCCATTTCCAGCGTGAGCAGCGGTCGTTTCGCCGCATCACGGGCATTCAGCCAGGCAATCAACGGCCCATACTTGACGGTACCGTCGCCGACGGCGATGTGATCGTCATCCGAACCGAGATTGTCATGCAGATGCAGCTCGAAAAGCCGCGCTCCGAGCTTCTCGAGCCAGTGCTTCAGAGGCACCTGGGAAAACAGGTTGAAATGTCCCGTGTCGAAACAGATGCCGGCGACCGTTTCCGGATACGGCTCGACCAGGGCGACCAAGTCGTCCGGGGTGGAGTCGTAGATGTTCTCGAAGGCGAGGCGGATGTCCGCCGTGCGGGCGTGGTCGACGAGCTTGTCGATCTGGGGCTTCGCGCGGTCGAACCAGTGGGGGAAGTTTTTCCCGAAGATGAACGGGCCGAATCCGGGGTGGACGACAACCTGGGCAGCCCCGAAGGATTTCGCGGTGTCAACGGCCCAGAGAAGTCGCTCGAGGCTCAGGGTTCGGATTTTGGGGTCGTGGGCCCCAACATTGAGGTCGTAGAACGGCGCATGCCAGACCGGCCGGAAACCGCGCGCGGAGATGTCCTTGCGCAGTGTTTCAAAATCGGCGGCCGAGATGCGATCGATGTCGTCGCCGGAAAAATACAGTTCGGGCTGGAGATTCTGGATGGAGAGAAAATCGAGCTCTTCCGCGTTCATGTGGCGGAAGGCCAGGTTGACGTAAAGTGCAGGAGCAGTCATGATTTTTTGGGGTTCTCCCCTTCGTCGGCGATCGTCGCTTCATCGACGAGCATCACCGGGATGTCGTCACGGATCGGGTACCGCCGATGGCACGCACGACAGTTGAGCGTGTCTTTCGCATCATCATACGATATCTCCCCACGGCAGGCCGGGCACGCGAGAATCTCCAGAAGTTCTTTCTTGATCGGCATGAGAGGCTCCTCTGCAGGGTCCGAAACGTGGGCATCAGTATAGTCGCCCAGCATCGAAAATTCAAGCCGCAGCAACGGTCGCCGGGGAAACACACAGGATGCCGATCCACAGAATTCGGTGATGCCGCAGGTTCCCTTCGATCCTGTTTCAAGGAAAAATTGGCATCATCTGTTCCATCTGGGCATGAGCGAGGTGTCTCATCATTTGCGAGCCTCGATGCAACACCCTGTCAGATGCGCCGGGACGCGGGATCTGATATAGTGACCGCGCAAGTCATGCAGTGGGAGGGCGGGAAACCGATGCCGGGAACGCTGATCATCCGTCTCAAGGGAATGGGCGATATTGTGCATCTTCTGCCCTCACTCGAAATGCTGACAAGCCGGGCAGAACTGCGCCCAATCTCTCTGCTGTGCCAATCCCCGTTCGGTGATATTATACCGGACGATATGGGTGTCGAAGTGATTTCGCTGCCGGCACATGCCACGGCATTCCAGACGTTCACTCTGCTCCGGCGCCTGCGAAAGCAGCGATTCGACCGGCTGTTCGACCTGTTCGCGAATCCGCGCACCGCTTTAATCAGCTTTCTGAGCGGGATTCCACAGCGCGCGGCGTTCGATCACCGCGGACGGCGCTATGCCTATCACGAGACATGGCTCCCACCTGATCCGAACAAACATCTTGCCCTGCTCTTCCAGGATTTCTTCGCCCGCTTCGGCATCCGGGGGGATATCGGCCATCCGCGTCTCGCGCGAAGCCCATCTCTCGCCGGAGAGGCAGAGGCCCTCATCCGAAGCGCTCAGCCGGATGGGCCGCTGCTGGGCGTCAATCCGCACGCCACGTATCCCTCGAAAGCCTGGCCGCTGGAACATTTCGAGGAGCTGATCCGACGCTGGCACGCGGCGACCGGCCGAAAAGCGCTCGTGTTCTGGGGCCCGGGCGAAAAGCCTGCAACAGACCGTCTTCTCGAACGACTCGGCCCGGAACTCGTCTTCACCCACGCCGGCCTTTCGATCCGGGCATTCATCGAGCTGCTCGCGCGCCTCGACCTGTTCGTCACGGGAGACACGGGGCCGATGAATCTGGCATGGGCGTTGGGCGTGCCGACGGTTGCCCTGTTCGGACCGACGACCCGCAGCGCCGTGGCTCCGACGGGCCAGCAGCATCTTTCTCTGCACCATCCCACGCTCGAGTGCCTCCAGTGCCATCGAGAAACCTGTGATGACGGCCGCTGCATGACGGAGCTGACTCCGGGCTTCGTCTGGAATGCTCTCCGGGAGAAGCATCCTCGGCTGTTCGCCACGGGAGGTGCCGCATGAGCGGGCGGCCTGCGATTTTCCTCGATCGGGACGGCACGCTGAATCCCGATCCGGGCTTCATCTCGCGCCCCGAGGATTTCGAGCTGTATCCCGGAACCGGAGAGGCCCTGGCTCGTCTGCGGGCGGCCGGGTATCTCCTCGTCGTGGTGACGAACCAGTCCGGGGTGGCGCGGGGCATCATCCCCCCCGATGCCCTGGGAAGAATCCATGAGAAGATGAATCGGGAGCTGGAACAGGCAGGCGCAGTCCCGGATGCGATCTATATCTGTCCCCATCATCCCGATCATCCGGCCCCGGGGCAGCCTCCCGGACAATCCTGCGGCTGCCGCAAGCCCGAGCCGGGCCTTGTCCTGAAGGCAATCTCCGATCTCGGGATCGATCCGGCGACGTCCTGGGCCGTCGGCGACCGAATGACCGACGTGCGGATGGCCATCGCCGCTGGTGTGGCCCCTGTGCTGATCATGCAGGAACGGCCCCGCGATCTTCCGGAGTCCATACCCTGCGTTCCCGACCTCGCCGGAGCGGTCGACTGGATCCTGTGTAGGCCACGGCCGAACCACATCTGAGCCGGTTGCCGGATCGGTACACAAATTTTTCGCGAATTTCCCCACACCCCCCGGTCGGTTCGTATAATCAAGTCATTGATCCACGCGACCGACACAACAAACAAGGAGAATACGAGTATGTTGAAGACCACCGCCAAGGTTCTGTTCGGGGCTCTGATCGCCATTGGTCTTCTCATTCCCGCCGCTCCCGACCAGGCTGAAGCCCGCTCGAAGAAGAAAGTCGGTTTCTTCACCCGTGTGAAGCGCGCCGTAAAGCACAAGGCCAAGATGACCGTGAAGAAGACCCGCCGCGCCATCGTGAAGGCCGGCTGTAATATCTCAAATGGCATTCATGACTCCGCCACGAAGGCCAAGTCCGCGATCACCGGCAAGAAGGCCAAGCGCGTCTGGGTCAAGGGCCACTACAAGACCCACAACAAGAAGCACACCCAGGGTCACTACGCCCGTGTGAAGCGCCACCACAAGCCGAACGGCGGCGCCAGCCAGACCCCGGCCCCGGCCCCGATGCCCGCGGATCCGGCGATGCCGATGTAAAATGAGATAACCAAGCGGATCGAGCCCCCGTGCGATGCACGGGGGTTCGCTTTTCCGGTTCAACACCAAAGGAGCAGTCCATGAAACGGTTCACCAGCGTCCTGAACGCCCTTGGCCTGGTCGTGGCATTTGCGTTCCTTTCCTGCATCGGCGTCGCGGCAGAAGCCCCTTCCCGGTCACCGCTCCTCCCTCTCGCAGAGCTGCGCGTAGCGATCCCCCCGGACACCGCCGGCGCCGAACTCGTGGAATCGGCCTTTCCCGAGCTGAAGGACGAGCTCCGGAACATTGAGGAGTTCGTCCGCCAACGGGCCCGTTTCCTGCCCGATCGCGATCTGAGCGACGTGCGAATGTTCCTTCTGGACGATGGCGGGCGGGGTCGCCTGACCGGTGATGCCTTCCTGGTCCAGGTGAAAGGCCGGTTCGACGAGGCGTCGCTACTCCCCCAGCTTCCTCATCTGCTTCTCACGCTTGAAAAGGGCTCCCGCGGCGAGGGAATCGTGCAGGACGGCAAGCGGACATTCGTCCGGGGGGCACACGTGACGGCCTTTTTCACTGCTTCCGATACTCTCTGCCTCGCGACGCACAAAACCGCCACGCTCCTTTCCGAAGCCGGACTTGGCCAGACAGCTGGAAGTCCGGCTGCCCCGCTCTTTCTGCATGTGGATATCGGCCGTCTTCTCGCGCGAGACACCGAACTGAAAACCCAGGCGCAGAAAGCACCCGAAGGGATCCGGCAGCTGGTGAATGCTCTCAGGCAGGGAACGCTCACCCTTGATGCCGGCGTGGTCCGGCTCGGTCTCGAGTTCGCGAACACGAACGGCGTGGAGATAGGCGCCTCGCTGTTCGACTCTTTCCGGGGAATCGCCCTGGCAAAACTCCAGGAGGAGTCGGTCCGGCTCGATCAGCAGGCCGACACGATGGAACCGGCAGCTCTCGTGACCGGGTGGCGGATGCAGAAGACGATGATCGCAATCGGCACCGCACTGCTCAAGCGGATCACCCTCGAAAAATCGGCGACCGGCCTCGAGATCGTGATGCGGCTTCCTGATCCCCTCCGCGGCTCGAATCCGTTGCTGGTTACCTCCACCATCGGCGTTCTGGCGGCGATCGCGATTCCCAATTTTCAGCGGGCGAGAGGCATGGCCCTGAAAAATGCCTGTTTCGCCAACCAGCGCATGCTGCTGGGCGCTATTGAATTATATAATATGGACAATACCACACTCAAGACGTCGCTTTCCCCCGAGGATTACGGCCCGGCCGGGGTGCTGCTCCTCAAAGGGTATCTGAGTGACGGGATCCGGCTTCCCACGCCCGAATGCTCCTATTTTTCGGAAGGAGATCTGAGCAAGGGGGGACATATTACGTGCGCAGTTCACGGAAGTTTTTTCGAAAAATAACGCCCGGAATACCCCACCCCCCCGGTTTGGTCTGTACAATCTGATACATAGTTCCACAACGTATTCGAAAGAACACGGAGGAATCAATAAGATGACAAGCCGGTATTCGAAGATCATCACCGTGGCGCTCCTGGCCCTTGGCGTTCTGTTCGGCGGTGGCGAAGCCAGTCAGGCCGAGGCGAAAGGCCATAAGAAGGTCGGGTTCTTCACGCGCATGAAGCGCGCCATCAAGCACAAGGTCAAGATGACCGCCAAAAAGACCCGCCGGGCCATCGTCCGCACCGGCTGCGCCATCACGAATGGCGTTATGGACAGCGCGGTGAAGGCAAAGTCCGCGATCACCGGCAAGAAGCCGAAGCGCGTCTGGGTGAAGGGCCACTACAAGACCCACAACAAGAAGCACACC
>DATCTT010000029.1:0-12359 GCA_036567845.1 Candidatus Ozemibacteraceae bacterium | reverse complement strand
TGGCGTCTTCCTTGGTCCCTCGATCTTGTTCTCAATGAGCACCGGTCTTTCGATCGGTTCCGCGGAGGTTTGTGACCTCGTTGGTAGGGTCTATAATACCAGCCTTCGTCTTCGGAGTCAACACCCTTTTTTCATTTTTTTCGGCCTCCGAAAGCCCTTTCATGATGTACCAGTATTCTATTCATTCTCCGCAGAGGAAACGTCTTGACTGCCTCAGAGAAGCACCCCACCCACGCCGCCGAGGATCCATCAGTACTATCCCGATGGACGCGCGCCGGATCACTTCCCCGGAATGCGTGAGTATCGCAGAGAAATTCCGTTCCGAAACGCCACGATCTGGGCCAGGATTTCGAGGGCAATCTCCTCGGGGGTGTTGCTTCCCAGATGGATGCCTATCGGAGCAAACACATTTTCCAGGCGCTTTTGGTCAGCCCCAGCCGCCAGCAGGCTTTTTTTCATTTCGACCACTTTGCGCGCCGATCCGATCATACCGACGTATTCGGCGGGCGAAGCGATCGCCTGTTCGAGAACCTCCCGGTCGTGCAGATGCCCCGGTGTGACGATGACAATCGCATCCGAGGGCTCAATCTCGAGCTCAGCCAGGCAACCGACATACGGCCGGCACAGTACCCGTTCAATCCCAGGAAATTTCGAGGGATCGGCGTATTCCGGCCGGTCATCGACAAGCGTGACGTGGAACCGCATCAGCCCCGCGAGGCGGGCAAGAGCGAAGCCGATGTGCCCTCCTCCAAAGATGAGAATGCGGTTGCGGTCAGCCATGTATTCGATGAACACCTTCACGTTGCCGCCGCACACGGGTTCACCGCTTTCGATCTCGTTCGCGAGATCGTAGGACAGCAGCTCGGCACCACCCCGCTCCGGGAACAGGGCCAGAGCCGCCTTCCTGGTCCGCTCCTCGTTGATGCCGCCCCCGACGGTGCCCTGCGTCCGGCCGTCCTCGAAGACGATCATCCGTTGCCCCGCCTTTCCGGGGCTGCTGCCATCGACCTCGACGACTGTGCAAAGGACGAAGGGCTTCCCTCCGGTGAATGCCTCCCGCAGCTCCTGGAACAGTTCCGTTGCCATGCCTGTCATCCCTTTCGCGTTCGCAGAAATTTCTCGCCGGCATTCTACCCGGTGAGGCATCCGTTTGCCACCCTCTCCCGCTTTCCAGCCCGCCCATAGCAAAGTTATAACAATAATATTTATGCAAATAGTATTGTTCTTTGGGTAAGGGGTGCACGGATACCTGTCAAGAAATCCCTCCGGCGCGCCGATAGATTCCCTGAACAGGAGAATTCGCATTCGGAGGCATCATGACCGCGCAACCCCTTCCTGCGTACGCAGAATCCGTCCATCCCCTTCCCGGTAATGCGGGCTTCATCCAGACTCCGTCCGGAGCGGTCCCCCGCATCTACGACGAGTTCTGGACGGCAAAACAACGCCAGATGCATTCACTGCATTATGCGCTTTCCTACCGGGCTTCATTCAAGCCCGAGCTGCCGGACTATTTCATCCGGCGCTTCACGAAGGACGGGGGATCGGTAGGTGACCCCTTCGGCGGGCGCGGCACGACCCTGCTCCAGGCCAACATCCTTGGCCGGCGCGGGTTCAGCAATGATGTGAATCCTCTCTCCGAGCGGATCGCCTGGCCCAAGGTGCATCCCGTATCCGTGGAGGCCGTTGAACAGCGGCTGGCCGAGATTCCGCTCGACACACCGCGTGATCTGAGCCGGGAAGAGGATCTGAGCATGTTCTATCATCCCCAGACCTACACCGAGCTCCTGAATCTGCGGGATTACCTGAAAACCCACCGTGATCCGGTCGACCGATTCATTGAGATGCTGGCCCTTTCCCGGCTTCACGGGCATTCCCCGGGCTTCTTCTCGGCTTATTCCTTCCCCCAGATCTCGATTCCCAAAGCGAACCAGGCCAAGATCAACCGCACCCGCGGTGCCGATCCGGAGTATCGCGACATCGCCTCGCGCATCGTGAAAAAGGCAAAAACCGCCATCAAGGACGGACAGCTCGAGGAGATCATCCGGCACGGCCGCAACACGGTCATCACGACGGGTGATTCCCGGAATCTGAAGGGCTGGCCGGACAGCAGCATCGATCTGATCGTCACATCGCCGCCGTTCCTCAACACCGTCGATTACGTCCAGGACACGTGGCTCGAAACCTGGTTCTGCGGCATCGATTCGCAGAAGCTCGAAAAGTCCGTCGTCCAGACCCCCGATCTCGAAGAGTGGATGCAGTTCATCTCCGACACGCTGGCCGAGTTGCACCGTGTGGTGAAGAAGGGCGGCCTGGTCGCGATGGAAGTCGGCGAGGTGCGGTATCAGGGCGAGCTGATCAATCTCGACGAAGCCGTCGTGAGCCTTACGTGCAGCAAGCGATATAACGCCGGCCAGTTCAAGGTCGTCGAGGTCTACGTCCAGAGCCAGGAGTTCACCAAGCTGGCGAACTGCTTCAAAGTGACCAACAACATGCTGGGCACCAATACGAACCGCATCGTTCTGATGGAAAACATCTAGGAGGCACAATCATGAGACTTACCCCACTCGATATCTACCAGCGGGAGTTCTCGCGCAAGAAGATCGGCGGCCTCGACGAGAACGAGGTCTACGACTTCCTGAAGAAGGTCGGCCGCGAGTATGAGGCGGTCTACGCGGAAAGCAAGGATCTGAAGGACCAGGTGGAACGCCTCACGGCCCAGATGAAGGATTACCTGGAGCTGGAAAAAACCCTGAAACAGACCCTTATTTCGGCCCAGAAGGCCTCAGGCGACCTGAAAAACAACGCCGAGAAGGAAGCCGAGCTGATCGTGAAGGAAGCCGAGATCCAGGCCGAGCGGATTCTCGACGAGGCGCGCACCGAGGCCGAGACGGTCGGCAAGGAAATCCGCGAGCTCAAGCGCCAAAAGCGGATGCTGAAGGTCGAGCTGAAGACGGTCCTCGAGTCGTACATGGCGATGCTGACCGACGACGGCTCCGTGAACCTGCGCCCCGTTCCCGTGGCGGCGAAGGGGCCGCTGGCGGAAGCCGCCTGATCCGGCTCGCATGAGCCTTTCCTGCATTCGTCCGCACGCCCGCGGCACGCTCCTGAACGTTCAGGCGGTGCCGCGGGCTTCGCGTTCGGAGATTGTTGACATCAGCGGGGATCGTTGTAGAATAAGAGTGAAAGCCGCGCCCGTCGAAGGCGAAGCCAATGAAGCACTGGTCGCGTTTCTCGCGAAGGCGTTCGGCGTGACCAAGAAACAGGTGACGCTCGAGCACGGAGCCCAGGGTAAGCAGAAGACCTTTCTACTGGCCGGTGTCACGGCGGAGGCGGCGGAGAAGATTCTCAGGAAGGTGGTCCCGGATCCCAACCCGGGCAAGGAGAAAGCATGAAGATCCATCACTGGCTCTGGGCGCTCTGGGGAGCGATGGTTCTTTCGATGCTTCTGAAATGGAAGATCGACACCTACATGGTGGTCGCCCTGATCATTCTGCCCATCCTCATCGTTCTCCTCGAGCTCCAGGACGAGATTTCGATTCTCAAGGAAGAGTCGAAGCACCAGCGCAAGTTCGTCATGGACCGGTTTGCCGTGCTTTCCGACAAACTGAAGGATCTTTCGGGCCAGTTCGAGAAAAAAGTCGTGGTCGATTTCGCCGAGTTCGCCCGAAGCAACCAGCCTATCGAAAAAGATCGCGGCAGCAGCTCGAGGAAGAAAAAACCTCTCAAGCGCGAGCTTCCCGCCGACGCGGAGGCCGGGATCGAGGCAGACAACCCCGAGGAGGTCGACTTCAGCGAGGCAGGCCTCTCCGACGCCGCCGATTCCCCGGAAGAGGACAAGCAGAAGTCCGGCTCCCGCGCATCCTGACCGTATACAATCCGAGCCCCCGGGTTTCCCCGGGGGGTTCGGCTTTTTTCCCCCGAAAACCTCCTGATGGTTCCCCCGGTATTCTTGACACCCCTGGAACCGGTACGTATAGTTAAAAGAAATCAGGCTCGCAAAGGACCTGTTATGCGCACACGCACCATCGTTTTCGCGGCTCTTCTGCTGGTACCCCTGCTGTTCGCGGCGAGCTCTGCCGAAGCCTGGGGCGGCAGAACGCATAAAAAAATCACTTCCGACGCCTATTACATCATGCCGCAGGCCTTCCGGGAGTATCTCGGAGAGACCGGAACGGGCGCCAATGCCAAGCATCCTTCCCTCAAGGCTCTGCTGGAGGCATCGATCGAGCCCGACACGACGTTGAAAGACTTCCGGAATCACGTGTTTCACATCCATGGCAGCGATATGGGCAACGGCCCCTTCAAGGTCGAAGAGCTGGTCAAGGAAGTCGTCGAAGACATCAAGGCCAAGAGGTCACGTGCAACGATCGTCCGCAAGCTCGGCTGGATCTGCCACTACACGGCCGATCTTGTCCAACCCCTGCATACGGGCATCGTCGTCATCGACGGAATCGAGGAAAAGCCGTATCACGCGGCCTGCGAGAAGGATATCAACGACAACGTCCAACTGTTCGGCGTCTCGTTCGAGGGCTGTCGCAGTGTTGACCGGGTGAGCGCGCTGATGGTCTACTGGTCGCTGTGGGCAAACAAGTATTACGACGCGCTGATCCAGTATTACACCCCCGGCAACCAGGACAAAAAGCATGGCCGGATGGTCTCTGCCACCTGCTACTCCCGGGCCGTGAACAATGTCGTGCTCATGTGGTACACGATCTGGGCGCGCTCCGGCGGCAAGATCGATCCGCGCAAGGACGGCAAGCCGAAGTATTTCCCGCCGGCCACCAACAAAAACGAGCTCGCCCTGCCTCTGGGCCGTGACATCGAGGATGTCGACGCAGCCGCGCCGGCCGCGGCTCCCGCGCAGGAGTAACCCGCACACGGCGGCTTCTGCCGCCCTCTTCATCCACCGCACACCCCGGGAGCCAGATGCTCTTTCCCTTCAGCCGCCTTTCCGCACCGATCGAGACGATTGCGCTCCCGAATGGTGTGAAGCTCGTTCTGCACCCGTTCGCCTCTCCCTCCGTGGGCGTGGCCTGTCTGATCAGATCCGGCCCGGTTTTTGAAACCCCCGATCGGAACGGGATTTCGCACTTTCTCGAGCACATGCTGTTCCGGGGCACCCCGGAGTATCCGACCTCGTCACTCCTCTGCCGGGCGCTCGACCGGATCGGTTCGGAGGCCAACGCAGCCACGTTTTCCGACATGACGATCCTCTCGTGCAAAATGCTTCCTGAGTCCCTCGGCGAGGGGATGCAGCTGCTGCACCGGATGATGACGGCCCCCACTTTCAGCGGTCTGACAGCCGAGCGACACATCATTCTCGAAGAGTGCCTTGAAGACCAGGATGAAGAGGGGCAATTGACGGCCATTGACCAGCTTTCGTCACAGCTTCTGTATGGCAACCATCCGTATGCGCTTTCGATTCTCGGAACACCCGACTCAGTGCGCCGGATCCAGCGCCGTCATCTGGAAGCCCACCTGCATGCGCATTACCGGCCCGAATCGACGGTCGTGGCGCTGGCCGGAGGTTTCGACCCCAAGAAGGCCCTCTCGGCCATTCGCCGGGTTCTGGGCGCCTGGCGGGGGTCGGGTGAAGCCGTCGTGCCGCCCCGCCCGGGCCCAGTCGCCGAGCTGAACGGCCCCTGTCTGCTGTCCGTCGACTCCCCCCGCAGCCAGGTCCAGGTGCGCATTTCGTTCCGTGCCCTGGCCTTCAGCGATCCGGAGTTCCATCTTCAGAAGTCGCTCGTGCGGATTCTCGACGCCGGATCGGGGTCCCCCCTGCGCCAGGCGATGCAGGACAGCCGGGGATTCTGCTACTCGCTTAGTGTCGGCACCGATGCCTACGAAGGGGCGGGAGCAATCCATATCGATTTTTCGGTGAACCCCGATGTGCTCGAGGACGCCGTCGGCGTCTGCCTGCGGATTCTGGCCAGGCTCGCCAAAACGCCGCTGCCGGAAGAAGACGTCGAACACATGCTGTATCAGTATGTGAAAGCCAAACGGTTTGCCTCGACCGATGTCTGGGATTTCTCGGGCCGGTATGCGTTCCGGGCACTCTATCCGTCCCCCATGGATTTCGCCACGGAGTTCACCGCGACGCAAAAAACGCGCCCCGCCGATCTGCACGCGATCGCCGCCCGCCTGTTCCGCCGACGCAATCTCGGTGTCACCCTCGTGGGGGACATCTCGAAAGCCCGGGCCGCCCGCGTCAAAAAGCTGCTGCGAGCCTTCCCGGACGGAACGTCTCGAGACGCCTAACGGCCAACCGACCCCGACGCGATCTCCGGTCGTGCCGGGCCGCTAACCGGCAGCTGCGCGGCCATCGATCTGACCAGCTCCTGGAAATCCGCCTCATCGATCCGGCCGTCGGCGTTGATGTCATACTGCTCATCCCAGGGGCTCTTCACCACGACCGGCCTGCTGTCATTCCTGCGGATGATGCCGGCGAGGTCGAGTAAATCCATCCAGTCGAGACGGTCATCGCCGTTCAGATCGCCGGGAATTGAGGCGGCATCGGCGGGGAATCGGGTCCGGTTGCCGTATACCGCCTGCTGCAAAAACCGAAAGTCGCTCGAATCGATCCGTCCGTTGCCGTCCAAATCAGCGTTTGCAGCGACGGCGGCTTTCCGGCCCAGGGGTTTGACCAGGAGCAGGAGATCCTGCGCGGTGATGATTCCGTCGCCATTCAGATCCCCCAGCCGGGCAGGTTCATTCTCCATCGCCTTCATCAGCTCCTCGATCCGTCTCGACTCCGAGGCAAGCTCGGCTCCGGCCGTCCGAAGATTGGCGAGCCGTCGCTCGAGGCGGTCGGACGGGTGCCCCGTCCTGATGTCGAACGTCGCGAGAAGCAACGTGTCGCGTTCGATCCCTGCGAGGGTTTGGGCGAACTCGGCATTCAGCGTGTTGACCAGGGCACCGATATTCCGGACGGTGGTTTTTACATTGTCGGAGTATGGCGGCTGATTCAGCAGGGCCAGCAGCTCGGCCTGAAGCCTTGCCAGGTCCTTCCGGAGGCGTAGGAGGGACGCGACCCGGTCGGACACGGTTTTTCCGCAACGCCCGGCGCACGCATCCGCCTGCCGCCGGCTTACCAGCCCGATCCGGTTCGCCAGGCAGGCAAGAACGGCCTCCCGAGCCCCGCAGCCGGATTCTGCAGGAAGCGGCCCTGCAGCGCCCGAACGCCCCGGGTCAGCCAGCTTCGTGCGACAGGGCAACGCTGGCTCGCCAAGCAGGCATGTTAGCAGGAACCAACCGCAGAGCAACAGTTCCCTCATGTCACTCCTTCGGCTTGTCCGACGCGGCCTGGCCGAGCAGCCACTGTCGGCCGACGGCGAAGAGGAAGGCGCCGAGGCCGAGGAAGATCAGTGTCGGATACAGGTCGGAGCTGGCGAACGCGCCAACCTTCTCGTGCATGTCGAGGGCCCGGGACATATCCTCGCTGGCTCCGAGGAAGGCGATGAAGATGCCGGCAATGGCGCCGCCCGCGATCAGGCCGGACGACAGCAGCATGCCCGGACTCGACTCGGTGTCGGCAATCGACTGGTTTTTCGACGAACGGTCGACGAGCCAGCGGATCGCGCCGCCGATGAAGATCGGCAACGAAGACGAGAGGGGCAGGTAGACGCCGACGGCGAAGGGCAGTGCCGAGACCTGGCACAGTTCCATGATCAGGGCAATGAAGGCGCCGATGAACACGAGAATCCAGGGCAGCTTCTGGGTCAGGATGCCGTCGATGATGACCGACATCAGCTTTGCCTGGGGCGCCCCGTATTTGGGCACCGATCCGGTATAGTTTACTTTATATTTCACGGTGCCGTCATCGAGCACCAGATACCGGCCTGCGGGAATTCCTTCTGTTTCCTGGTCGAGCTGCAGGACGGGATACATCGCCTGGTCTCCCCCGGCGGTCGGGCCGCGGCGGCGTTCGCGGGCCGCGAGTTTCGTTGCATCGACCTTCATGCCTTTCGCCGCAACATCCTCGTAGACGATATCCGAGTCGCGGTGCGTGATCGTGCCATTGATGCCTGGATCTATAATATAAGCTATTTCACCCTTTGCATCGACCAGATAGCGGCCGGGAAGGACATCGCTGACGGCCTCATGGACGCGCAGCAGGCGGTATTCGGCGGGGTCAGACCGCCGTTCGGCCTCGGGAAGGGTCGCCGGTTCGAGTTTTGCGGCCTCTTCGGCGGAGATGTGGTATTTGAAGGGGACCGGGGGTTTCGCGTAGACGGTCGAAGCCGAGTCGAGGGCGAGCAGGATGATGCCGATGACGACGGCGGATGAGAGGGCACCGACGAGGATGGCGATCTGCTGGTAATAGGGCGTCGCGCCGATGAGCCAGCCGGTCTTCAGATCCTGGGAGGTGGTGCCGCCGTTCGAGGCCGCAATGCAGACGACCGCTGCGATCGAGAGAGCGGTGAGCCGGTATCCGGCGCCTGTCCAGCCCATGGCAAGGAAGATGAGGCAGGTCAGAAGCAGCGTCGAGACGGTCATGCCCGAGATCGGGTTCGAGGAGGAGCCGATCTCACCGGTCAGACGCGAGCTGACGGTGACGAACAGGAAGCCGAACATGATGATCAGCACGGCGCCGAGCAGGTTGACCTGCAGGGACGGTGAGGCCCAGATCGCGAGCACGAGGCCGAGAGAGCCGATCACGACGGCGCTCATCGGCATGTCCCGTTCGGTGCGGAGCTGTGCTTCCGCCCCGTTGCCGCTCTTCGAGCCCGAGAAAATGTCCTGCACGCCGGATTTGAAGGCCCCGAAGATCAGGGGCAGCGAGGTGATCATGCTAATGATGCCACCCGTCGCGACGGCGCCGGCGCCGATGTAGAGCACATAGGCACTGCGGATGTCGGAGGTGGTCATCGCCGAGATGGGCAGCGTTCCGGGGAAGACCGGGTCGTTGAGCAGCTCGCCGAACATCTTGATCAGCGGCGTCAGGACGAGGGTCGCGAGGATGCCGCCGGCAAGCATGATGCAGCCGGTGGCCGGGCCGATGATGTAGCCGACGCCCATCAGCTCGGGAGAGAACTCGCCCGCAACCTCGACGCCCTTGTACCAACGCATGATATACGAAGGAATATCTTTCCACAGTTTGAGGCCGGCCATCAGCAGCTTGTAGATGAAGCCGATCCCGAAGCCGGTGAAGACGGTCTTGGCGTTGGTGCCACCCTGTTCGCCGACCATGAGCACCTCGGCGCAGGCAGTTCCCTCGGGGTAGGTCAGCTTGCCGTGCTGGGCGACGATGAGGCCGCGCCGCAGCGGGATCATCATGAGGATGCCGAGCAGGCCGCCGAGGCACGAGACGGTCATGACGCGCGTCACTTCCATGTCGTAGCCGAGGATCATGAGGGCGGGCATCGTCACGCCGACGCCGAAGGCGATCGATTCACCGGCCGAGCCGGTGGTCTGGACGATGTTGTTCTCGAGAATCGTGGCCGGCCGGATCTTGAACATGCGGGCGAACAGCCGGAACAGCGTGATCGAAATGACGGCGACGGGGATCGAGGCGCTGATCGTCATGCCGACCTTGAGCACCAGGTACACCGACGAGGCGCCGAACACGATGCCGAGCAGCGCGCCCACCAGAACCGGCAGGAAGGAAAACTCGGGAATGATCGTCCCGGCGGGGATGTAGGGCTTGTGCTGCTCCGCCGAAGGGACGGAAGCCGATCCAGGCTGGCTCATGGAATCCTCCAGATACACAAGAATGAAGCCGCGCCGAATCCATTCTCTGTGGCTTCGGCGCGGCTCAAGGTATCACATGTCGGCGGGTTTGGAAAGGCGCATCAGCAGATCCGTCGCCCGTTCCCCGAGCTCGGTGTCGGACCGGCTCGCGGTCAGAAGCAGATCCACCCCCTGCGGGTCGTCGGCGAGACCGACCGCATACGCCGCGCATACCTGCTGGTCGGGCGTACCCGCGGTGACGAGCTGCTGCAGAACGCTGCGGCCGCTTTCTCCGAGGCCGAGAAGGGCTATTGCGGCCGTCTTGCGCACGTTCCAGGCGGTGTCGTCGGTCAGCGACGTGAGATGATCACGGAACTGGATCAGCCGCAGCTTTCCGCACAGATAGGCGCCGGAAGCCCGGCAGCCTTCGTCGGGGCTCCCGAGCAGGCGTTCGATTTCGTTCATGCTTTCGACCCGGCCCAGCTCCCACAGGGTCTGGATCGCGTCGGCCCGCACCCGGTGATCGGCATCGCCAAGCAGCTGGGCAATACGGTCGACCAGGCTGTCATCGCGCCGATCACCGGTGAGGAACTGCTTTTTCAGGGCGACAGCAGCGTTGGCCCGGGTACGCGGATCTCGGTGGGTCAGGGCTTCGCCGAGATACTGCTGCGTCGCGCCGCCGGGAAACTCGCCGAGCGCGGATACGACGGTGGCTCTCACACGGTCCGACGATGTTTCGGCGGCCAGCTCCAGCAGAGGAGCGATCGATCCCGCCTCCCGCAGGGCCGCGACCGCCTGGATAGCCGCGATCACGATCTGCTCGGACTCGTTGCGCAACAGCGGATGAAGCCGCGCCGAAGCCCCTGACGTCCCGCTTTTGCCGAGGGCCTGGATCGCGACGCGCATGATGTCCGGCTCGGGATCGCTGAGCGCCGACATGAACAGGGGCATCCACTGGGCATCGCCGCCGGCTTCCAGAAGGGCAAGAATGCCCCAGCGCAGCAGGCGCGGGAAGGTGCCGAATCCCTGCTGGAGCTGCTCCCGGGCCTTGGCGTGGCCGAACACGGCCAGGGCCGTGGTCGCGAACGCCCGTTCGATATCGTCGCCCCGCTGCATGAACTCGAGCAGCGGTTTGTTCGCGAACTCCTTGCCAACCTCGTGGCCGAGAAACTCGGCGATCTCGCCGAGCAGACGGTGGCGCTCCCAGAGTGCCTCGACCGCTTTCACGCGGGCGATCTCGGGATCGTTGACGCGCTCGAGATGCCGACACAGCAGATCAAACGGGACCGGGATGACGGTTCCCTTGATGACCGCCACCAGCTTGGCCTCGACGTTCGGCCGGGTGTCGCCGAGCTGGCGCAGCACCGAAACGGCGAACCAGGTGAGAAACCGGTCGTAGCGCCCCACCAGTTCCGTCAGTTCAGGAATTTTCAGCATCACGGCACCTCATTGCAGCGTCATTTGCCGCTGATACGCAGCAGGGCGTCACGCACCTGGTTCTGCAGCGGCGAGTTGGGATACAGGTTGAGAATCTTTTCGTAGGCGGCTCGCGCCTTCGTGTAGTCGCGCTGGTACACCTCGTAGGTGTAAGCGATTGCGAACTGGGCGTCGGCGGCGAAGGTGTTGTTGTAATACTGGCCGTTCAACTCCTCCCAGTACCGGATCGCCTCGGTGTAGTTCGCGAAGCCCTCGCGCAGGACGTTTCCCATGCGGAAATACGCCTCATGTACAACCGGGTCGTTCTTCTTCGTGTCGATGATGCGCTGGTAGATGCGCCGCGCTTCATCCCAGTTCATGACGAGCATCTCGTTCGCGAGGCCGAGCTTGAGGTTCGCCTCGTCGGCATACGGCGAGTTCGGGAACTCGCGCGTGAAGGCTTCGAGCAGACGCAGCGCCTTCTGGCCGTCGCGCAGCTTCTCCATGTAGAGGTCGTACAGCTTCATCACGTATTCGCCATACAGCGGGTCGGCGGTGTTCTCGGACAGCCATCGCTCGTAGTATTCCGCGGCCTTGTCGGGATCCATGAGCTGGTTCTCACACAGCGACACGAGCTCCTTGAGAATGTCGAGCGTCGCCGGGGAGTCCATGCTGTCGTCCCACAGCTGGACGAGCTCGCGTTCGGCCTTGGTGTAATCGCCCAGATCGTCGATCAGCCGCGCCTTGATATCCTTGATGATCTCGAGGATCTCCTTGTCGTCATCGCTGTACACGCGCTTCACCGCGCGGCGGGCGGGCTTCTCGGCCTTCGCCATGCGCTTCTCGACCAGGCGGCGCAGCTTGGCCTTCGCGAACTCGCGCACGTCGGGCACGTTGCGGTACTCGTCTTCGACGGATTCCCAGAAGACCCGTGCAAGTTCCTGGTTCGCCATGCGGGTTTCGACGAGATCCCCGATACGGATCAGCAGATCGAGGTTCTTCGCGGTCGGTTCGACGGACTTGAGATAATCGTCGAGCACGCTGACGGCCTTCACGGCGTTTCCCTTGCGCTCATACAGCGAGGCGATCTTCAGCATCAGATCGCGCGACCGGGAAAAATTCGGATGCGTCTTCAGATACGATTCATACTGGGTGATCGCCCGATCGATGTCGCGCAGGTCGTTCTCGAGCACCTTCCCGATGTAGTAGGGGAACTCCGAGCCGCCCTGTTTGGAAAGCCCGCGCAGCCGTTCCATCTGCTGGATGTCGAGGCG
>DATCTT010000028.1:0-6366 GCA_036567845.1 Candidatus Ozemibacteraceae bacterium | reverse complement strand
CGGACCCTGCGCTGGATGGCCATGCTCCACCTCGCGGCGGGCTCGGCCACCGAAGCGGTGCTCCTGCTCGAACCTGCATGCAGGCAGAGTCCGGCGAGGATGGCGCCGCTCCACGCTCTCCTGGGCGAGGCCTACGGCCGGCTTGGCCGCTGGGACGAAGCCTGCCGGGAGTTTGCCGCCGCCGCCGGGACGGCTTCGTCCGCCGAGCTGTTCTACAACCTGGCCCTGGCGGCGGGGCGGACCGGCCGGGTCGGCGAGGCAATCGAGGCCCTTGAGCGGTCTCTTGCCTGCGATGCCGGTTTCCGACCGGCCGTGGAGCTCCGGAAGGTGATGGACCGCGCTTTGACAGGAGCTCCCGGTCTGGAGTAGGCTGAATCCACAATGCCGGCACCGAAACTCCCACCTACGCCCATGTCCCCGTCTGCTGCCCGTCCGGCAGCCAGACCCGCGGACCAGACGGCCGAACCCGGCCGGCTGCGCGCGCTGTTCGATGCGGCCGTTTCCGGCGGCAATATCATCGTTCCGGTCGTCTGCGCGGCGGGTTGTCTGGTGACCGATCTCATTGCCATCTACTGGGCCGGCACGGTCTGGAACCTCCCCCGCACGCTGTTCAACGCGGGCCTGCTCGCCTGGGCGATGAGCATCAACGCCGACGTGTTCCTCCCGATCGCGGCCGCGATCCTGACGCCGGGCACGCTGATCCTCGCCGGCCTGTGTCTTGCACAGGGGCTCGCGGGCAATTTTTTGACCGCCATGTTCGTCGTCGTTGTCCTGACCGCGATCTTCGCTGCCGTCAACGCGCTCGTGGCCGGCGGCGCCGTGCCGCTTGCCCGATACCGGAAGCTGGAGAAACAGTACACCGATGAACGGGAAGACCGGTACCAGCTCCTTCTCCAGTTCAGCCTTCTGGGCTGTCTCACGGATATGGACCGCGTTTTCGACCAGGCGTTCCAGATCCTGCAGAAGTATTTCCGCGTCCAGCAGGCCGTTATCTATCTTGCTAACTATACATCGAACGAGCTGCGGCCGGCCCGGACGATCGGCTACTCGTCGAACAGCCTCGACGGCCTCGTCATCCGCGTTCCCCCGAACTTCTGGGAATTGAGCGAATACGATCCGGAAAAGGGCATGACGAACATCATCTACGGCCGCGCCCAGCTCCCGACGCTTCGCGCCATCCTGCCGAGCTGTTCCCTCGATTCGCTGATGGCCCTGCCCCTCACCGTGAAAGGGCGCATCGTCGGGCTCATGAACGTCGTCCGTCAGGACTCCGACGAGGTGCGCACCGAAAACCGGTCGCTGCTGGGCACGTTCGGCTACGTGCTCGCCTCGGCCCTGAACAACTGCCGGAGTCACGAAACGGCGATATCCGAGCGCGACCAGGCGATCCGCACCTCGGCCGAGTTCCAGAAGAAACAGCAGGATCTGAAGGCCGCCTTCGGCCGGTACGTTTCGCCCGACGTCGTCGCCGAACTCGAACAGGATCCCACCGGTGCCGCGGTCGGCGGCCGCCGCCAGAAAGTGACCATCATGGTCGCCGACCTGCGCGGCTTCACCGCGATGACCACCGTCCTCCAGCTCGAGGATCTCGTCCGCATCCTGAACGGCTGGTTCGAGCGTGCCTCCCAGATCATCCTGCGGAATCACGGCACGATCGACAAGTTCATGGGCGACGGCATCATGGTGCTGTTCGGCGCCCCTATCGCCAAGCCCGACGACACGATGCGCGCGGCCTACACGGCGGTGCGGCTGCAGGAGGTGTTCCTCGAGTTCAAGCAGGAGTTCGCCCCGCTGATCAAGGGCCACACGCTCGGTCTAGGCATCTCGATCACCACCGGGGATGTCGTCGTCGGAAACTTCGGCTCCTCGCGCCGGATGGAATACACGGCGATCGGCGACGCAGTGAACCTCGCCGCCCGGTTCGAGAAGCTCGCCGCCAACGGCGAGATCGTCGCCGACGCGGGCACGTTCGCCCAGCTCCAGAACCGGTTCGATTATCGCGTGGAGAAGAACGTCCAGGTCAAGGGCAAGGAGCCTCTCGACGTCTACCGTCTGACGGGGCTTAAAAAACAACAGGCTAAATAATATATATGAATATAACTGCCCCGGCGGCCAGAGTGAGCGTGGGGGTTGCGGTGACCCCGGACGATCTCGAACGCGTGTTCGAGATCCGGCGCCGGGTGTTCGTTGACGAGCAGCATGTTCCGCTCGATCACGAGCGCGACGCGATCGACCGGCGGTCGGTGCATGTCCTCGCCCGTCTCGATGGGGAACCGGCCGCCGCCGCGCGGATTTTTCCCGATGCTGCCAACCCCCGCATCGCCTGGATCGGACGGCTCGCCGTCCTCCCGTCCGCTCGCCGTGCCGGGGTGGCGAGTGCCATCCTGGCCTTTCTCCTCGAACGGTGTCGTCGCGAAGGGGTCTCCCGTGTCCGGCTTCATGCCCAGACCTACGTGCGCGAATTGTACGCCCGTCTCGGGTTCGAACAGCGGGGGGACGAGTTCCTTGAGGAAAACCTTTCCCACATCGAGATGGAACTCCGGCTTGTATGAGGAGACCCCCCGGGCCTTGCCGTTATGGGATGACAGCGCAGACCCGCTTCCGGAGCCGGGCTTGACGCTTTCCCGGCCCATCGGTACAATTTGGCAAATACCTGTCCAATCTGATATTGCCGATGGAGGATCGTCATGAGGCGCAACGCACGTTCGGTGGTGTTCGGGCTTCTGGTCGTTCTGGCCCTGTTCCTGCCGGGGCATGCACGGGCGTTCGATATCGGCGGTCTGCTCGGCGAGGTTGCCGGCACGCTCGACCGCACCGATGCCGCGCTTCAGCAGACGTTCGGCGGTTCGTCTTCCGATGCGCTTGCCGCCGCGAAATCCTCGACATGGGACAAGCTGTTCGGCGGCCTCGAGAGCAAATGGGAGACCTCGGCCGGCGCTTCGGGCCATGAGGCTCTCAAAAAGGATCCCGGCTTCGTCCGGGATGCGAAAATGCTCAACCGGCTCGGCAACGTCGCCCGGCGACTCGTTCCGGTCTGCGAGCGCAAGGAACTGAATTATCATTTCGCCGTGCTTGACAGCAAGGAACTCAATGCCTTCGCACTCCCCGGGGGATATGTCTACGTCACCAAGGGGCTGCTCGAGGCCGCGAAGACTGACGATGAGCTCGCCGCCGTCGTTGCTCACGAGCTGGGCCACGTGAACAGGAAACACAGTGTCCGCCAGGCCGAGAAGGCCGGCATCATGACGGCGGTTGTCGCCCTGATGACCGTTTCCGACGAGACGAAGAAGTATCAGAAAGCCGCTGCCATCGCCTCGTATTTCGCCAATCTGAAGTTCTCGCGGGTTGATGAGTTCGAAGCCGACCGGTGCGCCGTCGAGTATACGAGTAAGGCGGGATACAACCCGAACGGGCTGATCACCTTCTTCAACCGCATCAACAACGACAATGCCCTGACCAAGGTCACCAAATACTTCTCGACTCACCCGCCGACCACCGACCGCATCAAGGCCGCCCAGGAACAGATTCGCAAGCTGGGCGGGAACCCCGCGGCCCAGACGGCGACCACCGCCCAGGCCCCGGCAGCCACGACGACGACCACAACGTCCCCGTCCACGACCAGCTCGGGCAATGTGCCCGGCATCGGGGATCTGCCCTCTGGTAACACCACCTCGACGCAGACCGGCCGCACGATGACCCTCCAGGAAGCCTACGAGCGGTACCTGTTCGCGAAGCAGAATTACGAGTTCAAGGTTTCCCAGCAGGCCCCGACCGACGAGATCATGAAGGCCTTCGAAGAATACCAGACGGCCAAGGTCGAGTATCTCAAGCTGCGTAACGGGGTCGCCCCGAAACGCTGATCCCTTTCCGAGCAAGATAAAAAGCGGGCGCTTCGATTGTCGAAGCGCCCGCTCGTCATTTGATCAAGAAGCCCCCGGCCTGCGAGGGCTCAACCTGGTGCCGGCATTGTTCCCGTCACGAATCAGCGCGCATGATGCAGTATTCGAGATGCCGGCGGTCGGAGTCCGTGAGGGTCAGCGATCGCTCATACCGCGCGACGATGCGTCGGCAGCAGGAGCACGTGGTAGCTGCGTGGCGATAGAGCGCAAGCAGTTCCTGGACAGACATCGCTTCCACCTCCGGACTTCCGAATTTTTTTCCCTACTCGTACTATCGGCATTCCGATACACGGAGCTGAGAAAAAAATGCTGCCGGAAGACAGAAACGCACCGCCCTGCCTGACGAACAGGCGGGGCGGCGCGTTCCGGCCCGGAATCAGCTCAGTGCTGTTCGGTGGAAGCCGGAATGATGTCGACCCAGTGCCGGTTGAGGCGGTGGGCGAACTTCACCTTGCCGTCCGCGAGAGCGAACAGGGTGTCGTCCTTGCCGATGCCGACATTCTTGCCGGGGTTGATCGGCGTGCCGCGCTGGCGAACGAGAACGTTGCCGGCCTTGACCTGCTCGCCGTCGAACTTCTTGGTGCCGAGCCGCTGAGCATTGCTGTCCCGTCCGTTTACGGAAGAGCCCTGACCTTTTTTATGCGCCATTGTTGCATCCCCTTTCGGATAATCCGTTTTTAACGATCACCGCATCGGGATACGTCTCGGAAAGTCTCCGGAATCCATACCGGAACACTCCCGCGACCATCGATGCGGCTTCACGACGTCCGACCGGAACCTCGAGCACGACATCGCACTCGCCATTCCCGGCCGTCCCGGTGATGTCGGCCCCGACTTCGGTCTCCATGCCTCCCAGAAAGGTCAGCAGAAGCGCCGAAACGGCCCCGCACACCGGGTCGTTTCCCCTGGTTCCGTGGCCGGCATGACCCGTGACACGAAGTCGCAGCCGGTTTCCGTCACTCGGAGGAAACTCGACAACCACCATCAGGCCGAGATTTCCTCGATCAGGATCGAGGTGAAATCCTGGCGATGCCCGTAGTGGCGGCGATAATTCGTCTTGTTCTTGTATTTCAGGCCGATGATCTTCTGGCCGCGGCCGTGGCAGACCACTTTGGCCTTCACGCTCACGCCCTTCAGATAGGGCTGACCGACCTGGACCTTCTCGCCGCTCTTGACCATGAGAACGCGGTCGACGGCGAACGTGGCATTGGGCTGCTGGTCGAGCTTTTCACAGCGGACGCGCGAACCCTTCTCCACGGAAAATTGCTTTCCACCCAATTCGATGACGGCAAACATTGATTCGTACCCCCTAGAAAAATGGACCGAGAGAGCTTAAAACTAGCATAGATCAAGCGCCATGTCAAGCCGGCTTGCCCAATCTGGTGACACAGTATACCATGACTTCGCCGTTGCCGGAGATTTTTTTCGGAACGTCGTCACCCTTCACTCTGGAGCCGCCCCGTGTCAGACTGCGATCCCGTCCGGAACCCATCTCTGCCGGAGGCGATCCGGCGCATTTTTCTGGTCCTTCTTGCTGCCGTTTGGTGGTTCCGGTTCGAACAGCCGACGGGGGCCGCCCTGCTGTCGAGCCCGCTCGTCGATGCCGGGCTGATCGGCCTGCTGGCGTTCTGGGGCCATGGGCGCGGCCTGGCCTGGCAGGATGGCCTGCTCTGGCTTATCCTTTCGCGCAGGCTGCATCTCGACGCGTATGAGGGCCTCGAAGCACTTCAACCGCTCGTCCAGGTCGCCTGGCTGGCTCTTGGAGCCGCCTGGGCGAACGTCACCACCGAGCGCGGCCGGTTCTTGCTCGTGGTGTACCACGCCGGGCTCACATTCGACGCCGGGATGGCCCGCAGTTTCGGCCTGGGCATGTCGGTCGGCTGGGAAGCGGCCCCCCTGACCCTGCTGTTTCTCGCCGCCGCCCTGCGCCGCGTGGTCCTGAGCAGCGGGAAAGCGCGATTCCCGGCGGGTGCCGTGCCGGTGTTTCTCGGCATGCTCGCGGTTGTTGCCGTGCACCGGCTGGGGCCCGCGGGACACCTGACCTGCGCCGTCACGGCGACGGTTGCGGCGGCGATGCTGTTTCTCGCCACGGCACCGCGCGATGGGAACGCTGGTGCGGAAGAGCTCGCCGTGCTCGCGTTGGGCGGAATTCCCCTCTGTCTCGCGGCTCTGCAGCTCGGAATCGCCGATGCTCCCGATATCGCCGTGTTCCTGCGGAAGCGGCTCTCGGCGGGCGGTCTGCATCCGAATCTGATCGCGGCGTGGTCGCTGGTGATGCTCTTCGCGGCGGGGTTCCGTTCATCCTGGGGGTTTCTGCCGGAACAGGTGCGCCGGGTCGCCCGGTTCGCCGTGACGCTGCTGTATGCGGTGATGCTGTTCGGGGCCGGAAGCCGCGTGGTGCTCATCGTAGGGCTGCTTGGCGGCGGAGTCGCCCTGATCGCACACCAGCGCACGGTTGGCGCGCCCC